>CAZRKG010000012.1:0-34801 GCA_964600635.1 uncultured Geobacter sp. | reverse complement strand
AACAGGTTCTTCTGCAACTTGCCGGATTATTTTTATAAGGTCATTTGATTCATCTGTAGCTACAAAGCCAGCCCCTGCCAGCAGACTGCGTTGGATATACTGATAAAAACCAGGTAGTTGCAGTTTAACAAGATTGCCGTTTGCAAGCTCTGTCTTCACAACATCCTGGGCCAGATACCCCACCCCAAGACCAGAACGTAAAGCACTTAAAATTACATTCAGGTCATCACTTACCAACACCTTGCTGAAATTTTCCAGGCTGTAGCCATGCTGTTTAAGTTTTGTTTCCAGCAGCAAGCGGGAGCAACATCCGCTGGAGCGGATGTAAAGGGTATGTTTAAACAGTCCTTCTATGGATAGCTTTGTGGTATCAAGCCCCAGGGCAGGTGATGCCACCAGTACCAGCAGATCTTTATTAAGTCTGTGCAGCAGATAGCTGCTTTCAACCGGCATCAGGTCACAATGTTCCACCACTGCCAACTGGCAACTGCCATCAGCCAGAGCTTTGCTGATACTTTCCAGGCTGCCAAGGGAAACAGCATAGCTGGTTATATCTGGTCGTTGTTCCATCAGGGCTTTGGTAACCCGCGGAAGACAGGAAACCCCGTAAGAAGGGGTACAGCGGAATTCGATTTTCTTATGCTGTTTAAGTGCAGACAGTTCCGAGAGGCATTTAAGGCGGATTTCAAGTGAGGCACGTGCATTACGCTCTACAATCTGACCGGCTTCAGTCAGTTTTAAAACCGAACCAGAGCGATCAAGAAGCTGATGTCCCAGCATTTCCTCCAGCAGTTTAATCCGTTTGGATACTGCTGACTGACTGACACACAACTCTGTTCCGGCACGGGAGAAAGAACCGGTTTCTGCAACAGCCAACAGACTTTTAAGTAGTTCCAGATCCATAAAGCGTGTCCCCCTGATCTATTCAAATATCCAGATATTACCTGTTCCGGTTTGGAATGCGGTCAAGAAAAACATTCGTTGCTAATGTATACACTATCTATAGTATAAAGCCAAGCATGATGGTGGTCAGAATCGGGCACAAGTGTCAGTTTTTGCACAGATGTAAGCCAACAGTATTTTGCTGTAAGCAGTAAAATCAAATGGCCCAGGGCCAAAACAAACAGGGGGTGGATTTTATGAGGCAACGTTTCTTAATGACAAGAAGAAGTATGCTTTTCAGCCTGGTTGGTTTGATGCTAACCACCATGCTGACCATCTGGGGTTGCGGTGGCAGCGACAGCACGGGTAATGGGAGTTATAAAGACCCAACAAATCAGGTGGTTACAACAACCACCACCATTAGCGGTAATGCACTTGTAACAGCAGATGAACTGAAAGCCTGGATGGATGAAGGCAAGGTGAATGCAGACTTTGCAAATTCTGACCGAGTTGTGATTCTGGATATTGGCAACAGTGCTACCTATGATAATGGCCATATTCCAGGTGCACAGAACATTGCAGCAGGTTCTGCTGCATTTATGGACAATGCCCGTGCAGAAGGGCCGTTTAATGTAACAGGTTCTATGGTTTGTACAGGAAAAACCATTGATGCGCTGGTTCAGGCAGCCGGCATTACGGATAAGACAACTATTGTATTGACAACTGCCTCCGGTGCTCTGAACCTGACCAGAGCCTATGCGACCTTACGTTATTGGGGCTTTGACAAGAAGCGGATCAAAGTACTACAGGGTGGTAATGCCGCATGGACAACAGCAGGGTATGAGTTTACAAAGGCTGTTCCTAAAATTACAGCATCCAGCTTTGCTGTTGCTCCTGCTGCTAACTCCACACGTGTAAACACCGCTATGCGGACTTCTCTCGCAGAGATGATTAATTATGTGAAAGACATAGTTAACGGCAACCCCAACAATGTTGTGGTACTGGATACTGTTCGTCCGGCATCACAAGTAACAAGCACAACTGACCTGATTGATACTGGTAATACCCCAATGGAAGGTGCAATTAAAGATTCCTATCGCTTTCCACTCGCTGGCATCATAAGTGGTGTGACCTTCCAGGATGCCGACACTATCAAAGCTCGCATCAGTGAAGCTGTTGCTCCAGACAATACAACTGTTATTGGCGACGCTAACCGTGATGCAACAAAAATCTTCATAACCATGTGCCGTGCCGGTAACAATGCCTCGCAGGCGTATTTCGCACTGGACGGCATAGCCTATTACGACTCTAAAGTTGATGTGCAGTGGTATGATGGTTCCTACGGTCAATGGAACCTGCTGGTTTCAAAAGACAAGGTTGGTACAAACGGTAATGCAGGTGGTCAACTGGCTGTTGGTTCCATCTGGGATACTACAGATCTGATGGCTAACCTGATCTATACTGTGGATAAGACTCCTGCTCCGGCAGTTGTGCAGTATGCCAATCGTGTTTATGTGGTAGAACCAAGCTTTGCTAACGGCAACCAGCTTGAGGACGAAGACCGTGCCTATCGTAGTGTGGTTGCAGGTAGTGGCGGTGGTGGCGGTGGTGCTTCGGCAGGTGGTGGTTGCTGATTACGCAGAAACCTGGAAAACGGTAAAACAGGCTTTCCTGTTTGGAATAGAGCCAGGAAAAATATTCGTTGTCCGGGTGTATGCTACCTGTGGTAGAGATTCAAGGTCTTGATAGTGGTCAGAATCGGGCACCAATATTGATATTCTGAACATAAAGTTTATTGCAGGTTAGCATTTAAGCGGTAAGTAGTACCAAATGGCCAAGGGCCCAAAAAAAGAGGAGGTAGACTTTTTGATGCAACGTTTAATTTTGACAAGAAGAAGTATGCTGTTCAGCCTGGTAGGTCTGATGATGACCGCAATGCTGGTATTGGGAGGCTGCGGTGGCAGTGACAGTACTGGTAACGGTAGTTACGACTTTCCAAAAGTAACCACAACCAATGCACCGCCTGTAATCGATGCTGATACATTGCAGCAATGGATTGATGAGGGCAAACTTAACGCCCCTATGGCTGCTGCCAAAGCCAGTGAAGGTGCAAGCAAGTCCGCTATCAATGCAGACCGGGTTGTGGTTGTGTCTCCGTCCACTGTTGCTGACTGGACTGGTAAAGGACATATTCCTGGTGCTGTTCGTTGGGGTACAGATGAAACAGCTCAAAACCGTATGGAAGGGTTGGGAACTGCCGGCAGCATGATGCCCAGTGGTGCATTGATGGATAGCGTTATTCAGCGTTTGGGCATTGATAATAATACTACAATCGTAATCAGCCTGCCTAGTAACTCCAGCATTTATAACCAGTCACTGGTTTATTGGGATCTCAGGTATTGGGGATTCAGCAGAGACAGGATAAAGATTCTTAATGGTGGCGATGATGCTTGGGTTGCAGCAGGCTACCAACTGTCAAATGCTGCGATTGAGAAGTACACTGCGTCAACCTACAGCGTTAGCCAGAATGCAAGACTTGCTTCTGAAGTTCGCTACTCGGTAGGTGATATGATCGTTAAAGTAGATGAGCTGATTGCTAATCCTGCTTTAAAGGATAACTGGCAGCTTGTTGAAGTAAGGGGTGCTGCAACATCTCCTTACATGACAAACGCCATTCGCCTGCAAAATGCCACCATGTTCCTGACCCGTCTGAATGGCGATGCAACCAAAAACTTTGTTTATCCTGATGAAGCTACCTTTTTAGCTAAACTGGCAAATCTGGCAGTTGTTGATGGTGACGATACAGATGCCCGTCTGGCATCAGGCAAAAGGACAATTGCAATGTGTGGCACATCCACAAGTGCTTCCCCAACCTTTGTTCTTTTTGATGCAGTACTGAAGCGTCCGGCAGGTTATGCAGCAATGTATGATGGCTCTAACACGCAGTGGAGCAAATATACAGAAGCAGCTCTGGAAGCAGCTCTGGAAGCAAGTTTCCCAGGTTCTGCCGCTTCCAAAGTTGACTCTATTGCACAGTGGGCCTTTAACAGCACAACTAATCCAAGAATGGTTGGTACTATGTCCAGCACTGATTCAGCTTATTTTGACGGGATAGCAAACATTGACCTTAGTCCTGCTAACCCTGTTATGAACCAGATCCTGCAAGAGGACCTTCAGTATATGAAGAAGTCTTCTGGTACTGGTGGTGGATCAACCGGCGGTGGTTCTGCTGCCCCAGGTTGCTGATTAAACACACAGAAGCATCATAATTAAATAAAAGGAGAAACCCAGTATGAATAAAATCGGTAAAATAAGTGCATCAGCCGCCCTTATGTTGGGTCTTGCTGCTCCGGCCTTTGCCGGCCCGCAGATGGTCTTTGGCCCTGAAGATCAGGGTATCCTGCAACTGGATTATAAAGGTCAGTTCCAGGTTTCTGTCCGTGATAGCGGTTCTGGTACTAACGATAACAGCACCACTACCAACTTTAACTTCCGTCGTAACCGCCTGGCTTTAATGGGTGCCTATGGTGATATGTTCAGCCTGTATGTGCAGACAGAGTTTGCCGATCAGAGCAGCATGAATACCCTGGGTGTCAACAAGAATCCTACAGATCCTCAGTTCAGTATGCTGGATGCGGTTTTCCGCTTTAACTTCCACGATGCCTTCAAGCTGAACGTTGGTAAGTACAAGTACAGCTTTACCCGTGAAAATCTGGAAGCCTGCGAGATGCCACTTACCCTGGATCGCTCCCTCTTCCTGACCGCCCCGCTGTTGGGCAGCAACCCTACCCGCGATATGGGTGTCACGGTCTGGGGTAACCTGATGGATGATATTATTCAGTATCGTGTGGATGTGATGGAAGGCCGCAAGTCAACCAGTGGTGAAACATCACCAAAATCCAGCTTCCGCTATGGCGGTCGTGTACACATGTCTCTGTTGGATGCAGAGTCTGATTTTGGCTACAAAGGTACCTACCTTGGCAAGAAAAAGGTTCTGACCATTGGTGCTGCTGTTCAGTACGAGCCAGATGCTGTGTATAGTAATATAGCTACACGTAGCGGCAAAAAAGATTACTACGCCTGGACAGTTGACGGTTACTTTGAGTATCCGGTCAAGGATGTTGGTACATTCACTGTTTCCGGTGCCTATGCAAGGTATAAGCTGGATAACGCCTATAACAGTGCCGATCCTGATTCAAAGAGCTACGGCCTTAATGGTGAGAAGAACGGCTGGTATGCCAAGGCTGGCTACATGCTGCCTAACCTGCCGCTCCAGTTCTTTGGCCGTTATGAGCAGTGGAAGTTTGCCAACCTGAACAACATTTACAACCAGCGTGTTGACTGGGCAGGCATTGGTGCCAACTACTATATCTGGGGTCAGAACCTGAAACTGACCATGGAATATGGTATGACCATGTTTGACAAAGAAGGAACCTTTGCGGATATTAAGGGTGGTAACTCAACCCGCACCAAGGATTTCAATACCTTTGTAACCCAGTTGCAGGTGATTTTCTGATCAGTAGTTCAGTATCTGCTGTCACTTCAGGGAGCGGGTCATCTGACTTGCTCCCTGAAGTTTATCAGCCTGGAGACGCACAATGAACAGAGCCGGTATTGTTTGTCTGACAGTCAGTATGGTATGTGCCACTGCCTGTATTGCTGTTGCAGTGGATGAAATAGTAATTACCCACCGTTCTGGCAAGGTTCAGACCCTGCGGATTGAACAGCCGGACGATCCGGTGGAATCAGTCAGTTTCAAACCAGGCCGAGCTGATCAGACAGCAACATCTGCTGCTGCCCCTGCAACTGCACCGGCCCGACAGATAACACCCGATCTGACAAATGTTGAACCGGTTAAAGAAGGGGCAAAAAAAGCTGTTAATGAAGATAAAGACCCTGCAAATATCAAGCTCCGCTGGGCAGCCCCGGTGGATGCAGGTTATTGAATTCTGTTTAAGTGAGTTTAGTTTGCGTCAATGACGCAAAAAACATCCATTGTGGATGTTAAAATTACCTATAAAAGGAGAAACATCATGAAGAAGATCATTACCCTGTTTGCACTTTCCCTGTTTGCAGCCACCGCTGCATTTGCAGCCGAAGGCAAGGTTGTTTCCGTTGCTGATGGTGCTGCTGTAGTTGATCTGGGTGCCGATGCAAAATTCAAGAAAGGTGCAAAGGTAACGCTGAACGGTAAAGCAGCAAAAATTACCGAGGTAGATGGTGGTAACTTTACTATCCAGGCACCTAATGCTGGCGATCTGAAGGCTGGCGATACGGTTGATGTTAAGCGGGCTGCTGCCGCTATGCAAGGCTGTTAAGACCAGGAGGTCTGTATTATGAACCGACTACGCACAACAGTACTGGCCGGACTTTTAGTTCTGGTCGGAGCTGTATCTGTGCTGGCGGCCCAGGCTGGCGGCAAGGGTAAATCTCTTGCCGCCCAACCAAAGGCCAACAGCATAGCAGAACTGGTGCAACGGTACGATTCAACATCATGTATTGGTTGCCACCAGGATGCACACGATGAATGGGCCAGATCATTACACGCCCGTTCAATCTTTGGTAGTGGCCGGACAGCCGCCACCTTCAAAACTACCATTATAAATGGTACTATGGATTGGCCAGATTCCGGTGTTAAGAGTATGAAGGATGTAAAGGTTGAGCATTTGATGGGTTGTGCCAAGTGTCACCTGCCGCAGCTTGCAGATGCAACTGACAAGGTGGCCCAGGAAATAATGAACACCATCGAGGGCTGGCAGGAAGCAATGATGGATGAGGATGATGAAAAGGCAGAAAAAGCTGTAGAAACCCTTTCATCCCTTAACATCAACTGTCTGATCTGCCACAACCGTAATGCGGTCATTCACAAATGGACAGACGGCTATCCCCAGAAAGATACCGTGTATGGTTCCAAGAATGGCGAGCATCCAGATGACAAGTTCCCCAAGATGGTCAAGGGTGAGGTTATGTCCGAATCCATCATGTGTGGTCAGTGCCACGGCCTTGGCCCGAACTTTGAGCTGGATAACCCAACCCAGTGTGCCACTGCCTATGGCAGCTATCTGTTCTCCTACGTGCCTAATGGCGGTAACAAGACTTGCCAGCAGTGCCACATGAACGAGAGCAAACTTGGTCATGATATGCAGAGCTACCGTGCCAAGGTTATGTCTGACAAAGCAGTGGATATGAAGGTAGTCACCAGTGCAGTTTACTGGCGTGATAACACCACCATCAAACCCAAGGTTGCGGTTGATGTAGCCTTGACAAACAACGCCGGTCACGGCATACCTGATGGCTGACCGACTCCTAACCGACTGGTTCTGTCGGTCAAAGCAAAAGATAAAGATGGAAAAGAAGTATTCAACGAAGAAAAAATATTTATGCCTATCCCCCAACAACTGGGTAAAGGTGACCGGATGGGTCGTGGCCCATACGAGAAGAGCGGCCTGGTTGAAGATACAGCCCTGCACCCGCTTAAAACCCAGCATGTTAAGTACGACATGTTTTTCCCTATGAAAACAGAAGAAAAAGATGGCAGGAAAGTAAGCAGCATTGCCAGTGATACGCTTGATCTGGAAGTCAAGCTCTGGTATCTGCCGTATGGTACTATGACTGATGATCCTTTCCTCTGGAAAGAGTACAAGCAAACCATCAAGATCAGTACCTCTGGTAAGTAGGACTGAACCCATTTTGCTTTGCCTGCAACAGGTAAAATGGGCAAAGAGAGCAGTAACGGGATGATACAATCCCTCCTTCATGTAATGCCGGCGGCTAAAACCGCCGGCTTTTTTTGTATAGTTTCCCTATATAGGTCACATATCTTAGTTGATGAGTAGCTGCATATATCGGGGGAGTTGTGTTATACTTTAACTGAATGTTAATCACCGTTTATCATATAATACTGCTGCTCTTCTGCCTGGTTTTATCCGGCTGTGCCGGCGGTGCCAGTAATGAAGAATCTTGCCTTGGCTGCCACCGTGGGATAGAGCATACCTCGCCAAGTCATTCTGGCTGTGTTTCCTGTCATGGCGGCAACCCTGCCGGTAAGACTGTCCAGGAAGCCCATCGTGGCATTTATGGCCTTTCAAACCGATCCTATCCGGCCCGCTGGGAGATGGGTTGCGGCAAGTGCCATCGCTCACATCTGGAGCGGATGCAGAGCAGCCAGATGTTTACAGCAGCCGGTATGATTGACCAGATTCAGGCCACCTGGGAGGGTGAGCAGTCTGGCATACGTTACGGCAGCCAGTCAGCAGATCTGTATGATCCATCTGGCAAGGAGTTGCAGCAGGTTGATGTCAGCCAGCTTGATGATCTTTCCGGCGAGTTGTTTCGTAAATTCTGTGCCAGGTGCCATGTTGCCCGTCATCAGGATCCTTCCAGCGGGGCTGGCAATCCTGCCGGTTGTGCAGCCTGTCACTTCCCCTATGGTGAAGGCGGGCTTTATCGGGGTGGCGATCGTACTATGCTGGGCAGATCACCCCACGGCGATAATCACAGGATGCACATCCTGCCTGGCCTGCAATCCTGCTACCAGTGCCACCACAGAAGCGGCAGGGTTGCCCTCTCTTACCAGGGGCTGATGGATGGCAATAACGGCATGGTGCCCACAAAAAATAGCCAGCGTGGCCCGATTAAGGGCAGTGACCAGCGTAATTTTACACATATTGCAGCGGATGTTCATTTTGCTGCCGGTATGGATTGCATTGACTGCCATACATCCCGCGAGCTTATGGGGGATGGTTATGCCTATCAGAACATGCACGGCCAGCTTGAGATTAGCTGTGAAAGCTGCCACGGGTCTGTAACTGCATCACCAGCATACAGGGCGATTGTGCGGGAGAATGAAGATCCTGTCAGGGAATCCAGCTCTTACAAAATGCAGATGCGGCCCGGGATGGAGATGATCCTGACCACAAAGCAGCGGCCTTTCTCAAACGTGTTTCATGTTGATGGCAATGTGGTGGTGCAATCCAAGCAGAGCGGTCGTCTGTTCCGCTCCAAAGTTATTACCGGCACAGCGGAACATACCATTGTGGGCCACGAAAGGCTGGCTTGCAGCAGTTGCCATTCCCGTACAGTGGTGCAGTGTTATGGCTGCCACACCCAGTATGACAAGAACGGCTACCATATTGATTTTATCAAGGGAGCAGCCACTAAGGGGCAGTTTTCAGAAACAGAGGATTACCGTACACTTTATCCATTTCCCCTGGCCCTTAATCAGCAGGGGCAGATTTCTCCGGTGACACCAGGCTGCCAGACCTTTGTTACCGTGGTGGAGGAGGATGACAGCCTCAGCAAAGAGGGCGAAGTTGCCCTTTACAAGGGGAAACGCCAGCTACGTTTTGCAGCGTTTTTTGGGCATAATGTTGGCAAGAAGGCGGTTGGCTGTGCTGAATGCCATGCTGATCCGACCTTTCTTGGCTTTGGGCAGCATGTTGTGGAGGGACGCAGCATCAATGCAACCTTGCTTTGTGAGCGATCAGATCATAAACCGCTGGATGGATTTGTAACTATGGCGGATGGTGATGTTGAGGCGTTTTCTGCCATTACCCGCAGTGGCAGCCGTCCCCTTAATACCCAAGAGGTGCAGCGTACCCTGGCAGCCAACACCTGTATAATCTGCCATGCTTCTGCCAAAGACCCTATTTACCGAAAAAGGATAAATTATAGTGACCTGGATGACAAGCTTCATCGTCGCCTGCTGTCTGCTCCTGATTAGCAGTCTGCCGGTTGCAGCAGATCAGTGTCGGCTGTGCCATTCTGCCGATCTGGTAATTTCCGGTACCCACGCAGGCCAGGTTGGCAACAGTTGCCAGAATTGCCACAAAAGCGGCAATCGCCTGTTTCAGAATCCGGCCAGCCGCAGCCACAATTCATCAGGCTGCCTTAACTGCCACCAGGGTTATCAGGCCATTTATAATCATCCAATGGCCACCAGGACGGCTGAAAAGGATTTTGTTGACCGCAGCTACAGGCGGGTTGATCGCAACTTCTGGCAGAAAAACTGTAATCAGTGCCATTTGCAAAGTTGTGGTGATTGCCACGGTTCCGGCCATGAAATCAGCCGGCCTTCTTCAGAAACATGCAGCCGTTGCCATAAGGGCTATTTTACGGGATGGGATTATCTGGGCCGTGCCCCACGGGATGAGCATGACCGCTACCAGCGGGGCAGTCTGGTTGAGGGTGAAACCTTTCTGAAAATGCTGCCGGATATTCACCATCAGCGGGGGATGGTCTGCGGTGATTGCCACACCATGCAGAGTCTGTTGGCAGGTAAGAAATCAGCCCGCTTATGCACTGATTGCCATACACCGGACAGCAGGGTGATTGAACACCGCATTGCGGCCCACCTGGAGAAAATGGAGTGCGTTGCCTGCCATGCTGCCTGGGCAGCCCAGGAATACGGCAGCTTTTACCTGCATTATACCGGCAAGGAGATTCCAGAGCCGTTTGATGCCTTGCAGATTGCCGGCCCGGGTTACATTAAATCCAGCTACCTTAAACGTCAGGATCTGCCGCCACTTGGCCTTAACTCACAGGGCAGGGTTGCACCGATCAGACCGCAGTTTATCGCCTACTACAGCCGGATCGGAACCGGCTGGTTCAGACAGATTGAAAACCGGCTGCTGGCGGCTGAATGGCGTGCCTTTACACCACACACCATACAAAGGGGTACCGTAATGTGTGATGGCTGCCATGATAATCAGCGTCGCTTTCTGCTGGAACCGCCTGAGAAGAGGATCTATGATCTGACCAGGGATGGTCTGGGGTTATACTCATTCTGGAACCGGTCTGGTCAGCGGATGACCAATGGCAGTTTTATGGATCAGGCCCGTTACAGTAAAATGTCAATCAGAACCAATCAGTACAAACGGCTTTATGTTGAAAAATGGAGGCAGCTATCCAGACCAGAAGAAATTTCATCGCAACCTTGATTGCACTGCCGTTGCTGGCAGCGGGGTTCTGGCGGTTCATGTCGCCCAGAAGGAAGCCAGTTCAGCCAGAGCTGCTGAAGGTGCCTCTTGCGGATATTCCGGCGGGTGGTGCCCTGGTTTGCCGACAGGAACGGATAGCCCTTCTGCGTGAGGAAGGCCAGATTGTCGCTCTGAGTCTGGTCTGTACACACCTTGGCTGCACTGTGGTGGTGACACCAAAGGAGATTACCTGCCCCTGTCATGGCAGTCGCTTTGATCTGGCAGGAAAGGTGCTGGCAGGTCCGGCAGAACGTCCATTGCAACGTCTGGCGGTGCAACAGGAGGGTGAAATGCTGGTGGTGAGGGGCTGAACGCAAATGTTCAAAGATTTTGTTAAGCATCTTTTCCCGCGGGCTGTTTTACGGAACAACCTGACCATCAACTACAGCTTCTGTCTGGGAGGGCTTGCCTTCACCACCCTGCTGCTGCTGACGGTTTCCGGTCTGCTGCTTCTGCTGTACTACCAGCCTTCTGCAACGCAAGCCTATGACTCCATTATCTTTCTGGAAGAATCGGTTTATGGCGGTAAATATTTACGCAGTCTGCACCGTCTTTCTTCCCACTGTTTTCTGATTCTGCTCTTTCTGCATACCATGCGGGTTGTGCTGACTGGTGCCTTTGCACCTCCTCGCCAGATGAACTGGATTATCGGCTGCTGCCTGCTTGGCCTGGCCCTGTTTGAGGCATACACCGGCTATCTGCTGCCAATGGATCAACTGGCCCTTTGGGCCACCCAGACCGGCATGACCCTGTTTGAAGCGGTCCCATTTGGAAACAGGCTCACAGCACTGCTGGTTCCTGATGTTGTAGGTGGGCCACTGTCGCTGGTCCGTTTTTATGTTCTGCATATTGCCCTGATACCTCTGCTGATGTTTGTGCTATGTATGCTGCATTTTTACAAAGTACGTAAGCAGAAGGGGTTGCTGCCATACCTATGAAAGATACTGATAAAGATTACGTTAAAAGCTCGCCGGTATTTTATCGTCTGATCAGGCGATCATTCTGGTTCTGTGTGGCGATAATACTGCTGTTGGCAGCCCTTATCCCTGCTCCACTGCAACAGCAGGCCCAGATTTCCCATGCCCCCAATCCGGTTAAATCAGCCTGGTTTCTGCTCTGGACACAGGAGCTGGTCAGTTATCGACTATGGCTGATCTATCCGGTTATCCTGTCCGCCATTCTATTTTTGGCCCTGCCCTGGCTGCAACGCCAGCCAGTAACAAGGGCGGCCTGGTTTGGTAACAGCCACAGGATACTGGCCTTGATTGTGTTTCTGGCATTTATTGCGGTTGTTACCCTGACCATCATCGGTCTGTTTTTCAGAGGTGAAAATTGGCTTCTCATCTGGCCGTTCTGACCCTGCTGCTTGTTCTGGTCTACGGAACCGCCTTTGCAGGTGTCAGTCAGAAGCAGCCGGTCAGGTGCCTTAAATGTCATCCGGCCCATTATGCTGAAGCTGGCAGTTGCCATGATTGCCACAGGGGCAATAGCCGTACCAGCCGCAGGGAGTTGGCTCATGCCGGTTTTATTGCTGCTCGATATGCTGGTTTCCCTATGCCAGGATCCGCATCGGCCAAACGGGGCAGAAAGCTGGCCGATGACAGTGCCTGCCGACGCTGCCATCTGCTGGAGGGCAGGGGCAACAGGCTTTCCGTTAATCTGGATCTGCTGCTTAAAGGCAGTAACCCGCAGGAGATAGCCGTTGCAATCAAAAAACCTGCCATCTATATGCCCGACTTCCACTTTTCAAACCGTGACCGAGATGATCTGATTACAGCCATTCTGGCGGCTGGTTACCGGCATGGCAGGCAGGCAGCAGAACCTCACCAGGTTGTTCATTTTGAGACAGGCGACAGCAAACAGCCGGATCAGTTCAGTAAACATTGCGGAGGTTGCCACAGGCTGTTGTCCTTGAAGCTGGGGGGTGTTGGCACCGGTATCAGCGGCCCCAACCTTTCTGGTCTGCTGTCTGCCCATTACCCTGCCAGCTACCCCGAAAATCTGACCTGGAGCAGGGAACGGCTTAAAAAGTGGCTTCAGAACCCAAGAAAGCTGAGGTCGTCTACATTGATGCGTCCGGTGCCTCTTAAAGAGCAGGAATGGCAGCAACTACTGGAAATACTGGAGGTTGCCGGAGACTACAGTGTTGATGCTGCCGCAGATCCTAACCGTTTTAACAATATGGATTGATCTGCATATACACTTCATCATACACAGTATTGTTCAGTACTCAGAACTTGCATTTATGATGTCAGATGGCTATTATTCAACGCTCCACAAACAAGATTCCAATCGCTATAAAAGGAGTTTCAGGTAATGCTGGATTTGATCCGCAAAAAAAAGGAAACAGCAATAATCAAGTTGGTTTTTGTAGTCATCGTACTATCTTTCATCGGCACAATCTTTCTGGTCTGGGGTAAGGGAGAGGAAGGTATGGGAGGGGGTGGCAGTAGCTATGCTGCCAAGGTAAACCGCACCATTATTAGCCCGGAAGCCTATCAGAATGCCTACCAGAACTTGGTGGATACCTATCGCCAGATTTTCGGAGACGGGTTTACGGCAGAGATGGAAAAGCAGCTTGATCTGCGTAAACAGGCCCTTGACCGTCTGATTGATTCTGTCCTGATAACAAACGCTGCCAAAAGTGTAGGGGTAACAGTCTCTAAAGAAGATGTCGCCAGTGCCATTGCAGCAATGCCGGTTTTTCAGGAAAACGGTCGTTTTGACTTTGGTATTTATCAGCAGGCACTCAAGATGAACAGGATCACACCTGAAAAATTTGAGGAGACAAAAAAACGGGAACTGTTACTTGACAGAACCCGTAAGGCGGTAACAGACAAGGTTGTTGTCAGTGATGAAGATGCCCTGAAGCAGTTCCACAAAGAGCAGGATAAACTGGTGATGTCCTATGTTGTCTATTCCCCTGCTGATGTTGCTGCTGAGATCAGGCTGAGTGACCAGCAATTGCAGGAATATCTGAACCAGAATGCAGAGCAGTTCATGACTGATCCCAGGTTGGCACTGGAGTGGTTTGTGCTGGAAAACAGACCTGCCGAGACAAAATCAAACGCCACCGATGAAGAGCTTGAGACTTTCTACCGCCGCAACCTGGATCTCTACATGGATGAGGATAACGCACCAAGACCCTTTGAACAGGTCAGGAACAAGGTGAAGGTTGACCAGGCCCATCATCAGGCTTCCAAAGCCTTGTATGAAAAAGCGGCTGATGCCCTGTTCCAGAATATCAGTTCTGGTGATCTGAAGCTGGTGGCTGATAAACTGGGGGCCAGGGTGTCCGAGACCGGACTTTTTACTGAAAACGCAGTGCCTGCACCTCTGGCTTCAGTTAATAAAGTAATTGAAAGAGCCTTTGAGCTGGAACAGGGCGAGCTGGGCGGCCCGATTGAAACAGCCAATGGAGTTTACCTGTTTAAGGTCAGCCAGAAGAAACCGGCTGAATTGCTGCCTCTGGCCCAGGTGCGTGACAAGGTTGAACAGCAGTTACGGGCAGTAAAGTCTGCCGAGCTAACCAGGGAAAAGGCAATTGAGGCACAGAAAGCTATGTCAGCAGGGGCCACTGGTCTCAAGCTGCAAACCAGTCAGGCTTTTGGCTATGATCAGGCCGGTACACTGCCAGGCATTGGCAGCTCCACAGCCCTGATGGAGAAGCTGTTTGATCTGCATGAAGCAGGCACGGTTCTGGATGAGCCGATTCTGGTTGGTGACAGTTGGTATGCAATCAGTCTGAAACAACGGATTTCAGCCAGCAAGGCTGACTTTGAAGCAGACAAGGAAGCGATTAAAAACAGACTGCTGCCGATCAGGCAGGATCAGGCTTTAAATGAGTGGCTGAAGGAGCTTCGCAGCAAGGCCAAAATTGTCATCAACCCTGCCCTTACGGCATCAAATAACTAAAAGGAGATTGGCCAATGCCACAACCTGTCAAGCAGACTGATTTTCCAGGACTCAAACTGATTAATCGCGGCAAGGTGCGTGATATTTACGACCTTGGTGACACCTTGCTGATGGTCACATCAGACCGGATTTCTGCCTTTGATGTGATTATGAATGAGCCGATTCCTGATAAGGGCAAGGTGCTGACCCAGATTTCAAAGTTCTGGTTCAATCAGATGGAGGACATCATCCCCAACCATATCATCTCCACTGATCCGTCGGAATATCCATCAGAATGCCAGCCCTATGCAGAACTTCTGGCTGATCGCTCCATGCTGGTTAAAAAAGCAGAACCATTGGCGGCGGAGTGTATAGTACGGGGCTATGTCTCCGGTTCCGGCTGGAAGGATTACAAGGCCACCGGTTCCATCTGCGGTATCAGACTGCCGGAGGGATTGCAGGAGTCTGACCGTCTGGCAGAGCCGATCTTTACCCCTTCAACCAAGGCTGATCTGGGTAGCCATGATGAGAACATCAGTTTTGAAGAGATGGTTAAAGTCTGTGGTAAAGAACTGGCGGAGCAGGCCAGGGATGCTACACTGAAAATCTACAGCCGTGCCCGTGAAATAGCCGATCAGAAAGGGATTATAATTGCCGATACCAAATTTGAGTTTGGTGTTTATGAGGGTAGGCTGATTATAATTGACGAGTGTCTGACCCCTGATTCCAGCCGTTTCTGGCCCAAAGACCTGTACCGGCCCGGCGGTCCCCAGCCCAGCTTTGACAAGCAGTTTTTAAGGGATTATCTTGAAACACTGGACTGGGGTAAAACAGCACCAGCTCCGCCATTGCCAGATGAGATTGTGGCCAGAACAGGGGAAAAATATAAAGAGGCTTTGTTCCGGCTGGCAGGAGTAAGGCTGTAGTGCGGTTTTTGCTTAAGAAGGAGGGTCATTATGAAGCTGAATGATGTGAAAAAAGTTGCAGAACAGTATGGCATTAAGCCAGGCAAGCTACGTAAGGCAGAACTGATCCAGAAGGTTCAGGTGGCAGAGGGGAATGATCCCTGCTACAACACCGGACAGGTTGATACCTGTGGTCAGGATGACTGCTGCTGGCGTGAAGACTGTAACTGATCTGCCCTGCCCGCACTGTGCAGAAAAGCCACTTGCTCTCCTCCATTTTACAGGGGGATGCAGGTGGCTTTATTTTTTCTGCCTACACTAAGCCTTTGGCTTTAAGATGCTCCCCCAAAGCCCTGTCCTGTATGGCAATATGCCTTAGCAGCCAATCAAGCAGCAGGTTGTTTGCATTCAGTACATGCTCAAGCTGAATATTACCTTCAGCCTTCATCCGTTTTTTCAGATCAGCTATATTGGCTATAAATGACGCATGTTCCCGTTTGTGGGTTTCATAATCAGGGAAGCCGTTTTCCTGCTGCAACTTTTCCTCATCCCTGAAATGGGTGATGACATAGGTATCCAGAAAATCCAGCAGTCTGGCAACCTCGTCATTACCCTGACCTTCTTTACAGGCCAGCAACAACTTGTCAAAACGGCTGATCAGCTCTTTATGCTGATCATCAATCAAGGGTACGCCAAGTGCCAGATCTTCGTTCCATTTTATTCCCATGCCGCATCTCCTTTTCAGTTGACTTCGGTTTGTATGTATTATTCTTAAAACTGCTTATTTCCTGTGTCGAACTGGTCTGTGTTTACGTGTGGGTCTGGCATGTTTACCACCTTCGTTACCGTTAAGGCGATGGTGCATCTTCTGTAAACAGTCAGCCACCATCTGGAAAACAGTACCTTTGGGGAAGTTGCTGGCATCATCGGCTGCACCGGCAGGAACGCCGGTAAGTATTTCTATCCCTTCTGCAATGGTCTCCACGCTCCAGATCTGGAACTGTCCGGCTGAAATAGCCTCCACCAGATCTTCCCTCAGCATCAGGTGCTGCTCATTTGCCCTGGGGATCAGGACACCCTGTTCACCGGTCAGCCCCTTTGCCTTGCAGACAGCGTAAAAGCCTTCAATCTTGTGGTTTACGCCGCCTATCGGCTGGATCATGCCATGCTGGTTAACACTGCCGGTTACGGCTATGCCCTGCCTCAAAGGCAGGCCAGACAGGGCTGACAGCAGGGCGTAAAGCTCGGTTGAGGAGGCACTGTCGCCCTCAACACCGTTGTAGCTCTGTTCAAAACAGATTGAAGCAGACAATGAAAGCGGGTGTTTGCCAGCAAACAGGCCGCCCAGGTAGCCGGTCAGGATCAGGACACCTTTGTCATGGATCGGGCCGGACAGTTTGACCTCCCTCTCCACGTTGATCATACCGGCCTGTCCCAGCCATGTACGGGCTGTTATCCGTGATGGTCTGCCAAAGGTATGGTCTCCCAGTGAGATTACGGAAAGTCCGTTAATCTGGCCCACTACAGCACCCTCGGTATCCACCATGATAGTGCCATCATCAAACAGTTCCTGCATCCGCTCTTCAACCCGGTTGACACGGTACAGTTGCTCCTCTGCTGCCCGACGGACATCTTTACATCCAATCAGTTTACGGCCATCCCGCTGTGCCCAGAAGCTGGCCTCCTGCACAAAGTCGGCAATCTCCATAAAGCGTGATGAAAGCCTGTTCTGGTCTTCCACCATTCGGGCGGTATATTCCAGCAGGCAGGCCACTCCGGCACGGTCAAAATGGAGCAGATTCTTTTCTCTGCATAGTGTGGCTACAAACAGGGCGTATTCCTGCATGACCTCTGGCGAGCGGGAAACCTGGCTGTCAAACTCGGCCTTGACCTTGAAGAACTTGCGGTAATCAGGGTCAAGATAATAGAGCAGATAGTAGATCCAGGGGGTACCAACCAGCACGATCTTGGCCGAGAGGCTGACCGGCTCAGGCTTCAGTGATACCATTGTCATGAAGCGATACTGCTCCAGAACATCCTCAATCATGATTTCTGCGGTACGGATGCAACGCTTCAGGGAATCCCAGACAAAGGGGTTAATCAGCAGTTCGCGGGCATCCACCACCAGGTAGCCGCCATTGGCACGGTGCAGGGCACCGGCCTTGATCATGGTGAAATCGGTTACTGCCACGCCGCCGTACTGCATGACATGCTCAATCCGGCCAAACAGATTATTGTAGGTCGGGTTGGATTCAAATATGATCGGGGCACCGCTGGTCTCGCTGTTATCCACCAGCAGATTCACTTCGTATCGCTCAAAGCTCGGCTCCTGGCGGGTCATCTTCAGGCCAGGGATCTGGGGTTGGGGGGCCTGGGGCTTGAAATCATCCAGGTTCTTGAGAATATCCTCCTGCACCGCCTCAAAGTAAGTCAGTACCTTATCCAGTCCGGCATACTTTTCCCGCAGAGGGGCCAGATTGTGCCCCAGGCAGGAAAGGCCAAGGTCACGGTCTGCTCGGGACAGTGCATCCTTGGTGGTCTTTTCATTTTCCCGTACCTGACGCAGTACTTCGTTCAGCCGTTCGGTCAGCAGCTTGCCCTTTTCCTCCAGTTTGCTACGTTCCTGATCTGTCAGGGCATCGTACTCTTCCTGGGTGAAGTTCTCCCCATCCTTCTGGGGTACCACCACCAGGCCGGATACTGTCCTTTGCAGTACAAAGCCATCCTGTTCTACTTCTTCCTCCAGGGCGGTAAACAGCTCATTGCTGTTGTCCTGATACTGCTCCAGCACTTCATTGCGGCGGGCTTCGTACTCCTTGCTTTCCAGAGCCTTGGGTATATCCTTGCGGAATGACTCAACCAGCTCCTTCATATCGCTTACCAGATCCGTGCCGCGTCCGGCTGGCAGAGCAAGCGAGATCGGGCTGTCCGGGTCTTTAAAGTTGTAGACATAGACCCAGTCGTCGGGGGTTGCCTCATGCCTGGCTTTCTGACGCAGCAGATTGCGGATGGTTGAGGTACGTCCGGTACCGGTCTGGCCGGAAAGGTAGAGGTTAAAACCAGCTTCATGGACACCCAGGCCAAACTCTATGGAACGCAGGGCACGTTCCTGTCCTACAGCATCCACCAGATCCGGCAGGTCTGCGGTGGTTTCAAATGTAAACTGCTCTGGATCACAGTTCCAACGCAGTTTTTCAATTGGCAAGCGGTATTTATCTTCTGTTTTCATATATTTGTACTCAGTAGGTTTTCAGAACAGAGATGGCCTTCTGTACGGCCTGTCGGATTTCTGGTTGATCTGGCAGGGTGGCCGCCAGTTGGGGGATATAGTTACGTTCAAGCAGCAGCTTGCGAGTTGTATCAAACTGAAGGTCATAAACCCATGAGAGTTGCAGCAACTTGAAATCATTCAGTACCCTGGCCTGATCCAGTTTTACAACCTGGCCTGACAGTAACTCATCCAAACAGGCAGTGGTGACAGTTTGCAGATCGGGAAAACCCAGTCCCACGGCCGATGCCTGTTGTTCCGGTGGCTGATGATAGTATTCAAGAAATACATGCCATATATCCAGCTTGTCAGCATCTCTGATCAGTCGCATAAACAGGTTGGTGGGGGATTGGAAGTTATCTGGCAGGTGCAGCAGGTTGTGGAACCGGACCGCCTCTTCAATCAGAAGCTGCTCATAAGCAGGCAGATCCTTCAGGAGTGCTTCAGAGCGGATAACTTCACAGGAGAGGCGGGCATGGTTTTCAGACTCACTGTCACGGAAGGTACGCCAGCGGCGGTACTGCACAAAGCGGCCAACATCATGGAGCAGGGCGATGGCGGCGGCCAGCAGACGCTGATTCTCCGGCAGGGCTTCACCTTTGGTCAGTTCGTCCATACAGGCCATTACCCGCATGGTATGGTCACGTTTCAGATGGATATTACGCAGTTCTTCTGCTGGCAGGTCTTCAAATCCTTCAACATACTCCTGAAACCATTTTTGAAGTTGCAGAAGATCCTGTTGCTGCATTGCTATTCCTTGATTCCGCTGTAGATGGAGGCAATGCCAAAGGTAAGCGGCTGACAGCGGACAGATTTGAAGCCAATGTCGGTCATCGTGTTGCAGAATTCCTTGCTGGATGGGAATTCCATGACAGAATCCGGCAGATATTTATAGGCATCAAATTTAGAGAAAAGACCGCCAATTGCAGGCAGAATTGTCTTAAAGTAGAAGTGGTAGATCCATCTGAATATGGCGGAACGGGGAGTAGAAAATTCCAGGATAATCAGTCTGCCACCAGGTTTAAGTACCCGCCAAAGTTCTGCAAGGCCAAGTCTTCGATCCACCACATTGCGGATACCAAAGGCAATGGTTACAGAATCAAAATAATCACTGCCAAAGGGCAGGTCTTCGCAGGGTGCCACCCGCAGATCAATCCGATCAGAATATGGGGATGCTTCTACCTTTGTGCGGCCCAGGGCGATCATTTCAGGACTGAAATCTGCACCTGTGATTTTAACCGACGGGTCAGTCCTTTTTGCGATTTCAAGGGCAACATCCCCTGTGCCGGTGGCCACATCCAGCACCTTGCCGTTTTGGGGTGCCTTTACCAGCCTGACAGCATGTTTACGCCAGCGTTTATCAATTCCAAAACTCAGCAGATGATTAAGGAAGTCATAGCGGGGAGCAATGGTGTCAAACATCTGCTGAATCTGTTCCCCTTTTTGAGATAGTCTGAACATAGTTTTTTATACCCTTTTAATGCGGAATAGTGATATAATCTACAGTCTTATCAAGTAACATATTTTTATGGCCCATACCAGCAGATTCACCCGCCTGCATTAATCTTCAAGTCTGGAGCAAAATAGCGGAATGCCACAGTTTAGATTGCAGGATGTCTTGGATATCCTGATCTTGAGCATACTGATTTTTCAGCTTTATTCCTGGTTCAGAAAGACCCGAGCCGTGCAGGTCATGGCTGGTCTGGGTACCATCAGTATTATATATTTTGTTGCCAAACTGGTTGGTCTGCCGATGACCGGCTGGGTTTTGCAGCAGCTTGGTACGGTTGTTATCATCGTTATTGTGGTTGTGTTCCAGAGCGAGATCCGGCAGACCCTGTATCGCTTCAGCCGGATTGGTGGTCTGATGCACACCACCAGCAAGCGTACCGTTGCTGTTCCATCTGTAATTGCCGATACTGCATTCAGGCTGGCTAAAGAACGCTGCGGGGCGATAATTGTCTTTCAACGTCTCGAAAATCTGGAAGAACATTTAAGTAACGGAACCAAACTGGATGCCCTGATTTCAGCACCATTACTGAACAGCATCTTTCAGGTAGGTACCTTGCTGCATGATGGAGCTGTGCTGGTGAGGGATGGCCGGATTGTGCAGGCAGCCTGTCTGTTGCCCCTGTCTAACAAGCAAAGCCTGCCGCAGCAGTATGGCACCCGGCACAGGGCGGCTGTTGGCCTGACAGAACAGACCGATGCAGTTGTGCTGGTGGTGTCTGAAGAGCGTGGTGAGGTCTCTCTGGCTGAAGCCGGTTATCTGAAGGTCATGCAGACTTCGGAGCAATTGCAGGAGCGGCTGGAGTTTTTGCTTAAACCGGAAGAAAATGTCTCTCGAGGCTTCATAGCCGGACTGTTCAGTGACCTGATGCCAAAGGCAGCCATTACATTGCTGGTTGCTCTGGTCTGGCTGTTGTTGTCTGCACGGCAGGGTGAGGTTCAGCTTGTCCCTGTAAATCTTAGTTTCCACGGTCTGCCGGCAGGCATGTCACTGGTCAGGGTTTCACCCGAAGAGGTGACAGTTGGGGTCAAATCAAACTTTGGTCTCTTGCCGATACCTCAGAAGCTCAATCTTTCAGCAGAGCTTGATCTGAGTACGGTCAAAAATGGCCAGAACATACTGCGTACATCATCAGATCAGGTTAAAGTCCCGGCGGGTTTGACGGTGGTAGGCATAGAACCGGCTTCCATCAGGGTACAGGTCAAGGTTAGCAAAGAACAGAAGTAGCCTCTGTGTCTTGTATCCAGCTCGGCCACAAAACATTTTAAATGCTTAATTTACGGGCTATGTCCAATCTAGATGCTTGACAGTGTGCAGTTATATGATATATAGCCAAAACTCTTATTAAAAAACCAGATAAAGGGGGACAGATGATACGCCGTGTTAAATTGATAGCAATGACCTGTCTGCTTTCAGTTGCCCTCCCGATGTCGGCTATGGCATCCAAAACACATAAGGTGCGCACCAGCGAGACACTGTACAGTATTTCCCACAAGTATAATATATCTGTGGATGAACTGAAGGCTGCCAATAACATCAACAGTAACCGCATTGCAAAGGGCACCAGCCTGATTATCCCTTCCAGATCAGAAACACCACAGCCGATAGAAAACTGTAACACCTACACAGTGGAAAGTGGCGATTCCCTTTTTGGTATTGCACGTAAAACAGGGAAGCAGGTTACAGACCTGAGACGTATCAACCAGATCAGAGGTAACCAGATCAAGCCAGGCCAGGTTCTTGTGTTGTCTGATACACCTGAAACCTGTGATATTGTAGCAGCCCGCCAGGCCAGAAACAAAAATCTTAAACTGGCCAACAGTGATTTGCTGAATGAAGAAGAGTTTGCCAATACCCTGGCAGAGCTGACAGATCTTGACAGTAGTGATAAACCGGTCAATCTGGCCAGGCAGCTTGAAGAGCAGAATACAGCTTTCTCCGCCATTCAAAAATCAGCTTACAGTTTTCTGGGGGCAAGGTATCGTTTTGGGGGTAACAGCCGTAATGCCCTTGATTGTTCCAGCTTCACCCAGCAGGTTTTCAGGGAGCATAACATCAACCTGCCCCGTACAGCCCGAGAGCAGTTCAGGGTTGGTGATATGGTTGCCACTGGTGATCTCCGGCGTGGCGATCTGGTATTTTTCCGTACCTATGCACCGTTTCCATCCCACGTTGGCATCTATCTTGGCAACGGCAAGATGATCCACGCATCTTCCACAGAACACCGTGTAATTGTTTCATCCATGAATACCAACTATTATCTTTCTCGCTATATTGGTGCACGTCGTCTGCAAACAGGTAACGCAGCACCGATTGATCTGAATGAGTTAATCTTTGATGTGGAAGAAGAGATTGAATCTGACGCAGATAATAATGATCACCTGGGAATCAACACCAGTGTTTCAGCAGTGGGTAAATAATAATTTTTAGGTCTGCTCTGACGTAGATGAAGTGAAACTTCAGTGCAGGAAATAACCAAGGCCACCAGAAATCTGGTGGCCTTTTTTGTTACTGACAGGCTTGCTGGTTTGGAACAAGCTTACTTTACAACCTCAATCGCCTGGGTCAGCACAAGCTGATCAAAGGTACGGTTAAGGGTTTTGCTGGGGAAGTCAGGCAGGGCAGGTGCATCGGCATACTTGATCTTGTCACCGCTGGCAACTTCCATTGGCAGGGCTGCAACCCAGACCTTGCTGTTATCATCGTGCTGAACCTGCATGTAAATGTACTGACCACCATCAAGGATTTCCAGCACCTGACCGGTCTTGGTTGGTACACCCTGGGGGACTGCCATTGGTTGCAGGCCGGCATGTGGGTCGCCACCCTGGTCTGTGGCAGCACTGCCGCCTGGTGCAGCCATACCACCAACTGGCGGATGTCCTTCTGGCAGGCCAGAAGGCAGGCTGTTGGTAGGTGTTTCAGTTTTTGGTTTGTCCTGGCAACCTGTCATAGCCAGGGCTGCAATCATCAATGCTACAATGGATAATCTAGAAAATCTCACATCTTCCTCCTATCGTATTTTTATAATTTCATCTCTAATACATTAACAGAGAAAATCACAAAAAGCAAAGTATGTGGATGGTCAGCGGACAAGCATCTGCTCCATCTTACGCAATGCAGCGTAGAAAATCTCGCTGACAGGATGCTGGCTGAAATTCTGGTATGGGTTTCTGATGTAGCAGACTCTGGCACCTGCCAACAGTGCCGAAAGGCTGCCGGTCAGCAGGCGATCATCCACCATCAGGATTTTATCAGGTGGGACAGAGGAGAGTTGGCTGATCCGTAGTATCCCGTCGGGATAAGGCTTTTTACGGACAGCACTGATGAACCTGATACCGTTGAAGTGTTGGCTGAACCAGTCTATCCTTGGGCCAAAGGGGCGGTTGGACAGTATGAAAATCCTGTCTTTGCCAAAGACTCCAGATGCCTGTTGCAGCCACGTAATAACCTCCTGCAACGGCTGATCAGCGGCGTGGGGTGCCAGTACTCCATCAAAATCAAGGGCCAGTACCTGAATGTCTGATACTGCCAACTGCCTTGGGTCATGCCTGATTAGCCGGTTGTCACAGGGGGTTTCTGCCACCAGTCTGCGTAACTCCTTACGCCAACGCCAGCCGCTGATTATGCCGTACAGGATGTGGTTTATGACATATCCCCTTCAGCCGGACTACAGGCCCATGGAGCGACGCTGTGCCCGCTTGTTCAGAACCCGCTTGATCTCTTCTTTCAGCTCAGTCAGGTCTCCTGACTTGACCACATAGCTGTCTGCCAGCCAGGCTGAAAAATCATCCTTGTAGCAGGAGTAAGCCGAGCAGAGTATCACCGGCATGTCGTGGCGTTCCTTGACAATTTTCTGTAGCAGCTCAATCCCGCTCTCATTCTTAAGTTTTATATCAAGCACAGCCAGATCAAAGCCTTGTTGTTCCAACAGTTCTACAGCTTCACTTATTCCTGCTGCTGTTGCCACTGTATAGCCTTCGTCAGTCAGTTCGGCACTGTAGAGTTCACGTATGTTGGCCTCATCATCAACCACCAGAAGTCTGTTCATGGTCTGAGTTCTCCTTACTTATTGGTAACTTAATGGTGTAGGTTACACCCCCTTCCGGCGGGGCAGACACCAGAAGTGGGATATTCTGCTTCTCCAGTATACTGCGTGAAAGGGCCAGATTCAGGCCGGAACCCAGCTCACTGGTTTCTGAAAACGGGGTCAGCAGTGGTTCCAGCTCATCCTCGGTCAGTTTCCTGTTATGATCCCTGATCTGAACAGATACGCCATCCGGTTCAGCGGTCAGGCTGACTTCCAGCAAGCCTTTTTGCAGACCAGAGATACTGCTTAAAACGATATTACGCATACAGCCGGCAGTCTGTTTTAAATCAATGTATACTTGCGGTGCTGTCTCCAGCGGATAGAAATTACAGGTGTAATCCCTGGCACTGTTACGTTCCCGTACCTCCCGCAGTGCTGCATCCACCACCTGGTTGACATCCCAGAAATCCCTGGTTGGGTAGAGTGAATCAGAGTAGGTCAGGATCTCATCCAGCACCCCTTCCAGTTGCTGCGATTGCTTTACAATGGTCTCAATCGAGTTACGTTTAGGGTCAGACTCTGCGGTGCTTTTGAGTACGTTTCTGGCAAAACCACCGATCACCATCAGCGGATTACGGATTGAATGGGCGATGCTGGATGTGATACGCCCCACCAGTGCCATCTTTTCCATACGTACAAGCTGCTCCTGCTGTTCCTGTAGTTGCAGATTGGCCTGGTGCAGCATTTCCACCTTGTCCTGGATTTTCTCGTATAATGAAGCCCGTTCAATGGCCACAGCAACCGCAAAGGAGAAGCTCTCAATCGTACGTAAATCTTCTTCTGTAATTGGCCGTCGGTTTACAAAGTTATCAGCCAGAATCACCCCCACCTGATGATTGCGGGCCAGCAGGGGCTGTACAAGAAAGGTGTCTGTCCCCAACAGCCTGGCAAAGGCAGCATTGGATTCAGATAGATTAAAGGCGTTACTTACAAGCAGTGGCTTACGTTCCCTTAATGATCTGGCAACAACATGATCCTCTGCATCCAACGGGATGACCATCTGTTTCAGAATATCATTAAATTTGTCCCGTTCTCTGGCCAGATGCTCTGCTCTGAAAAGCTGTGACAGCCGTTGCAGGTCATAACCGCCAGCTTCCAGCTCGTGCCAGGTTCTGCCAGCCTCTTCGGCCGAGCGTGGCCCGATGGCCAGGTGTCCCTTCAGAAGTTGTGTCTCTTTATCCACCAGCAGTAAAAAGGCACGGTTCATGCCAAAGCCCTTGCCGGCGGTTATGGCGGTCATTGCAACCGAGAGAACCTCATCCAGGTCTACCGAGCTTTGCAGAACAGAACCCAGTTCATGCATAAAGCGGATCTCGAGGGTTTTTGTATCCAGGAAGTTAATAAGCGAACTTATCTGGATTTTCTGACGGCAATAGTCATCATGCAGGATGCTGATAACTGAAGCCAGGGGATGTCCACTGTTTCTGAAATGGTTAAGATCCTGGCTGAAGTTTTCACACTGGCTGCATTTTTCCAGTATCCGGCGTTGCCTTGAGGTCAGCAGCTCCTCATCCCCTTCACAGATGTTGGGGCAGTCTCCAAACTCAATCTGTTCGCGGGTCCAGCAACCGATCCATCCTGTCAGGCTTTTATCTTCCATCCAATGCTCCCGGAAACCTACTTGGCCTTCCAACTGGTTCCCTGCGGGGTGTCAATCAGTTGTATATCATTGGCCAGCAGATGGTCTCTGATCTCATCGCTGCGTTTAAAGTTCTTTTCCTGCCTGGCCTGGGTTCGCTCTGCAATCAACTGTTCAATCTCTGCCGGAGTAATCGCCAGGTTGTCGGCCTTTTCTGCTGCCCTGTCAGCCAGCCATCTGGCAGGCGTAGTCTGGAACAGCCCCAGCACTGTACCGATCTGTCCCATATCCTGCTTCAGTTTTTCAAGGGCTGCACGGCAATAGCTGCTGTTGCCACCCCCTTCTGACAGCAGCCTGTTTAAGGTGCGGATCAGGTCAAACAGCACACCAATGGCCTGGGCAGTGTTAAAATCATCGTCCATCGCCTCTTGAAAGCGGGGCATCAGGCTGTCCAGCTTGCTGATAAACTCCTCTGCTGAGGCGGGTTTGGCCTGACTTGCAGGAGGATTTGTAAGTGCCGCATCCAGGGCAGACAGGGCTTCGTAAATCCGGGTCAGTCCTGTACGGGCTTCCCGCAGGTTCTGGTCAGAGTAATCCAGTGGTGAGCGGTAGTGAGCTTGCAGAATAAAGAAACGCAGGGTTTCTGGATCAAACAGATCCAGCACCTCGCGGATGGTGAAGAAGTTGCCCAGTGATTTGCTCATCTTCTCACTGTTGATATTTACGAAGCCGTTATGCAGCCAGTATTTTACAAACTGGCAGCCATTGGCACATTCTGACTGGGCAATTTCATTTTCATGGTGGGGGAAAACCAGATCTTTGCCACCGCCGTGGATGTCAAAGGACGGCCCCAGAAACCGCATACTCATGGCTGAGCATTCTATATGCCAGCCAGGCCGGCCTTGTCCCCAGGGGGATTGCCACCAGGGGTCACCAGGTTTGGAGCTTTTCCAGAGTGCAAAGTCCATCGGGTTCTTTTTACGCTCATCCAGATCAACCCTGGCCCCAGCCTGCATATCCTCCAGATTACGTTTGGACAGTCTCAGGTAATCAGGAAAGGTCTGCACAGCAAAATAGACATCGCCATCAACCGCATAGGCATGGCCGTTTTCAATCAACTGCTGGATGATAGTAATGATGTCATCAATATGGTCGGTGGCCTTTGGCTCCAGGGTTGGCCGCAGCATACCCAGCCGATCCATATCCTTATCAAAGGCGGCAATGTAGCGGTCGGCAATGGTACGGTAATCCGTACCTTCCTCATTGGCACGGTTGATGATCTTGTCGTCAATATCTGTGTAGTTGCGGACATAGGTGACATCATAGCCGCTGAAACGCAGGTAACGGAAGATCATATCAAACACAATACCAGCCCTGGCATGGCCGATATGGCAGAAATCATAAACTGTTACTCCGCAGACATACATGCCTGCCTTGCCGGGAACACGGGGTACAAACAGCTCTTTTTCTGCCTTCATTGTATTGTAGATGCGTAGTGCCATACTTTTTATATCTCCATAATTCAGATCTGTTACCAAGTGATTTCAGGTGCCTACTTTGTCATGATTTTGCCGCTATGGCAAGTGGTCCAGACCAGCCTCGCCACTTGCCCAGTTCCCCACTAAAGTGGTATATGAATATAACTTGTCAGCTAGTGTCATTAATTTGTTTGTATACGGGGATAATGTTGATGGAAAAAATGCAGTACGAAGAACAGCTACGGTTGCTGGAACGGGTTGAACCACAGATGATACTGGATCGCCTGATGAAGGTGTCTCAGCAAGGTGGCGGCAAACTGCAATTTTTTAACTATTATAAGGAAGTACCGATTTCAGCTCCGGCAGAGTTGCTGTATGTATTTGGCGATACACTGGCCTGCCGCACCAGTGAAACCCAGTCCCGTGCCATTAAAGATTGCAGGTACACCATTCTGCGTTCTGCCAGGCTGGAAAATAAGATCTATGCCAATGCTGTCTATAATGAAGAAACCGATGAGATTGTACTGTCTGACTTTGCATTGGTGGATGTGATGCCGGATCGTCGTGATGCCCTGCGGGTAAAGATAAGCGGTTTTTTTGAGGTGGAGATTGAGGCTGGTGAAGATCGTTTCAAGGCCCGCTTGACTGATCTGTCCCTTGGTGGCTGTGCCATAAGTGTTAAAGATAAGGCACTATTTGGAAATTTCACTTACTTTTATCTTAACCTCAGCCTTAGTCTGGAAAACCAGTCACCCCCCCATGATCTGCGGGTAATGGCCAGATTGTTACGCTTTGAAAACGATACCCCGCCTTATCGTAGTATCCTTGTATTTGAACATGACCGCCGCAGTGAAGATCTGATCGGACGTTTTGTTGCCCAGCGTCAGGGAGAGATCATCCGTGAGTTGAAGGACAGATAAGCCCATGAGCGATCTTTATCTTAATACCATACTGGGCCAACTGCCGGATGCGGCCCTGATAGTTAATTACGAAGGGCTGATAGTGCAGTGCAATCAGTATGCTCAGGAGCTGTTCGGTTACACTGAGAAAGAGCTGATAAATCAGCATATAAACATGCTGGTGCCGCCTGAAAAGCGTGAGCATCATACAGTGTTCCTGGCACAGTATATGGCCGAGCCTACACGCCGCAGGCTGGCCAGTGGTATTAAATTTGTTGGGTACAGGAAGGATGGCGGCAGTTTTCCGGCGGATATTTCCCTTGGCCTGATCGGTATTTCCGATAAACCGCTGGTAATGGCGGTGGTGCGGGATATTACACGGCATCTTAAGGCAGAAGAGGAGCTGCGACAGTCTAACCGTGCCTTGCGGATGCTTTCCAGCAGTAACCGAGCCATGATGCATATTACACAGGAAGATGACCTGCTGCATGAGGTCTGCAAAGTTGCAGTGGAGGTTGGAGGCTACCGTTTAGCCTGGGTCGGTATGGCACAGCTTGATGAAGAAAAAAGTGTTCTGCCGGTGGCCTGGTATGGGGTGAATGAGGAGTTTCTTGGCTATGTAAGGGGGATGAGCTGGGAAGATACAGAGTATTCTAAAAGTGTAGTTGGTGAGGCTATCCGTACCGGAGAGGCCCAGGTTCGCCATAATATCCTTAACAATAATAATATGAGACATCGGCATGAATATGCCCTTAAATTTGATTTTCAGTCCGCTTTGGTCTTACCGCTTAAATTTTCAGATGAAGTGCTTGGTGCCATAGTGTTCTATGCTAAAGCCCCTTATGCCTTTTCAGCGGCAGAAGTGGTTATGCTGAAAGAACTGACTAATGACCTGATTTTTGGGATTCAGAGCATCAGAATCCGTAAAGCCCATGAATATGCCCGTGATCATGTACGGCAACTGGCTTACTATGATCGCCTGACCGGCCTGCCTAACCGCAGCCTGTTTATTGAGCAGCTTGAGCGGGAGATAGCGGCAGCAGCAGCACAGAAAAGCAAACTTTATCTGTTGCTGCTGGGGGTAAGGCACCTGCGGGAAATTAACGAAAACTATGGTCATACTGTTGGTGATCAGGTTCTGATGCGTACAGGCAGCCAACTGCTGGAGGTTTGTGGACAGGGACAGTTTCTTGCCCGTTTTAATAACAATGACTTTGCCATGATCTGTGCTGATATTGATCAGAACGAGGCCATTGCTATCTGTGATGAAGTGTTGTCAGCGGTTTCATCTCCCTTCATGCTATCAGGCACAAGGCTGTCTGTTGGCGGCAATATCGGCATTGCGGTTTATCCTGATGATGGAGACAGCACTGCCGAGCTGCTTTCCAAATCTGATTTGGCAATGTCCCGTGCCAAATCCATCGGCAGTGTCTGGAGCTTTTATCGGCCAGAAATGAGGCTGCATCTGGCAAGGACACTTGATCTGACCTACCGTCTAGAGCTGGCACTACAAAAGAACAGCCTGATGTTGTACTACCAGCCCAAGATAGAACTGGCCACAGGTAGGCTGGTTGGTGCAGAGGCACTGCTGCGTTGGTATGATGCAGAGCTTGGCTGGGTAAGTCCGGCTGAGTTTATTCCGGTTGCAGAGACAAGGGGTATGATGATTGAGCTTGGTAACTGGGTGTTGGGAGAAGCCTGTAGACAGATCTGCCGCTGGCAGCAGGAGCAGCTTTTCCACTATGGGCGGATAGCCGTCAATGTTTCTGCCCATCAGCTTAATGATTCCAACTTTCTGGGTACCTTTAACCATATTGTTGCTGAATCCGGCATTACCTGCAACTGCATTGAACTGGAGCTTACAGAAAGTGCCATCATGGGTGATCCTGAACAGGTGATAGGCATCCTGCAAAAATTGAAAGATCAGGGTTTCTCCATTGCCATTGATGATTTTGGTACTGGTTATTCATCTCTGGCATATCTGAAACGTTTTCCGGTAGATACGCTGAAAATAGACCAGACTTTTGTGCGGGATATGTTAGAAGATCAGAACGATCGTGTAATAGTATCAACAATTGTAGCAATTGCCCTGCAATTGGGGTTGACACCGGTTGCAGAGGGTGTAGAACATGAAGAACATCGCCAGCTTCTGATACAGCAAGGCTGTTTGCAGGCCCAGGGCTATCTGTTTGGTCGCCCGGAATCTGCGGACAGTTTTGCAGTGAACTGGATGAGGAAGTAACAGTCGTGAAAGGTTGAAACCAGGATGCTTTTTGTAAATAAACCCGCCGGTTTTATGCGGAATAACAAAGGTCTGGGCCTTTTGGGTACAGTTTTTCTTTTGTTTTTACTGACAATTGTTGCAGCTTTTTTTGTTGCAGGCAGTTACCTGACCACTCTGGTGGGGGAGCTGCCCAGGGTGGATAAGCTGGCAGACTACAGACCACCGATTGTTTCCCAGGTGTTTGGGGATGATGGCCGTCTGGTGGGTGAATTCTACATAGAACGCCGACTGGTTGTGCCGGTCAATCAGATGCCCCGTAAGCTGATTCAGGCCTTTGTGGCGGCAGAGGATGCCAACTTCTATGCCCATAAAGGGGTGGATTATCTGGGGATTGTCAGGGCGGTTTTCAAAAACCTGTCCACCATGCGGAAGAAGGAGGGGGCCTCCACCATTACACAGCAGGTCACCAAAACCATGCTGTTGACACCGGAAAAAAGGATCTCCCGCAAGATTAAAGAGGCTATTCTGGCCACCAGGCTGGAGCAGAAACTGACCAAAGATGAAATCCTGTATCTGTACCTGAACCAGATCTATCTGGGGGCAGGTGCCTATGGTGTGGAGGCGGCAGCAGAAACCTATTTTGGCAAAAGCGTAACCCAGCTTAACCTGGCGGAAACTGCCTTGTTAGCCGGCCTGCCAAAGGCACCAAATACATATTCGCCCGTTAAACATCTGGATCGGGCCAGGGAGCGGCAACGTTATGTGCTGAACCGTATGTTGCAGGAAGGCTATGTCACCAAGGCCCAGGCTGATGAAGCCAGGGAAGCACCCTTAAATATCCTACCAGGCCGCCGTGTGCTTAACAATCAGGTGGCCTATTTTCTGGAGCAGATGCGGATCTATCTTGAAGGCCGCTATGGTGAAGACCTGCTTTATAAAGGTGGCCTTAAGGTCTATACCACCATGAATGCAGGTATGCAGCGGGCCGCCTTTGAGGCTATCAGATCCGGCCTTAAGGATGTGGATAAACGTACGGGATTTCGTGGTGCTGTAAAATATCTGAATCAGAATGAAGTGGAGCAGTTCTGCGGCAAGGTTGAAGATGGAATTGACCTGGCAGCACTTAAAGCAGGTGAGATCTACCAGGGTGTTGTCGTTGCGGTGGATAATGCCAAAGGATTGGTCACGGTGCGAGTGGGTGACCGTACCGGCACTCTGGATCGTAAAGGGATGGCCTGGGCCGGACGACTGGCACTGGCTAACAGCTATGGTAAGCCTGATAAATCCGCCAGGACAATCGGACTTGGAGCTGTGCTTGATGTTCAGGTAATTACACCTGACAGTGATAAAAAGGGAGCAGAGTTCAAGCTGGAACAGGAGCCGGAGGTGCAGGGGGCACTGGTTTCCATCGATCCTGCCACTGGTGCCATCAAGGCGATGGTTGGTGGTTATGATTTCCGCAAAAGCCAGTTTAACCGTGCCGTACAGGCCAAACGCAATGCTGGTTCTGCCTTTAAGCCGATCATCTATGCCGCTGCCCTGGAGCAGGGGATGACTGCTGCAACTGTGATTGTGGATGAGCCGGTTACCTATCCATCGGGTGCTGGCAAGACCTGGTCCCCTAAAAATTATGACAAAAAGTTTCGTGGTCCAGTTACCATGCGTGAGGCCCTGACCCGTTCCATAAACATTGTAAGTGTCAAAATACTGGATCAGATCGGTGTGGATTATGCGGTTGAATATGCCAAGCGGTTAGGCTTCAGCTCAAAAATAGAGCCTAATCTTTCCATAGCCCTTGGTGCAGTCAGTGTTTCACCCCTTGAGTTGACCTCGGCCTATACTGTCTTTGCAAATCATGGCGTTTACATGCCACCTTACTATATCAGCAAAGTAACCGATGCTGATGGCAAGGTGCTGGAGGAGTATACGATTCCACTGCCACCGGAGCCACCGGAAGAGCTGGCGGATGATCTTGATGTGACAGACACAATCCGAGCGGTAGAGCAGAAGCTGTCAGAAGAGATGCTGTACGGCAAACGTGCAAATCAGGCTACATCACCAGAGGTTGCCTATCTGATCACAAACCTGATGGAGTCGGTGGTGCAAAGCGGCACTGGTCACAGGGCAGCGGCCATCAAACGTCCGGTTGCCGGTAAGACAGGCACCACCAATGAGGTCAGGGATGCCTGGTTTATCGGTTACATCCCCCAACTGGTAACAGGTGTCTGGGTGGGGTTTGACAATCAGGCCCGCTCTCTGGGGTCCAGTGGTTCTGGTGGTGTGGCGGCAGCCCCGATCTGGGCTGATTATATGCAGCAGGCGGTGGCTGGTATGCCTGTTAAGGCATTTAATGCACCGGATGATATTTCCGTTGTCAGGGTTGACCCTGCAACCGGCAGACTTGTGCAGGGATCAGATGGGGTTGACGAAGCATTTATACGCGGAACAGAGCCGATGATTTATGAAGGGGAGGATGAAGAGTGAAGCTGTATCATGTCTGTAATGGCAGGCTCTGTTGATACAGCAGGCTTTGCAGGCATGTCAAGGGTGACATCTTCAGCAACCCCTGACTTGCCGTTAACAGCTTGCAGAACCTTTTCCCAGTTAACCTGATGATCCAGGTTGTGGTGACGGATAATGGCCTTTGTTTCCGCCAGAATCCCGTTGGTGCGATTGTAAATATCTCCATTTACCTCCAGCAGAATCCGATTATCTTCCGTTACAGCCAGCTTGACAGGCTTGTAAATGATTTCACCGCTCAAATTTGTTCTGACCAGATTGAAGAGTTCCTCCATATGTTGGGGGAAAAGGCGTATGCAACCGTGGCTGGAATAGGTGTAAATTGACCAGGGTTGGGTTGTGCTGTGGATCAGAATGCCGGGAATTGTGGTTCTGATGGCGTATCTGCCAAGTGGGTTGTCCGGGCCTGGCTCTACTACGGTCAGAACATCTTTGCCTTGCAGACGCATCTCTTCCTGTATGGATAGCGGAACTGTCCATTTAGGATCCTTGGCCTTGTTTGTGATTTTAAATCTGCCGGTAGGTGTTTGCCAGTTAAACTGTTTGTTTTTTACAGGAACCCCTAGTGAAACCGCTGTCGAGTAGGTGAGATTGCCCTTTTGATACAGATACAGCATCCGGTCGGGAATGTTAATCAGGATACCGTTTTGCAGCTTGTTTTTAGGGATAATCCGCTGATTATTATATCTCAGTTTCTGACCAGGATGGATAACATCCTTTAGGCGGATTCCGTTCATAGCTGCCAGGCTGTTTCGGCTAACTCCCAGTCTGGCCGCAATCATTCTGAGCGTATCACCCTTTCTGACAGTATATTCGCCGATGGTACCAACAAGTCTGCTTGATGAGATAGGCTGTAGCCTTGATAAATCATCTGACTTGTCGGCTTCCGACATTTCTTTTACGGCCTGTCCTGGCTCAGAAGTTGGCATAACCGGCGGTTCATTTGTGTGCGGATTGTTCAGAATCTCAGGTTTTGGCGGTGCCGTATCAGATGGTGATTCATCTGTTGGGACAGCAGGCGTTGCCAGATCAAGGACGACCTTTTTTTGAAGCAGCTCTGATTTGTGAACAGCAAGTTGGTAGTACTGCCTGGCACCAGGCTTGTCATCAAGCTGCTGGTGCATATCAGCTTTAACCAGAGTTGACTCAATACTGGCCAGCTCACCGACATACCGGCTGGCAACTGGATCCATCTTCAGCTTGTCAAACAGATGTACAGCATCTGCACGTTGATCAGCCCAGCACATATGGGCAAACAGTGGGATCAGAGCTATTGATAATGTGAGCTGGTAATGCATAGACCTAAGCTATCTCCAAATAAGAATATTTCATTAATACAAAGATACAGAACAACTTTCTATACCGTAGCACTGCCCTGTAAGCAAGCCCAATTACGACTGCTGGAAATAAAAATAAAACAAAATGAAAAAAATGATTGACTCTTAAATTTGGTATGTGTATAAACGGGATTCCTTGCAGCACGGGGAAGTTTTCGCAGCAAGAATTTGAAGGTCGGCTTTACCAAGTTGTTCTTTGAAAACCGGATAGTAAAAGAGAAGAATTGCGGGCCAAGCAATT
>CAZRKG010000011.1:0-37741 GCA_964600635.1 uncultured Geobacter sp. | reverse complement strand
GATGGGGACTGTGGCAGATGTGGGCGGCAGATAGCCGGCATCTGGGGCTGAATAAGCAGAACATTGGAAAAGTGAGGAACAACTATGTTTGAACAGATCTATAATCTTGAAATGACCGAAGGGATGGAGCTGCCCTTCCAGTTGCCGGAATGGATCGCTCCGGCACCCTTTGAGGAGTATCTGGGGATGCAGGTAGAATCAGCAGCCAATGGCCGAGCTGTTCTGACCATGCCCTTTAAGGCAGCCCTTTGTCAGGGCAAGGGCCTGATGCACGGCGGTGCCATAGTTGCCCTGGCAGATACTGCCCTGGCAATGGCCATTAAAAGCATTCTGCCGGAAGATACCGACTTTGTAACAACAGACCTTGGCCTGGAGTTTCACGGCCCGATCCGCTGGGGTGCTGTACGGGCAGAGGCAAAGGTGTTAAGCCACGAAGACCGCACCATACTTGGCATGACAGAGATCATCAGTGCCGATGGCCTTAAAACCGCCACCTTCAAAGCCACCTTCAAGATCAGAAGAAAGCGATAAGTATAAGCATATATGATTGCACCGGTGGCGAAACGATTGAACTCCGTTGTAGGGGCGGTGCTTGCTCCGCCCGACAGGCTTCTAATTCCAATTTCAGATCAAAGATGGATTCCAGGCGGCGAGGAGATCGGCGACGAAGGCGTACAGGTAGTACGTTGAGGAGCTGATGACGAGCCAACAAAGAAGACGCTTTGATATGGAAGTGGAATAACACGGGTGCAGCAAGCAGCACCCCTACCGTTTATATGCTTAACCAACGGAGCAATAATACAGAAATACAGGAGCAGATATGGCGTTCCGTAAACAGACTATCACCGTTTTAATCACCTTCCTGCTGGTACAGTTATGTCTTTCCGCAGCAGTGCTGTATGCCGAAGAATATGATTTTAGCGACGAGGTGAAAGGACTTGGCACCAGACTGCTGGATGAAGGCAGCGACTTTGTAACCACCCCCTTTACGCTAAAAGACGGCAATATTTTCTGGACGATGGCCATAGTTGGCGGTGTGGGGCTTACCTGGGGTTTTGATGGTGAAATCAGGGATAAACTTAATGGTGATGTGCGTAGCAAGGGGCTGAAAAGAGCCACAGATATTGGCGAGATTGTTGGCAACCCTTACCTGCACCTGGGAATTGCAGCACTGACCTATGGTGGTGGTGTGCTGGCTGACTCCCCCAAATGGAAGGAAACCGGCGAGATGATGGGCGAAGCCCTGATTCTGGCCGATGCTGCCACCCTGCTGCTTAAACAGGGCATAGGCCGTGGCAGACCATCTGCAACCAGCAGAAAGGGAGATCTGAAACCATTTGGCTTTAAAAGCGATTATGACTCCTTCCCGTCCATGCATACAGCCAGTTCATTTGCAATGGCATCTGTAATTGCAAGAACACAGGAAAGCGTTCCATTAGCCCTGCTGTCCTACTCAGCAGCCACTTTTGTGGGTTTTTCCAGAATGTACCAGAACAAACACTGGGCCAGTGATATTCTGCTTGGGGCTGCCATTGGCGAGCTGGCTGGCCGTGTTGTTACCTACTACCATGCAGACAAGAACCGTCGTTTAATGCTGGTACCAAATGCAAGTAATACTGGTGCTGGCATAACCCTGGTCTACCGCTACTGACATGCTGCGTTTTCTGGAAGCTATGCAACATGCCCTGGATGGAATCTGGTACGGGTTTAAAACCCAGCGTAACCTGCGTTTCCACTTTGTGGCCACCACACTTGTAATCGGGCTTGGTCTGTATCAGGGGCTTGACAGTACAGAATGGATGGTACTGCTGCTGTTAATCGGGGCTGTTATCAGTGCCGAGTTGGTGAACACCGCAATAGAAGCGGTGGTGGATCTTGTATCGCCTGACTTTCATCCCCTGGCAAAGGCTGCCAAGGATATTGCTGCTGGTGCAGTGCTGGTTTTAGCCATTGTTGCTGCTGTAATCGGTATTATGCTGTTTTGGGGATAGGGTCGGCAGTTGGCAACAAATCACATCAATCAGATGTAAAACAGCCCGAAAAACAGAAAAGCCCCGCACAGGCGAGGCTTCTGATATCTGTATTAACAACAGATTGTTAGCTATGGTACCAGTCTCCGGACTCGAACCGGAATGCCCTTGCGAGCGGCAGATTTTGAGTCTGCTGTGTCTACCATTCCACCAGACTGGCAAAGTCTTTGGACTATACTAAAACTGCTTGAGCATAGTCAAGCATGTTCAATAGGTTGAGGTTATTTTATGGCTGAAAAAAACAGTTACAGTACAGCGGATTTACAAACCTGGGACAAGCAGTATGTCTGGCATCCCTTTACCCAGATGCAGGATTGGCAGTCAGATAATCCGCTGGTGATTGTAAAGGGTGAGGGCTGCTGGCTGATTGATTCAGATGGCAACCGCTACCTTGATGGTGTGGCTGCCATGTGGACCAATGTGCATGGTCATTGCCATCCGGTATTGAACCAGGCCCTGGCTGACCAGGCTGCACGGCTGGAGCATTCCACACTGCTGGGGCTGGCCAGCGAGCAATCCATCCTGCTGGCAAAAAAACTGGTTGAGATCGCACCCCGGGGGCTTGGCAAGGTCTTTTATTCTGATAACGGCTCCACCGCAGTGGAGGTGGGGCTTAAAATGGCCTACCAGTACCAGTGCCATTGCGGGCAGCCCCAACGCAGCCGCTTCATCCGGCTGCAACATGCCTATCATGGTGACACCATCGGCTCCATGAGTGTGGGGGGAATCTCCATCTATCACGATACCTTCAGGCCACTGCTGTTTGAAACCATTGAGGCCCCTGCACCCTATTGCTATCGCTGTCCACTGGGCAGGCAAAGTGCGGATAGTTGCGGACTGGCCTGCATTGACAGGCTGGAAGAGCTGATGGTACAGCATCAGGATTATCTGGCTGGGATGGTGATTGAGCCTATGTTGCAGGGTGCCGGCGGAATGCTGGTTCAGCCCAAAGGCTATCTGCAAAAGGTCAGGCAGTTGTGTGACAAGTACAACCTGCTTATGATTACTGATGAGGTTGCCACCGGCTTTGGCCGCACCGGCAAAATGTTTGCTGTGCAGCATGAAGGGATTTCACCAGATATTATGGCTATTTCCAAGGGTTTGACTGCTGGCTACCTGCCAATGGCCGCAACCCTGGCAACGGAAAAGATCTACAACGCCTTTCTGGGTAACTATGCCGATCTTAAAACCTTCTTCCACGGCCATACCTTTACCGGCAACCCACTGACCTGTGCCGTGGCACTTAAAAGTCTGGAGCTGTTTGAGTCAGAAGATCTGCTGAACAGGATTCAGACCAGATCAACCCAACTGACTGGCTGGTTACAGCGGTTTTCAGAACTGCCAAATGTTGGTGATGTCAGACAGTGCGGACTGGCGGCAGGGATAGAACTGGTACGTAATAAAGCAGGTAAAGAAGCCTATCCATGGGAAGAGCGGATCGGAATCAGAGTCTGCAATGAAGCCCGCAGACATGGCCTGTTTTCCCGCCCATTGGGTAACACTGTGGTGGTCTTCCCTCCCCTGGTGATTTCAGAGCAGGAGCTGAATTTGTTGATGGATGGGCTGATGCAGAGTGTGATAGCTGTTGTTGGTCAGTAAACCTGATGCTTTTCTGGGCGGATGAAAGCAGAACGGGACACACGCTTTATGGCGTTGTCCCGTTTATTGTTTTTACGATATGAAGATTTAGTTAGCCATAATTGCCGACCAACTTAAAAGCCTTAATCGGCACAACTCGGCTAATGTCTTATATGCCAGTAGCCGTTTGACATCAAACCGCAGTTCTCATCATGATCCAACCTTGAATATCCCGGTAAGCGTGTTAGACACATTCCCTGCCGCATCTTTGAGCATAATATCAAAGAGATAATCTCCGGCAATAGTTGTATCAGAAACCACCGAAATCGACACTACACCACTGGCGATACCCTGTGGGCCTGTTATCGGTGCTGTCAGGTTACTTAACTGGGTACAAGTAGCAGCGTCTCTGGTGGTTATGGTTAATTCAGATACGTCACCATCCTGATCTGAGAACTCTAACGTACCGTTGACAGTGACAAATCCACCACCCTGGTTCAACATCGCTGACTTAGGCCAGTAGGACAGATTTGATATGACAGGTTCGCTCGAAGCTGTCTGACCTCCGCCACCCCCGTAATCCACCATAAGTGTCAGCAACAACAACCTTCTCATCAACACCCCCCTTAAAGCACCAACTTTCGTACTTTAAGTACGATTTATATAACAAATGATGCTTACTGGGACGTATATTCGTACCTTGAGTGATACTTTGTCAATACAAATATCTCTTGGTGTGAGTTTAGATTTGCTTCTCCCCACTCGATTATCTTGATTATCAATGCATGGGAGGACAAATGAAAACAACACGAGAACTGCTGGGAGCCAGGATCAAGGAAATCAGGCGGTTGCGAGGATTGTCACAGGAACAGCTTGCGGAAAAGGTCAGTCTGGATGCAAAGTTCATCAGTAAAATTGAGGTAGGACGCAGATCTCCCTCTCTGGAAACCATGGAAAGCATTGCCAACGCCATGGAGGTGGAAATAAAAGACCTGTTTGAGTTTATGCACCTGCAATCAGGTGGCATTACAGCAGAGGGAATACGGGAAATTCTGGCGGAAATGGATGAGCAGACCGCTCGGATGGTTTTCAGAATGCTGCGGGCAGCGGTCAGGTAAATGGGGCAGATGATAGGATATGTCCTGCTAAAGCTGGAAACCAGGCTGGATTTTCAAACTGCTTGACCCGACAGAGGGTAATACGTAGTATATCAGGTAATACATTATCTGAAAGTCATACAGGAGACGATCATGCTATCAGCCGTAACAACAAAAGGGCAGGTTACAATTCCAGTAGAGATCCGTTCCCGCTTCAATATTTATCCTAATGATAGAGTTGATTTTATTGTAGATGGAGAACGGATCATTATTAAGCCGGTAAAAAGTCTGAAGGAGCTACGGGGTGCTGTTAAAGCAAAAAGCAAAACCGATGAGTCCGGTGAACGTACTGTAGCCAAGGCTGCTGTAGCAGAGCGGGTTAAGGCGGAGATGTCATGAAGACCTGTTTTATAGACACAAACCTTTTTATCCGCTACCTGACTGATGATGATCCGGTCAAGGCAGACAAAGTTGAAGCATTGCTGGACAAAGCTGCCGGAGGGAAACTGAAGCTGCTTACAACTGAAATGGTGATGGCAGAAATCGTCTGGGTGCTGGAATCTGCTTACTCCCTGAAAAACACGGATATTGCACCTTTGGTACGTGGCATCCTGGCAACGCCTGGGCTAGAGGTGATAAACGCACCATTGGTGACCCGTGCCGTTGAACTTTATGAAAGTACCAACATAGATTTTATTGACGGATATATAGCAGCGGTTATGGAACAGCGGGGTATCACTGAGTTGTATTCATTTGACCGCAAGCATATTTCAAGAGTCAGGAAGATTGTACGACTGGAGCCATAGACTCAGTAAACCTGATAATTCTCAGGATCAGAGAAGAGCTGCCTTAAAAGCATGTTATTGAGATGGTGGCCAGTTTTATGGGCCTCCACTTTGCCCAGAATGCGATAACCGCTGGTGTACAGATCGCCAATCAGGTCAAGAATCTTATGGTTTACCAGTTCTTTACGGTACCGCAACCCTTGGGGATTCAGCACATCATCTTCCCCCACCACAACGGCGTTATCCAGTGAACCACCCTTGGCAAGCCCCATCTTCTGAATCGCCTCAATCTCTTCCTGCATGGTGAAGGTGCGGGAATTAAGGATAGAGAAGGTATTTTCCACATCAGACACCCTGCGACGTTGCAGACCAACCGGCTGACGGAATTCAATGGTCATGGTTATGTCAAGGGCATTCAGCGGCTTGATCCTGATCCAGGCATCATTATGCTGCACTTCAACGGTTTTCAGCACCTTGAGATAGACGTTTTCTTCGGGGAACTCATACACTCCGGCCTTCCACATCCCCTGATAAAACTCCCAGGCGGAGCCGTCCAGAATCGGCACCTCCGGCCCATCAATGTAAACCAGACAGTTGGTTACACCGGCATAGTAAAAGGCCGCCATCATATGTTCTACGGTGGAAACAGCCGCACCATCCTTTGCAATCAGGGTGGAAAGGCGGGTATCAACCACATGGTCGTAACGGGCGGGAATCTGAATGCCGTTCAGTACAAATGCAATGCCATGCTCACGGCGGGGAAGAAACTCAAGGTTCACCGGATGGCCGGAATGCAGGCCGATGCCGGAAAGCTTAAAGATACGATTTATGGTGGTCTGTCGCTTGATCATGACTGGTTTATCTCACTATTTATCTGTACCGTCAACCAACTGTTTTTTCAATTCCTGATACTCTTTTTGCAGATCATCATACTTCTGTTCCAACCCTTTCAACTGGTCAAACAGGCAGGCGATGGCAGTGGCAGAAGGGTCTGGCAGGTTACCATGCTCCAGGTCTGGCCGGCCCTCACTTTGAACCTCCGGTGTCATCACCACCTTACCAGGAATCCCAACCACAGTTGCGTTGGCAGGCACTTCCTTAACCACCACAGAGTTTGAACCGATCTTGGCCCCTCGCCCCACTGTAAACGGCCCCAACACCTTGGCACCAGAGCCGATCACAACCTTATCATCCAGGGTCGGGTGACGTTTGACCTTATCCCAGGTTACACCACCCAGGGTTACACCGTGGTACAGGGTTACATCATCACCTATCTCGGCTGTTTCACCAATTACCACCCCCATACCGTGGTCTATAAAAAATCGTTTGCCGATTTTTGCACCGGGGTGGATCTCTATACCGGTTATACAGCGGGAAAAATGTGAGGTAAACCGCCCGAAAAAGTACAGTTTATGATTCCAGAGCCAGTGGGCTAGCCGATGCAGCCAGACCGCATGAAGACCCGGATAGCAGAAGATAACCTCCAGGGCACTGCGTGCTGCCGGATCACGTTCATATACTGAGTTTATGTCATCTCGAATTTGCTTGAACATTTATCCTTCTTCCATCAGTAACGATGAAAACATAACTAACATACTGCACTAACCGAGTCAACTTTGCTGCATTTGATTATTACTCGACAAAATCAGCTCTTTTGAATAGTATGCCTTGGATACTGTATACAATTTATGGACGACAATCCAAACACACCACCAAGAAAGGAGTTAAAGCATGTCAACCAAGCCGTTTGTGTATCAGGAACTGTTCCCGCTTAAAGAAGATCAAACCAGCTACTACAAGATTGAGGGCTCTGAAAAGTACGTATCTGTAGCCCAGTTTGAAGGCAAGGAAGTTATCAAGGTTGACCCTGAGGCATTAACTATCCTCTCCAACCAGGCCATGAAGGATCTCTCCTTTCTGCTGCGTCCAAGCCATAACGAGCAGGTTGCCAGGATTCTGGCTGACCCGGAAGCATCCATGAACGACAAAGGTGTTGCCCTGGCCTTTCTGCGTAATGCCATGGTCTCTGCCAAGTTTGAGCTGCCATTTTGTCAGGATACCGGTACCGCCACCATTATCGCCAAAAAGGGCCAGCAGGTCTGGACCGGCGGCAAGGATGAGGAGTACCTCTCCAAGGGTGTGTACAAGACCTACACCGAGGAAAACCTGCGTTACTCCCAGACCGTTGCACTGGATATGTACAAAGAGACCAACACCGGCACCAACCTGCCAGCACAGATTGATATTCTGGCCACCGATGGTGACTACTACAAGTTTCTGTTCATGGCTAAAGGTGGCGGTTCTGCCAATAAGTCAATGCTGTATCAGGAAACCAAGGCATTGTTGACACCTGAAAAACTGGAGCAGTTCCTGGTGGACAAGATGAAGTCCCTTGGCACCGCAGCCTGCCCCCCTTACCATATAGCCTTTGTAATCGGCGGCACCTCAGCCGATACCTGTATGAAGACCGTAAAAATTGCAACCACCCGTGATCTGGACGGTCTGCCCACCGAAGGTAACGAACATGGTCAGGCGTTCCGTGATCTGGAGCTGGAGGCCAGATTACTGACCGCAGCCCAGAAACTGGGGCTGGGTGCCCAGTTTGGCGGCAAGCATTTTGCCCATGACATCCGTGTAATCCGCCTGCCACGGCATGGTGCATCCTGCCCGGTTGGTATGGCGGTATCCTGCTCTGCCGATCGTAACGTAAAGGCCAAGATCACCAGAGATGGCCTGTTTATTGAACAGCTTGACCGTGATCCGGGCCGCCTGCTGCCAGAAGAGTACCGGATGGCCAGGCATGAGCATGGTCACAAAATTGACCTCTCCAAGCCGATTGCCGAAACCCTGAAGGAGCTTTCCGGCCTTAAGGTTGGTGATGCACTGCTGCTGAACGGCACCATTGTGGTTGGCCGTGACATTGCCCATGCCAAGTTCAAGGAGATTCTGGACAGTGGCAAGCCGCTGCCAGACTACCTCAAAAACTACCCGATCTACTACGCTGGCCCGGCCAAGACCCCGCCAGGCAAGCCTTCCGGCTCCTTTGGCCCCACCACCGCAGGCAGGATGGACTCCTACGTTGGTCTGTTGCAGGAAAACGGCGGCTCCATGATCATGATTGCCAAAGGGAACCGCAGCCAGCAGGTAACTGATGCCTGTAAGAAGTTTGGCGGCTTCTACCTTGGCTCCATTGGTGGCCCGGCGGCACTACTGGCGGATGAAAACATCAAAAAGGTTGAATGTATTGACTTCCCTGAACTGGGTATGGAGGCTGTATGGAAGATTGAGGTGGAAAACTTCCCGGCATTTATCCTAGTGGATGACAAAGGGAATGACTTCTTCAAGCAGCTTGGTCTGTAGTCACTGACCTGCAATAAGCTGTAAACAGAAAGCCCTCCAGGTTTTATACTGGAGGGCTTTTTATATTCCGGTTCAGCCGTGAATCTGCAAAAAAGCGATTGACCACAGATAAACACCGATGAACGCCGATTTAAAACAGTTTTAGCCACGAATGAACTTCCGACACTGTGAGCAACTGCAAGGAGCGTGGCAGTCTTGAGATTGCTTCGTCGCTGCACTTCTCGCAGTGACCAATTTGTGTCGCTGTTATTTATTATGTATTGTGGCATAGATACCTGCTATTCAGGTAAAGCCATTCCCTCCTCACCCATGCCGTGGCCGTTTAAGCAGCAATAAAAGCGGTATTACCGCCAGAAAGGCAAATCCCACCAGCATGAAAATCTGATTATAGGCCAGTACTGCTGATTGTTGTTGTACCAGTCCATATATTTTGGCCATAGCCACGTTTTCTGCCTCTGTTGCCGCCATCCCCTTAGCAATCAGGGTCTGTTTAAGCTCTGCAAAATATGACTGAAAGGTGGGATTATATGGTGTTACATGGGCTACCAGGTTGGTCTGGTGGGTTTGTGATAACCGTGCAATCAGCGTAGCAGATATGGCAATACCCACACTGCCGCCTATGTTACGCAGCAGGTTGAAGACACCGGTGGCGTTGCCCATCTCCTGTTTGCTGATTGCGGTCAGGGTAACGGTTGTAAGTGGTACAAACAGCATTGCCAGCCCTACCCCCAGTACCATTCTGGGCCATACAAAATGTCCGTATGAGGTATGCAGGTCAAGCCCGTGCATCATATACATGGAATACGCAGATATAATCAGGCCCATAAAGACCACTTTGCGGCCATCCCATTTTGTAAGTAGTGCCCCCACCAGCGGCATGGTCAGCATGGTAGCTATCCCGCCCGGTGCCATGACCATGCCAGCATCAGTGGCGGAATAGCCCATCAGCGTCTGCAAAAACAGCGGTATCAACATAACAGAGCTGTAAAGCCCCAGCCCCACTGTGAACATGATCAGGTTTCCGGCAGAGAAGGAGATGCTTTTGAACAGCCGCAGGTTCACAATCGGCTGATCATGGGTCAGCTCAACCCAGATCAGGGCTATCAGTGCCACAACAGTGATGATGGTAAAGGCGATGATAAAGCTGGAGCTGAACCAGTCTTCCTGCTGGCCCTTATCCAGCACAACCTGTAGTGACCCAATCCCCACTGTCAGTAGTAAAAGCCCCCAGTAATCAATCTTTTTAACCTTTGCAGCCCCTTCACGCAGGTAGCCTGGATCAAAGATAAACAGTGATGTCATTACAATTGACAGGATTCCAAAGGGGATGTTGATGTAGAAAATCCAACGCCAGTTAAAGGTGTCGGTGATCCAGCCCCCCAGTGCTGGCCCCACTATCGGGCCGGTCATGGCACCAATGCCAAAAATAGCCATTGCAATGCCATGTTGTCTGGGAGGGAAAGTTTCCAGCAGAATGGATTGGCTGATCGGAACCAGGGCACCGCCAGCAGCACCTTGCAGAATCCTGAACAGGATCAGCGAACCCAGGTTTGGGGCTGCACCACACAGCATTGATGAGAGAGTGAACAGGGTGACGCATGTCATCAGAAACCGTTTGCGTCCAAATACGCGGGAGATCCAGCCGGTCATTGGCAGCACAACCGCATTACTTACCAGGTAGGATGTTAGCACCCAGGTGATCTCTTCAGTGCCAGCGTTAAGGCTGCCCTGCATGTGGGGCAAGGCCACGTTTGCCACCGAAGTATCAATGATCTCCATGATGGTGGGCAACATGACCGTAATCACGATCAGCCATTTATTGATATTAAGTTGGTCAGACATCTATCTGAACGGGTTAAGCTCTCGCAGGACTTCACCCGTGGTTCTGCCGGTATGCACCGTGGGTATGACACTCATGCCAACCCGCAGCAGGTGATCTGGATCATCCTCCTTGTCAATACAGATCTTGACCGGAATACGCTGAACCACCTTAACATAGTTACCAGTGGCGTTTTCCGGCGGCAGCAGAGAAAAGGCTGCACCGGTGCCGGCCATAATGCTGTCCACCCTGCCCCTGAAGGTTTTACCAGGGTAACTATCCACCCTGAAGCTGACCTGCTGGCCTGGCCTGATATTTGTAAGCTGACTTTCCTTATAGTTGGCCGTTACCCAAGTGTCATCCAGAGGCACCACCGCCAACAAAGCCTGGCCTGTCTGCACAACATTGCCGTTTTCCACCCCTTTGCGGGTGATGTAACCATCCACCGGAGCAATGATTCTGGTGTAGCTCAGTTTCAGCCTGGAATCCTCCAGCTCGGCCTGCTTCTCACGGATGCGGGCCTTGCCGGCTGGGCCGGATGCCAGTTCTGCCAGGGCTTCATCCTTCTTAAGACGCTGTTTTGCCTCCAGAAGTTGGGCCTCTGCCACAAGACGGTTTGTCCGCAACTGATCCAGTTGCTGCTTGGGAATCACCTCTTTAATGTAGAGGGTTTCGCCCCGCTCAAGATCCAACCTGCTCTGCTCCAGACTAGCCTGGGTAGAACGGACCGCAGCACGGGAGGCAGCCACCTGCAAGGTATCACCACTGGTTTCATTCTGGGCCACACCCAGGGCAGCTTCTGCCCTGGCAACTGAAACCATGTAATCACTGGAATCCAGCTCAAGCAGCAGCTCACCCTTTTGCACCAACTGGTTATCATTGACATGCACCGCCACCACCGTACCAGGGATTCTGGCGGCTATGGGGTGAATGTTGGATTCAACAAAGGCGTTATCTGTGGTGATGTTTTTTCTGCTGTTAATAAGCCAGTTAAGGCCGACAACAACCCCGATGACAGAGGCCAGCACCATAAAGATGGCGATCTTCTTGCGGGCCGACAGACCGGTTAACCGCCTGGCCGGCGGATTGCTGGCTGTTTCTGTTTGTGGTTGTGTGGCAACTGTTTCATCTGACATGGGTTGCTCCTCTATTATAAAAGCCCTGCTGCCTTCTGTAGCCTGGCCGTTGCAACCTGGTGGGCATAATATGCCTGGTAATATTCTGTTCTGGCCTGGGATAACAGGGTCTGGGCATCCAGTACATCAGTAGCTGTGCCGACCCGCTCCTGATAGCGATCCTGGTTGATTCTCAGGTTCTCTTCCCCCTGCCGGATGGCGTTTCTGGTTACTTCTATCCGCTCTCTGGCCACATTCAGATCATTTTGTGCTGTGGACAGCTCCAGTAAAGCCTGCTGCCTGACCAAATTAAGTTGCTGATTAACCTGCTGCCGCTGACTGACCGCCTTTTCCCTGGCAGCGGTGGAACCAAAACCATCAAACAGATTGATCTTTAGACCAACTGTACCGGCATAGATCGCCTGTTCACGCAGCTTGTTGTTTTGCAGATAATCCAGTGAAGCCCTGGCAAACAGCTCTGGATAAAACATGGTCCTGCTCTCTTTAATCTCCTGCTCACTTATATCAAGTTGTTTATGCAGCTTCTGTATGTCGGGCCGTTTAAGGGCAGCATCCACCAGCGTGCCCTCGCCCTCTCCTTTGCCAGGCTCTGAATCCCCTGCAAACAGACTGCTTTCATCCAGCTCTGGCAGTTTGTCAAGATCACCACCAATCAGAAAGTTAAGCTGCATCTTCAGGTTATCCGCCTGATTCCGCACAGCCAGCAGCTTCTGACGGGCAGAGGCGGTACGCAGATCAGCCTGTAGCAGATCATTCTTGGTGACAACCCCATTATCATACAGAGCCTGGGCCACACGGTAATGTTCGTTAATTGTGGTAAGTTCCTGCTGGGTGGTTTCAATCAGCTTTTCAGCCTCAAGCACAGCAAAATAGGCTTCAATCACCTGCAAAGCCACATCCTGTTCCTTGGATCGGATGCCGTTTTCCACCACGCTGGTAGCTGATCTGGCCTGGCTGCGACGGGCATCACGGCGGCCAAAGTCATAAATAGTGTAGGTTGCCGCCAGATTGGCAAAGGCGTAGTGAGCCTGCTGGTTTTCCATTGCTATGCCATTTACAAGCATGGCCTGGGGGTCAAGCTGGGCGGTATAGCCCCCTTGCAGATCCACCCTTGGATATAAGCTACTGTCAGAAAGCTGCTCCTGTTGCTGTGCCACCGGAAGTTCTGCCCTGGTGGCTGTTAAAAGCGGGTTATGCTCCCTGGCCATCCTAAGGCAATCAGCCAGGTTAAGCTGTGCTGCATATGATCTTGCAACCATTAGCAATAGTATAAAAGCTGAACAGATCAGCCTACTTGTCAGTGTTTTCATCTGTAATCCTTTCCATACGCAGCAGATTCAGCATACGGACCAGCTCCTGTTTGTCATGGTCTGTCAGGCATGATGTAAACTGATCCAGCACCTGATTGGCAACAAGTGACAGCTCCGGTTGCAAATCCTGCCCCCGGCTGGTAAGAAAGATCTGGTTGGCACGGCGATCATGGGGATGGTTACGACGTTCCAGCAGTCCGTTACGCTGCATCCGGTCAATCAGACCTACCATTGTGGTACGATCTATCTGGGACAGCTCTGAAAGCTCGGCCTGGGTCAGGCCATCCTGCTGCCAAAGAAAGGCCAGCAGGCTGAATTGGGGCGGTGTCAGATCATACTGGACAATCTGCACCGAAAACATTGCCCAGCCCCGCTGGTATGCCTTGGCCAAAAGAAAGCCGATACTTTTTTCAATTTCATAAATCCGCATATTGCTTAACCTCAACCAAAACGTCATTATGCTGATGATCAGTATACTGTCAAGAAAATAGCATTTTTTGGGCATAGGCTGACAAAAAAGTAATAAATATAACTAAATACAAGAATTTGTAACAATTAGTAAGATTGACTTGTTTATAGACTTTCTGTTATACGATATATGTTTGATTTCATATATGAGGAATTCATGATCAATTTACTCATCATATCAAATAATCCCCGTTCAAAAGAACTTCAAGCTCATTTCCAGCAAATATTGAAGTTGAAGATTGATCTATCCACTGATTTTGATCAGGGCTTGAAGGAAGTGTTTGAAAAACGTCCCCGTATTGTCTGCATACAAGATCAGATTGCAGGGGTAACTGGCGAAAGTGTAGCCAGACATATTCAATTATTGCTTGGCAAGTCATCACCTATCTTCATACTGCAACATGCAGGTAACCCAAATGCCAGAACAATTACAGGACTGTTTAATTATATGGTGGATATGGAACAGCCCTTAGATCAGAGGATATGCAGAATCAAAAATATTATCAAAGAAGTAGCTGGTGATGAACAATGGGAGAAGATCTACAAGCCTTCGGCTGAACCTGAAAACAGCAGCAGTCAACAACCATTTGAACTGCATGAATATAAACCACCTGATGCCAATGAAGAGCAGGAGTTGCAAACAGAATCATCCTTTAATGAACAGCTTTCGGTATTAACAGCAACGATTGAAGCGTTCAAAACAGATGAGCCAGATTCAGACAAGTATGACTATGACAGCCCGTTATACGGGCAATCATCGGAAGCAGTGGCACAGCAGATACAGGAAACAGAACCGTCAGCATTTGGCTTCCATGAGCCGGAACAAACTCCATCAACCCAGGCCATCCAAAATGTGAGAACAGATACAGTTCTGCCACAAGAATCAAGACTGGATCAGCCATCACAACCACCAAAACCAGCCTCGGCATCGCCATTCGGTCTGGAAGCGGGACGTAAGACCGTTAAAATAACCAGCAAGATGATGGATGATAAACCGTTTGATGGGAATGGGATCAACAGTATTGATAGCCTGCAACAAAGTACAGAGCAAAAACAGCTTAAACGCAAGCAGTTAATACGGATTGCTGCACTGCTGATTGTTCTGGTGCTGATTATAGTACGTGGTGTCCAATGGTACATCAACCGCCCAGACCTGAACCAACAGGCTGATGAACCAGCAGCAGTAAAACAGGATAAGCAAAAGCCTGGTCAAAATGCAGAGACCACTGAAGTACAGCCAGACCACAATATCAGCCCAAAGCAGAATAAACCTGCTTTTATTGCCATTGCCAAAAAAGACAGTGAGTGGCAGGGGTCAGAGCCAGGCTGGTCCCGTTATCTGACAGATAACCGTGAGTACAGACTGTTCCATGCTGATCAGGAACATCAGGAACTACATGCAGTGCAGGTAATCGCACTTGGCGGAACCACAATTCAGACAGAAGAGTTTCAGAACATCCTGCAAGAGCTTTCCGGTCAGGATGATTACCGGATAACATCCGGTGAACAGAAGGATGGTGCCTGGCAAGAACGTGCCAGGGTGCTGGATTTGGCCGATCTTCTGATTTACCGCTCTAAAGCCAAAGGACCAATTCTGGCCTTTGTTTATGCTGTTTCAAAGTGAGGCTTCCCGGAATATGAACTTTACCCGTTTTATACCAGTACTCTGTATCCTGATGTTTACAATAAGCTGTCTGCCTGGCAAAGCAATTGCAATTGATCCTCGCTTTGAGCTTGATGTAAACAAACTGGGAATTATCAAAACAGACAACAAAAACTCCGTTCCACCCCGTAAACGCCCTGCCGTAAAGCCGACAGTTAAACAGACTGTCAGACAAAACCAGAAGTCTTCAAAGCAGACAATGACGCTGCACAAACCAACCCAATCCTCTGAATATCCTGCTGCTCCTTCTCTGGCCCAGACTGATCTTGAAGCAATCCGCCGCTTCTGGGCAACACTGATACCTGATGCAGCCGTTACAACCAACAAACAGCTTTTGCTGTCATCTGACACCTTTGAGCTGGCAATTGATCCTCTGCGTTATCCCATGATGAAAACTGCTGACAACCAGCTTATACTGCTAGATGCAGACGGCTCCATTCCGCCCCTTATTAAAAACCTGATTATGGAAAAGGAACCTGACATCAGGGTAGTCAGCTCCCAACAGAGTGACGGTCGTCGTTTTCTGGGAGATCTGCTGGCTGCCGGAGGTTTCTACTCTGTTGAAGAAAACCCGATTATGCAGTTTGGTGATGATCCACAACTGCGAATCCGTAGTGACTTCAAGGTGGAACCAACTGCCGACAGCATCATTAACAATGAAGTCATACTGGTCAACTCTGCCAGTCATGGTGTACTGCCACGCCTTGGTGACTACATGCAAAGCCAGGGCTTTAAGCTGATGGAACCTTTTGCAGCACAGTCGGCAACCCCGCTTGGACTGCGGCACCGTATTGTTACAGCAGATAATGCAGAACCATCCGGTATGGTTGATCAGATCCTCAAAACACTGGCTGTTCCGGTGGAAAAGAAACGCCGCCTGGAGCTTTTCCGTGCCCATGAATCCGGAATTGGGCTGTCTGTTGCAGCAGACCATTATTTTGTTTATGAAGGCAAGCAGTATGTTGTTGCCAACTTCAACGGTGATCCAGTCACCTACACCCTGTTCCGTCTGCTGGAAACCAAAGGCTACCGAGTGGTAATTCTGGAGCCAAACGACAGCTTCAGATCAGCCGCCAGCAAGCTGCTGGCCCGTATGGATCTGCCTTCCAGCTACGGTCTTCATCTGCTTGCCAGCGATCCGGCTGGTCGCTACAGCCTTGAAATGTCTGGCTTTATGCTGGAAAACGCCGTACCTGGCGGAGGCTCCATTCTACTGACAGACCGAACTGTTTCAAAGAATATGCGTGATCTGTTATACGATCATGGTTATCAGGTCAGAGGTCAGATAAATGACTGATCAGCAGAAACCAAAACTGCTGGGCGAGCTGCTGATTGAGCAGGGGCTGATTACAGATAAACATCTGCAAGAGGCACTGGAAGCCAAAGAGCTTTTTCCAGATCAGACCATTGGTCAGATTCTGTGCCGTCTTGGTCATATCAGTGAGAGCGATCTCTCAATGGTTCTGGATCATAAAAACAAGCGGATTGAGCTGTCTGACATCCTGTTGCAGAATAAACTTATTGACCAGGGGAATCTGACAGAAGCTCAGAATCTCAGCCTGCAAAACAAAATAACGCTGGAACAGGCACTTATTAAGCTGCATCTGGTGGATGAAGAATCGTTAGCAAAAGCCATTGCCACCCAATATGACCTGCCCCATGTGGAGATTGATCCCCATCTGCTTGATAAAAGTCTGTCAAAGCTGATCAGCCCTGTCTTTGCCCATAGACACAGGTTGGTACCCTTTGCCATAATCGGACAGACACTGACCCTGGCATCTGTTAAACCGCTGCGTCAGCATGAACTTAGAGAACTGGAAGAGAACATCAGGCGTAAGATCATATTGGTCATTGCCTCAGAAAAAAGTATCAAGACCGCACTTAAAGCCCTTTATGGCGTTGACCTTTCATCTGGTGCTGCCTCTGCAACAGAAGTGAACTCTGATCATATCCCCAGCAGCATTTCTGACCTTCTGGACAAAACATCGCCCGATGATGAGCCAGAAATAGAAGAGGAAGTCAGACAGGTTACAGAGACCGACTCTGTAATTGTAAAGCTGGTCAACAAGATTATCTATGATGCCTATATGAAGAAGGCATCGGACATCCATATTGAACCATATCCGGGCAAGCAGGATATTGCCGTACGGATCAGGATTGACGGACAATGCTCCATCTACCAGCGAATACCTTACAGATATAAGTACGCCATTCCATCACGGATAAAGATCATGGCTGATCTTGATATTGCCGAGCGTAGAAAACCCCAGGATGGCAAGATTGATTTTAAGAAATTCGGCCCGGTTGATGTTGAACTGCGGGTTGCCACCATGCCAACAGTAGGGAATATGGAAGATATTGTACTTCGTATCCTTGCCAGCGGCGATCCGATCAAGTTTGATCAGCTTGGCCTTACAAAGCGAAACCGCCAGGTTTTTGAACGCTGTCTGCATACACCCTACGGACTGGTGCTGGTGGTGGGGCCAACCGGCTCTGGTAAAACAACCACACTGCACTCTGGCCTGTCCCAGATTAACGTCAGCAACAGAAAGATCTGGACTGCGGAAGATCCGGTGGAAATCACCCAGGCTGGCCTGCGGCAGGTACAGGTGAATCCCAAGATAGGCTTTACATTTGCCGCTGCCCTGCGTTCATTCCTGCGGCTTGATCCAGATGTAATCATGGTGGGTGAGATGCGGGATGAAGAAACCGCCAGCATTGGTGTGGAAGCCTCCCTTACCGGCCACCTGGTTTTATCTACCCTGCACACCAACTCCGCCCCTGAAACCGTCACAAGGCTGCTGGATATGGGGCTTGATCCTTATAGTTTTGCCGATTCACTGCTTTGTGTGCTGGCCCAGCGGCTGGCCAGAAGGCTCTGCACCAATTGCAGAGAGACCTATCAGCCATCACCAACAGAGCTGGAAAACCTGATTGATGAATATGGTCATGAAGATTTTGCCAAAACCGGCCTGGATGCAAGTCAGATCACACTGGCAAGATCAGCCGGATGCGAAAAGTGCAATCAGTCCGGCTACAAGGGACGATTGGGTATTCATGAGGTGCTGGATGCCTCCGACCTGCTTAAAACATTGATCAGGAAGCAGACTGATGCAGATATTATCAGAAGGCAGGCTGTTGAAGATGGAATGACCAGCCTGAAACAGGATGGTATTTTAAAAGCAATAGAAGGTCTGACTGATATGCAGGAAGTTCGCAGAGTCTGTATCCGCTAGGTTTATTATGGTGTCATTTGCTGACAGGCCCCATATATAGTAGCAATATCAAAAAATATGATTGATTGTATAAAATTAGATTGACAAATGTATTTAACAAGCTAAACAGTTTACAAAGATATTACTGATTTAGATAAACATTCAGGTGAAACTATGAAAGCTCCAAACAGTGTAAAAGAATTGAGAGAACAGGCACTGATCAGCAAGTCTGAACTGGCCCGTAAAGCCGGAGTCTCCACTGTTACCATTGACAGAATAGAACGTGGTGAACATTGTCGGTTGGAAACCAAACGTAAGATAATTCTGGCCTTAGGCTATACCATTGAAGATCGACACAAAGTCTTTAAGGATTAGATAACGTTTCTGCTGCATGGTAAGGATGACGCATGTTTAAACTTTTCACTAAAAAGAAAAATCTGGTTGGGATCGATATAGGCTCCAGTTCAGTCAAACTGGTACAGCTTATCCATGAAAAGGATGGCTATCGCCTTGTTCATGCTGCCATCCAGCCACTGCCACCAGAGGCAATTGTAGATAACAGTCTGATGGACACCACATCCATTACAGGTGCTGTCAAGAGCCTGATTCAGAGTCTTGGCATAAAAACAAAGGATGTTGTCTGCTCTATTTCTGGCAATGCGGTTATTATCCGTAAAATCTCACTGCCAGCCACAAGTAACGAAGAGCTTGAAGATCAGATCAGTTGGGAGGCCGAGCAATACATTCCATTTGATATAAATGATGTGCATCTTGATTTCCAGATCATGGGGCCAGACCTGATTGATCCGTCCAAAATGCAGGTTCTGCTGGTAGCAAGTAAAAAAGATATAACCGAAGACTATATCTCCCTGTTTACAGAATCAGGGTTACATCTGAACATACTGGATGTAGATGCCTTTGCCCTACAGAATTGCTATGAAATAAACAATTTGCAGTTAGAAGAAGTGGTGGCTCTGGTTAATATAGGTGCCAATACCATTAATATAAATGTGGTTAAGGATGGTCATTCTCTGTTTACCCGTGATATTCAGATCGGTGGCAGCCGGTATAACATAGAAATTCAGAAGCAGTTTGGTGTGAATGCAGAGGAATCCGAGAAGATGAAGCTGCTCTCTGCATACCACCTTAATTCTCCGGTTGGTGAGCTGATTAATAGGATTAACGAAAATATTGCCCAGGAAATCCGCAGGTCAGTTGATTTTTACAACTCATCTGCCTCTGGTGATGAAAGAGTCATCAAAGCCTGTATTACCGGAGGCTGCTCCAAGGTGCATGGTTTGCAGGAAATCATCTCTGCCAGACTTGGGCTGGAAGTTGAGTATCTGAACCCGTTTGGACGACTGAAACATCCAGAAAAGGATTTTGATCCAGAGTACCTGAAGGAAATAGCACCGTTAATGTCTATCTGTGTTGGCCTGGCAATACGGAAGGAAGACGACAAATGATCAAAATAAATCTACTTCCGGTCCGTGCTGCTAAAAAGAAAGAAACCGCCATGCAACAGATGGTGCTGGCAGGTGGGGTACTGCTGCTGATACTGGCGTTTGTGCTGTCAATCTGGGCCATTAAACTTGGCCAGATTAAAAGCACCCAGCATGATATTGATGTTGCCAACGTTAGAATTAACGAGCTGACAGCCAAAATAGGCAAACTTGAAAAACTGAAGAAACTGAAAGAGCAGGTTTATACAAAACTGTCCGTATTGTCAGAACTTCGTACAAACAAGACCGGTCCGGCCATACGATTGGCAATCCTGTCTGATATTACACCTGATAACCTGTGGCTTAACAGCTACAAGGAAACCGGTGATGAGGTTAAGATAGATGGTCTGGCGTTTAATGAAGAGTTGATTGCGGAGTTCATCAGGGCACTGGAAGCATCAAACGAATATCAGCAGGTTGAGCTGGTGGTCTCTGAACAGCGGGATGTTTCCGGCACTAAACTGAAACGCTTTGATCTTTCCCTTAAACTGGAAAAAAACAAGCCCGAAACCAATAACAATTAAATTGAATGGTTATACGCAGTAAAAATGCTGAACAGACAATAAAGGTATATAAATGGATCCCAGAATAGAAAAAGTACTTAAATTGCCTAATAAGCAGAAGGTTGGCATTCTGGTGGCAGTTGCACTGGTTGAGCTGGTGGCTCTGCTGTATTTTCTATACCTGCCAAAGCACAACCTGCTGATGGAACTTAAAGAAAAGCATCAGAGATTGCAGGCTGAAGTGGTAGAAAAAACAAAAACTGTACAGACCCTGCCTAAACTGCAAACAGAGTATGACCTGCTTAACAAAGAGCTGGAACTGGCACTGACAGAACTGCCAAACTCAAAGGAAATACCATCGCTTCTGACAAGCATTACAACCTCAGGCAAAGCATCGGGACTTGACTTCCTTGTTTTCAAGCCTAAACCAGAGGTAGTAAAGGAATTTTATGCTGAGGTTCCAGTGGATATTACTGTTTACGGATCGTTCCATAGTGTAGCCAACTTCTTTTCTACTGTTGGCAATTTACCCCGCATAGTAAACATTACAAACGTTAACTTTACGGATGTTAAACTTGTAAATAACAGGATAATGACAAAAGTAACCTGTCTTGCAACAACATTCAGATTCCTTGGTAAGGAAGAAGCTGTTAATGACAACAAGAATACAAAAAAGAAATAAAGCTGCAACTGCCAGCCTGTTGACAATTCTTATGCTATTACCTGGTATCACCTTTACTGGCTGCCAAAAAGAATCTGTCTCTACACCAGCCGACAGCGGTTATATCAATAAAAAAGCGGTCAAACCTGTACAGCAGGCTGAGGAAACAGAAGAGCCAGACAGCACCACCAGCAATCTGGCTGACCTGCTTGACTTCAGCAACAGAAAAGACCCTTTCAAACCTTTTATTGCTACACAGACAGCGGTTGTTGGCAGCGGGGGCAGAAAGCAGGCAGATGAAACTGGCAATGAGCTGCCGATCCACAGTTTTGAAGTTTCGCAATTCCGCCTGATCGGCACGATAATTGATTCAAAGGGCAACAGGGCGATGGTGGTCGATCCTGCTGGCAAAGGTTATGTACTTAAAACCGGTATGAGCATTGGTAAAAACGAAGGCAAGATTGCCGGAATAACTGCCAATGGCGTTAATGTAGTTGAACTGTTCCGTGATGAAAACAACAAGATTCGCAAAGAGACGATCACAATCCCTTTGATGCGTAAACCCTAAGGAGCCTTCCTTTATGAAATGGATGCTTAAACTAAAGCCTGCATCTGCATGGCTGATGCTGGTTGTGGCTGTCATGTTATTTGCCGCCTCTGCCGTCACGGCAGACAACAATATATCGCAGACAGCAGCAATCATACAAAACGTGACAGTCAATGGTACTGGCAATGACACAGAGCTGGTTATTAACACTTCCAGAACGGTAGTTTACACCAGCCACAAGGCACTGTCACCAAACAGACTTATAATAGACTTTTCCCAGGCCCTGCCTGCTAAAACACTGTCAGACATGATTGTGTCGGAAGGGCCGGTAAACGGGTTCATTTTTAAAGTCTTTGAGACCGATGCCGGTAACCTGACAAGAATGGAAATACACCTGAGACAGGATCTGAATCCGGTCGTCTCTGCCTCCGGTACAACTAAACCAACAATCAAAGTGACCTTCCCTGGCTACAATACTGCTGCCCAGAGTAACCATAACAAAATTGCCAGCACCAGCAATGCAACCACCCCGCCTGTGCCTGAAACACCGGCATTAAAACATCAGGCAGCCCAGGCAGTGCCGCAGCCCATACCTGCAACTGTTGTCAGTAACAGCCAGACAGCCTTAACCCGCCCCACTGTAACCAGGATTATGGCTGGCGATGGCGGTATACTGATAAGAACAACAGCACCAGTGGAGGATGTTAAAACCTTTCGGCTGGGCAAACCTGAACGGATTGTGGTTGACCTGATCAATACAGGATCGTCTGTCACAGAAAAGCTGGTCCAGCTTAATGCCGCCGGTGTTTCAACAGCCCGCATAGGCAGCTATGCAGATAAAACCAGAATAGTTTTTGATGCACTTAGTGGCAGCCTGCCAGATGCCACCATAAATAAAGTTGCATCCGGCCTTCTGATCACCTTTGGAGAGCCTGTATTTAAATCGCAGCAAAGCCGTACAACATCCGGTTCCCTGGTAAGCTCCAGTGGTGCCGCGTCAGTCAGTCAGCCCTTAATCAACCCTGCCGGCAATGTTGCCAACAAAAACATTACTCCTGTCATTACCAGTCCAGCCGCAGGTCAGCTTTTGCCAACTTCCGCTAAAGCAACTGACATAAAACAGGTAACAGCGGTGGATTTTCAGACGTTTCAAGGGATCAGCCGAATCACCATAAAAACCAGTGGCAATCCTGTAATTGAACAACCCACAAAGGCATCAGGGCTGATCAGTTTCAGGGTTAACGAAGCTTTGTTGCCCGTACATTTACAGCGATCCTTTGAGGCAGCACAGTTTAACTCTCCAGTACTCAGGGTGACTCCGGTACAGGTCAGAACAAAAACAGGCAATGATGTACTGATCAGGGTTACCATGCGGAATGATGCTGGCTTTGAATTTAAGCAGCAGTCCGATCTTGCCATACTTGATATTACTCACCCTGTTACTGCAACATCAGCCACAGCATCAAAAGCAGCAGCATCTTCAGGCCAGGAGTTGGCAGTAAACGGCAAACAGTACCAGGCTGCTGCTGGCACTGATAACAGTAATACAAACTTTCCCAACCGGTATACCGGTCGTAAAGTAACCCTTGAATTTGCCGATGCAGAGGTTCGCAAGATCTTTCAACTGTTGTCAGAGGTAAGTAATAAAAACTTCGTACTGGGTGATGAAGTTGGGGGCAATATCAGCCTTAAACTGGTCAACGTACCCTGGGATCAGGCCCTTGATATTATTCTTGACACAAAAGAACTGGAAAAGCGTGAAGATGGCAATATTATCCTGATTCGTGGTAAGGGCAGATTCAAGTCAATCATTGATGAAGAGGTTGAAAACCGCAAGGCAGCCCTTAAGGGTGAACCACTCATAACCGAGATGTTTAGCGTAAACTACGCTGAACTGAAGGATATTGTGACTCAATTTAACGCCATCAAGACTGAACGTGGCATGATCACTCAGGACCCCCGTACCAACAAAGTAATTGTCAGGGATGTGCAGGAAGCTATCAGCGATATGCGTAATATCCTGGAAAGCCTTGATGTACCTGAAAAACAGGTTATGATTGAGGCCAGAATAGTTGAGGCATCCACCACATTCACCCAATCACTGGGCGTTAACTGGGGCATACATTACCGTGATGGCTCTGCCTCAGTAGCTGGCATAAATGCCTTTGATACCAGTTTTGGTGGTTTGACCTCACAGGCACCGCCAACAAGTGGTGTCAGTGGTCAGCCAGGGGCCTCGGCAGGTATTTCCTTTGGTACTTTAAGCAGCAATATCAAGCTGGATATGCGTCTGAATGCTGCTGTAAGTGCCGGTCTGGTCAGAATTGTCTCCACCCCGAAGGTGGCCACACTTAACCACAAATCAGCAAAGATTACCCAGGGCCAGCAGATTCCATACACCTCATCGACCTCTGATAAGGTAGAAACCAAGTTTGTTGAAGCTGCCCTTTCCCTGGAGGTAACTCCGCACATAAACCCCAACGGCACAATCATTATGAAGATTAATGCCAAAAACGACTCGGCCAGCAGCACGGGCGACCCACCTGCCATTAATAAAAAAGAGGCTGAGACAGAGATGATGCTGCGTGACGGTGAAACCACTGTAATCGGCGGCATCTTTGTGGAGTCAGATAGTGAAAATGATGATGGTGTACCGTACTTGCAGGATATTCCGTTCCTTGGCAACCTGTTCAAATCCAAAGATACCAAGCGGAACAGAATGGAACTGCTGATTTTCATCACACCGCGTATCCTCAATAACAATATAAACTGATGCCGAGAACATAGCATATCAAAACAAAAAGCCCGTGATTACACGGGCTTTTTTTATTACATATGTATGTAATTATATTATTTCAAGCGATCGGCATACATGGGGAACTGCTTCATAAGCTCATTAACACGTTGCTTAATACCCAACAGGGCCTGCTCATTGCCGATATTGGCAATAGCTTCGGCAATAAATTCTGCCACCTGTGGCATCTCGGTCTCTTTCAGGCCGTGGGATGTGCAGGCCGGGGTTCCGATCCTGATACCGGAGGTTACAAATGGTGATCTGGTTTCAAACGGCACAGTGTTCTTGTTAACTGTGATTCCGGCAATATCCAATGCCTCTTCTGCGGCCTTGCCGGTTATATCAGTACCAGAGAAGTTAATCAGCATCAGGTGGTTGTCTGTACCGCCAGAGGTCAGTTTAAAGCCCTTGTTAATCAATGCTTCTGAAAGTGCCCTGGCATTTTTTACAATATGCTGCTGGTAGGTTTTGAACTCCGGCTGTAGTGCCTCTTTAAAGGCAACTGCCTTGGCAGCAATCACATGCATTAAAGGTCCGCCCTGAATACCAGGGAAGATTTGCGAATTGATGGTCTTGGCATATTCTTCACGGCAGAGGATCATACCGCCACGGGGGCCACGCAGGGTCTTGTGGGTGGTGGTGGTTACAAATTCTGCGTAAGGCACAGGGTTGGGATGCAGCCCTGCCGCAATCAATCCGGCAATATGGGCCATATCCATCATAATAACTGCCCCCACCTTATCGGCAATGGTTCTGAAGGCTGCAAAGTCAATTATACGGGGGTAGGCACTGGCACCAACCACAATCATCTTTGGTTTATGCTCCAGGGCAAGGCGTTCCACCTCATTATAATCAATGGTTTCAGTATCCTGGGAAACTCCGTAAGGAACGACCTTGTAGAACCGGCCAGAGAAGTTGACCGGACTGCCGTGGGTCAGGTGTCCGCCGTGGGACAGATTCATACCCAGAATTGTATCCCCAGGTTGGCAGACAGCGTTGTAAACCGCCATATTGGCCTGGGAACCGGCATGGGGCTGCACATTGGCATGGTCGGCCCCAAAAAGCTCTTTTGCACGGTCTATGGCCAGTTGTTCAACAACATCCACATGGTGGCAACCACCATAGTAACGCTTGGCAGGATAACCTTCGGCATACTTGTTGGTCATCACACTGCCCTGGGCCTCCAGCACCGCCTCGGACACGAAGTTTTCAGATGCGATCAGCTCCAGGTTATACTCCTGACGCTCTGTCTCATGCAGGATCGCTTCCGCCACTTCTGGATCAAACTGGGATAGTATTGACATAGTGTAGTCTCCTTTATTCTGGATACTGTTATTCCAATTCCATATCAAAGCGTCTTCTGCGTTGGCTCGTTATCGGCTCCTCAACGTACTACGTGTACGCCTTCGTCACCGATCTCCTCACCGTCTTGAATCCATCTTTGATCTGGAGTTGGAATTACGCTGTTAACTCTGTTTACAAATATGAAATGAAAAAAGGAAGCGGAACTTATGGGTAAAGTTCCGCCTTGGTTAAAACAGGTTATGTACTACTTACAGCCTTTATGCTCAATGGCTTCAATCAGATCAAGACGACGCTGGTGTCGCCCCCCTTCAAACTCTGCATCAAGCCAGGCTGAAACACAGGCGTTTGCTGTTTCTTTGGACAGAATTCTACCCCCCAGGGCAAGTATATTGGCATTGTTATGCTGCCTGGCAAGACAGGCCATCTCCGGGCTGGTCACCAGGGCTGCACGGATACCAGGCACCTTGTTGGCACTGATTGAAATACCGATCCCTGTGCCACAGATTACAATGCCAAGGTCAGCACGTTTCTGGCTGACAGCCTCTGCAACCGCCTCGCCAAACAGGGGATAATCCACAGAAGCCGAAGAGTCAGTACCAAGGTCAAGCAGTTCAATCCCCCTTTCATGCAAAAAGGGGATCAGATGTTGCTTGAGTTCAAAACCGCCGTGGTCTGCACCAATTGCAATCTTCATGTAACTAAACCCGTTTGAAGAGCAAGGTGGCGTTAGTACCACCAAAGCCCAGTGAGTTACTCATGACGTAATCAACCTTTGCCTCACGGGCTGTATTGGGAACATAATCCAGATCACAGTCAGGATCAGGGGTTTCATAGTTAATGGTGGGCGGAATAACCCCTTTATCAATGGCCATGCAACTGAATACCGCTTCAAGCCCACCAGCCGCACCCAACAGATGTCCGGTCATAGATTTCGTGGAGGAAACCATCAGCTTGTAGGCATGACCTCCAAAGACAGATTTGATGGCCATGGTTTCATTCAGGTCGTTAAAAGGTGTGGATGTGCCGTGAGCATTGATATAACCGACCTGATCAGGATTAACACCGGCGTTATTCAGGGCCATCTTCATGCAACGGGCAGCCCCTTCTCCACCCTCGGATGGTGCGGTCATGTGGTAAGCATCACCAGTCAGGCCATAGCCGACTACTTCAGCATATATTTTTGCACCACGCTTTCTGGCAGCCTCATACTCTTCCAGGATGACGATACCAGCACCTTCACCCATGATAAAACCGTCTCTGTTTTTATCAAAGGGTCTTGAGGCCCGCTGTGGATCATCATTATGGCTGTCAGATAGTGCCTTCATAACTGCAAAGCCGCCAATTCCCAGCGGTGTCACAGTTGCTTCGGTACCACCGGCAATCATGGCATCGGCATCGCCCCTGGCAATAATATGGTAGGCATCACCAATGGAATGCGTGCCTGTTGCACAGGCTGAAACCGATGAAATATTCGGGCCTTTGGCACCATATTTAATGGAGATATGACCTGGTGCCAGGTTAATGATCAGCATAGGGATAAAAAAGGGCGATATTTTTTTATAGCCACCATCCATCAGGGCTGTGTGGTATTTTTCAATAGTTGGCAGACCGCCCAGTCCTGCACCAACCAGCACCCCTACCCGCTCTGCATTCTCTTCTGTAATCTCAAGACCAGAGTCTTCCATAGCAAAGTGCGCAGCAGCTAAAGAGTACTGGATGAAGAGATCCATCTTTTTAATCTCTTTTTTATCAATGAACTGCTCTGCCTGAAAATCTTTGACTTCACCAGCAATTCTGACTGAAAAAGGGCTGGCATCAAACCTGGTAATGCAATCTATGCCAGATTCACCACCAGTAAGTGCTGCCCAGTTTTTCTGATTACCTGTTCCCAGAGGAGAAACAGCTCCCACACCGGTTATAACCACTCTTCTCATGGCATGACTCCCGTTTTGGTTCTGCTTGATTCAATTTTGTCTGCAAGGTCAAATAAAAAGAGGGGAACTAGCCCCCCTTTTCCTGTTATACTGTTCCAGCACAAACTCCTAGGTATGCTCGGAAATGTAGTCAATTGCATCCTGTACTGTCTGGATTTTTTCTGCATCTTCATCAGGAATTTCAATATCAAACTCCTCTTCAAGAGCCATTACCAGCTCCACTGTGTCAAGAGAATCTGCACCCAGATCATCCATAAAAGAAGCTTCTGGCACAACCTGTGCTTCCTCTACACTAAGCTGCTCGGCAACAATCTCTTTTACCCTTTTAACTACATCAGACATCTCTCACCTCCGTGTGATATAAACCATGCTTGGTTTTTTTGATTACAAACGTCTTTGCTTCTTAGCAAACAGAATCAACAAATGTCAAAGTAATTTTTGACCGTCTGATATGCCAGAAAAAACCACCTTAAAATCCAACTACATATACATGCCACCATTCACGGACAGAACATGGCCGGTAATGTAGCCAGAGGACTCTTTGGCAAGAAACACCACTGCATTTGCAATATCCTCGGCAGAACCAAGCCGCTCAAGTGGAATCTGGGCAGCCAGTTCTTCACGTACCTTTTCCGGCAATGCATCAGTCATGGCGGTGGCAATAAATCCTGGTGCCACAGCATTGACAGTAACATTACGCTTGGCCATCTCGCGGGCATTGGATTTGGTAAGACCAATTAAACCGGCCTTGCTGGCACAATAGTTGGCCTGACCAATGTTGCCCATCTGCCCTACTATAGAGGCGATGTTGATGATACGGCCATAACGTTGTTTACTCATCACCTTAAATGCAGTACGGGTACAGACAAAGGCACCTTTAAGGTTGACATTCAGTACGGCATCCCAGTCTTCATCCTTCATCCGCATGATCAGGCCATCACGGGTAATACCTGCGTTATTCACCAGAATATCAACCCTGCCAAAGGCTTCCACTGCGGCATCTATCATACGTTCCACATCGGCAGCCACAGTCACATTACCAACAACAGCCAGGGCTTTGGTACCACCTGCCTGCAACTCGGCCACTGTTGCCTCTGTTGCCTCCTGATCCATATCCATAGCTACAATTACAGCCCCCTCTGCCGCCAGGGCCTTGGCTATACTTTTACCGATCCCACGGGATGCACCTGTAATAACCGCAACTTTTCCCTCAGGCATAGAAAATTACTCCTCTCATCTGAATATCTTGTATTTTATTGATTTCGCTCCGCAAAGGTTGCCTTAAGATCTGCCTCTGCAACCACTTTACCATCCACCAGTGCCTTGGCTGCAAAAAGCCAGATACCACGCTTGCAGCCTGTGATCTCCACTTCAAAACAAAGCTGGTCACCAGGCAGTACCGGTTTTCTGAACCTGGCATTATCAATGCCGGTAAAGTATGTCACCTTGTCACGCACAGATTCATCGGTCTGATAGACCAGAATACCAGCCACCTGGGCCAGGGCTTCAATAATCAATACACCTGGCATAACCGGATGACCAGGGAAATGTCCCTGAAAAAATGGTTCATTGATGGTTACATTTTTGACTGCACTGATCCGCTTGCCAACTTCCACATCCAGGATGCGGTCCACCATCAGAAACGGATAACGATGGGGCAGAATTTTAATAATCTGGTTTATATCCAGCATTTTGGAACTCCTCAGGCAACAGCCTTGATACCGGCTGTATCTTCTATATTAACCAGTGACATCCCTTTGTTGATCCGCTTGACAAGTCCGGTCAGAACCTTGCCAGGGCCGATCTCAACAAAACTGGAAACATCCAGACTGATCATAGCCTGAACAGATTGTTCCCAGCGTACCGGAGCACAGACCTGCCTTACCAGCAGATCACGGACACGTCCTTCATCCTGGTTGACTGTTGCCTCTACGTTGGTCACCACCGGCAATGTAAGCTGTCTGATACCAACAGTATCCAGCACTGCCTGAAGCTGATCAGCAGCAGGCTGCATTAAAGCACAATGGAATGGTGCACTTACCGGCAGCAGCATGGCCTTACGGTAACCCCTGGCCTTTGCAAGCTCAATGGCACGATTTACAGCCGTTGCATGACCTGCAATTACGATCTGCCCCGGGGAGTTGAAGTTGGCAGGTGACACCACCTCACCCTGTGCGGCCTCATCACAGATCGCCTCCAGCTCATCCTGTTCAATGGACAGCATGGCCGCCATAGCCCCTACCCCAACAGGAACCGCCTCCTGCATAAAATTACCCCTGGCACGGACTGTTCTGGCTGCATCGGCCAGTGTAATTGCACCGCTGGATACAAGGGCAGAGTACTCACCAAGCGAATGTCCGGCAACGTAATCAGCCTTCAGGCCGGTTTCCTGCTGAACAACTCTAAGGGCCGCCACACTGGTAGTTAAAATGGCAGGCTGGGTATTAAAGGTCAGCTTCAGATCTTCTTCAGGGCCATCAAAACAGAGTTGTGACAGTTTAAAGCCCAGGGCTTCATCAGCCTCTTCAAAGGTCTGGCGTGCAATGGCGAAATTATCTGCCAGATCCTTGCCCATTCCAGCGTACTGGGAACCCTGCCCAGGGAAAAGAAAAGCGGTTTTACTCATTGATATATTTCCTTATAGAATTTTGTGTGTTACCAGCGGATCAGGGCTGAACCGTAGGTAAAACCACCACCAAATGCTGCCAGCAGAACCAGATCGTCCTTATGCAGCATGCCAGCTCGGTTAGCCTCATCCATTGCAATCGGTATTGATGCGGACGAGGTGTTACCATATTTATGCAGATTCACAAAGGTGCGTTCCTCAGGAACACCAAGCCGTTTACCAGTGGCTTCAATAATACGCAGATTCGCCTGATGGGGAATCATCATGGCCAGCTCTTCTGCTGCAATTCCATTATGTTCCAGTGCCTTTGTGGCTGCATCACCCATTGCACGCACAGCATACTTGAAAACATCATTACCTGACATCCGCAGGTAATGCAGGCGTTCTGCAAGCAGGTTTGGTGCAGTAGCCGGTATTCTGCTGCCAACGCCAGGCTGATAAAGCAGATCCCAATGATCACCATTTGTGAAGATATGGCTGGAACAGATCCCCCGTTCTCCCTGATCAGCCTCCAGTACAACTGCACCAGCACCATCACCAAACAGTATGCAGGTGTTACGGTCGGTGAAATCAACAATACGTGTCAGCACCTCGGCACCAACAACAAGAATCTTCTGCATTGTGCCATTTCTGATATAGTTTTCTGCAAGATTCAGGCCATAGATAAAGCCTGCACATGCTGCTGAAATATCAAAGGCCACAGCGTTTTTAGCACCAAGTTCATGCTGCATAATACATGATGTGGCCGGAAACGGCATATCAGGTGTAACTGTGGCAAGCAGGATAAGATCCAGATCCTCCGGCTTAATACCAGCCGCATTAAGGGCATTACGTGCAGCCTGAATGGCAAAGGTGGATGTGTACTCGCCAGAAGCGGCTATATGACGCTGCCTGATGCCTGTTCTGGCAACAATCCATTCGTCGCTGGTATCCACCAGTTTTTCCAGATCTTGGTTGGTAAGGATTTTTTCGGGAACAGCAGACCCGGTCCCAACAATTCGGGCACGTATCATGTTACCCCCTGAAAGGAGCAGATCGGGTATCCGATCCACTGGATGAACAGATAATGAAAAGAAAATTGCAATACATAACTAAATTATTAAAGACATATTAAAAGTTACTGCACGGGCTGTCTGTTTAAAAGCCCGTCAAACCTGATCTACAGGAGCAAAAAGTGCTGCATAATTTTCTGACAGCTTATCTGCAATCCGTTTTGTGATACCGCTATCTGCATAATCATGGGCAAAACGGATTGCATTTTTTATGGCTTTAACATTGGAACCACCATGACAGATCATGCCAACGCCATTGATACCTATCAGAGGAGCACCACCATACTCGGCATAATCAATGGTTTTCTTAAAGCGGTTAAAGGCACTTCGCATGAAAAGATACCCCATTTTAGCCACGGTGTCGCCCATTATTTCACGCTTCAGCATGGCTGCACTGGCCTCTGCCAGCCCTTCTGACAGCTTTAAAACAACATTGCCTACAAAGCCATCACATGCAACCACATCCACTGTACCCCTGAAGATGTCTCGACCCTCCACATAGCCAGTGTAATTGAGGGATGTCTTACGGAGAATGGCATTGGCCTCCTTGGTCAGTTCGTTACCCTTGGAATCTTCAGAGCCATTGGATAAAAGACCAACACGTGGATTATCAACACCAAGTACATGCTTGGCATAAACATGGCCCATAATGGCAAACTGTACCAGATGGGAAGCCTTGCAATCAACATTGCCCCCAACATCCAGCACCAGGGTTTTGCCTTCAAGGGTTGGAAACACCTGGGCTATTGCAGGACGCTCAATACCACTGATCCGCTTCAGCACCACCATGCCAGCCGCCATGGTAGCCCCTGAATTACCCGCACTTACAGCAGCTCCGGCCTGACCTTCCTTAACCAGCTCAAAGGCCAGACGAACTGAAGAGTTGCGTTTTTTCCTGACTGCATCAGAAGCTGAATCATACATGCCAACCACTTCGCTGGCATGATGTATCGTTATATCCAGCCCGGCGGTATTGTGCAGATTAAGCTCTTGTTGCAAGCGTGTTTCATCACCAACCAAAATGATCGGTATTCCGTGCTCTCTGGCAGCAGCAACTGCCCCCTCAACCTCAATGGCCGGAGCATTGTCACCACCCATGGCATCAACAGCAACTCTCATATGTGGAATCTATCTTTGCGTGTCAGGTTTAGTCTGCAATTCCAGCCACTTCTTTGCCTTTGTATGTCCCACAGGACGGACAGACACGGTGTGGCATCTTGGGAGCTTTGCATTGAGGACAGACGGAAAGTGCCGGTGCAGTCAGAAAGTCATGGGCACGACGCATATCTCTACGGGATTTGGATGTTTTTTTCTTGGGTACAGCCATGGTCAGAATACTCCTTTAATTTTGGCGGATATTTCAACCGCCTTTTATGAATGGACTTTAAAGTCCTTTAAAGCTGCAAATTTTGATTCTTTCTGTAAAGCCTGACACTGGCAGGCAGCCTGGTTAAGGTCTGTGCCACAGCTTGTACACAGTCCCCTGCAACTGCCAGAACAAAGGGGCTTCAGCGGAATTGCAAGGGCAACCTGATCAGAAATCTCCGGTGCCAGATCAATCTCATCACCGCAAAATGTGGCTGTAATCAGATCCTGCTCATCCAGCTCCAGCTCATCTTCCTCAGTCTGCAACTTTGGCCCCTGGCTGAAGAAAATCTTAAAACCAGAATCGATCTTATGGTGAAAACTCTGCAAACAACGGGAACAGGTCAGGTTTACACCGGTCTTTACAGAGCCATCAACACGGTAATGCCCGAATTCAAAAAGGGCGTTGCAGTCCACCTGAACCGGATCAGTAAAGCTGCACTCTCCGCTTTGCTCCATATCCTTCAAAGCGGGGAAGATCTCCGCAGGCTCACAAAAGGAAAACAGCTTTGCTTTTTCCTTGATATGGTCGGTTTTCAGCTTCATGTTTTCCACCATTGGATAAAGAACAGGAAAAGAGCTAATATCGCTAAATCTGATATTTTGTCAAGTGGAAAGAGCTGCAACTAGCTGGGAATAAAAGTCTCTTTGTCCCGAATCTCCCATAGTGCCGCCACCAACAGCCTGGCTGCCTGCTCCAGATCCGCCAGTGCCGCCACCTCAACCGGTGTGTGCATGTAACGCAGCGGAATTTTAACCAGGGCAGTGGCAACCCCGCCCCTTGAAAGCTGCATAACATTGGCATCGGTTCCGGTGCCCCGTGGATTGGCTGTCAACTGAAACGGAATATTCTCCCTGTCTGCCGTATCATTTAAAAGCTCAAAAAGAGCCGGGTTAATATTGGCACCTCTGGTCAGAATCGGCCCTTTTCCAAGGGCTACCTCGCCATTATGCTTCCGCTCAACATCCGGCTGATCCGTTGCAAAATCCACATCAATGGCAATACCAATATCAGGATTAACATTGTAACTGCTGGTGGTGCCGCCCCGCAGGCCGATCTCCTCCTGCACCGATGAAACACAATACAGATCAACCGGCAACTCCCTTTGTTCTGACGCCACCAGCCGCAGCACCTCTGCCACCACAAAGACACCGGATTTGTCATCCAGCCCCCGTGAGGCCACCTTATTGCCCTTAAGGCGAACAAATTCGCTGGAAAAGGTAATGCAATCGCCGATACGAACCAGCTTGCCAGCCTCTTTCTTATCCTTTGCACCAATATCAATATATTGCGAGGTTATCTTGACAACGGTTTCACGATCCTTGGCATCCATCAGATGAATCGGCTTTTTGCCGATCACGCCAGGCATAACCCTGGTTCTGGTATGGATATGCACCACCTTACCAGGTGTCAGATGGGCATCCACCCCACCAATGGCATCAAAATAGATAAAGCCCTTATCATCAATGTACTTCACTTGCAGGCCGATCTCATCGCAATGGCCCACCAGCATAACAACAGGACGGTTTTTACCTTTGCCCTGGATAAAGCCATAGCAGTTGCCCATTACATCGCTGGAAAGCTGGCAGTATGGCTCCACATATTCACGGAAAACCTGCTGGACTGGCTGCTCATAACCGGAAGGGCTTGGGGTTGCCAAAAGCTTCTTCAAAAATGCGAGCGATTCTTTTCTCACTTAAAACTCCTTGTAAATTTCAGATGTTATGATGGAACCTTTAATGCTTTGACTTGGGCTTTTCAGAATAATCTGATCAGCATCCAGCATCTGGTCAGTGCAGATTTCCGAGATCACAATGCCAGCCCGTTGCAATGATTTCAGGCTCTGTCTGCCGTGGCCGGTCAGATCAGACAGGCGGGCTGGATGGCAGTATAACAAAAACGGTTCAGTTTTTAACATGGAAGCAAGCTGTAACACAAGGTCGTGGTACAGCCTGGTCCGCACCAGTTGACCCAGGGCCGGATGCCAGCAGCCAGCAAGGATATTTCCATCCTGTGCCAATCCTTCATCGGCCTGCAAACCGATCCGCACCACCGGCAGATTGCTACGCAGGCAGAAATGCAGCATTCTGGCACACAGCTCAATCCCTTCATCCAGTGAAGGTGGCTGGTAAAGCCCCTGCTGGTGGATTTGGGCCAGCTCTGTACCAGCAAGCACCACCGCCGGATAGATCCTGATAAAGTCTGCTCCGGCCAAAGCCACCTGTTTCAGCCCCTGCATGGCACTTGCTGGGCTGTCACCAGGCAGTCCGGGCAGAAGTTGCACCCCTGTCCTGAAACCCATCGCCTTAACCCGTTTAATGGCAGCAATGCTGTCATCAGCGGTATGCCCCCGCCTGCTTTGCTGCAAAACAATATCATCCAGGGACTGCACCCCGATCTCAATCGTCTTAACCTTATGCAAGGCAAGAAAGTTGAGTGTATCGCTATCCAGGGCATCGGGACGGGTGGAGATTCTGATTGAGGTAACCCGTGAGCTTGCAAGCAGCGGCTCCAGTGACAATAGTAGTTCCTGCTGGATTTTACGTGGCAGCATGGTAAAACTGCCACCATAAAAAGCCACTTCTGCCTGTATATCCGGGCAGGTATCCAATCTGCCATGAACTGTAGCCAGAATCTGATCAACCGTTGGAATCTGATGCCTGACACCTGATATAACCTGCTGATTGCAGAACAGGCAGGTGTGGGGACAACCGGCATGGGGTATAAAAAAGGGTATGATCATTGTAATATCTACGCAGGTAGACTTGCAGAGGTTGTTACTGTTTACGCTGTTTCAGCGGATAAACCAAACCTGGCAAAAGCTTTAAGCACCATAGCTGCCAGCAGAATTCCCACTCCATCAGCCAGAAGATCTGCCCACTCAGCAGCACGTCCGGCATCACCCAGCCATTGCAGTATTTCAATACCAACACTTAAAGTAACACCGTAGGCAACGCCAAACAAAACGGCCCGCCTGGCGGGCCGGTATGCCATAGTGGCAGTGATTGTAACCACAAACATGGCCAGGGCATGGTTGGCCTTATCCCAGCTAATGCCGCTTGATGGTGGCGAAGGTGTCAATGCCAGATAAAGAATCAGTAACGTGCCGCAAACAAGGGCCAGACGGGCCAGATTGCACAATCTCCGCACCATCACTCCTGTTGTTTTTTGCCCTTTGGCAGCCAGGCACGTAGTTTATTATAGCTGCCCTGCAAATCCTGCTTAATCTCATTTACAATCACCGCATCTTCCGGCGGCAACTTGCTTAAAAACTCCTGCACAAAGGCTGCAAAAATGGCCAGCATAAAGGCCGCCAGGGTAGCAACAATCACAATTAAAGACCGCTTGGGTTTGCTTTTAAGCTCCGGCACCACCGCCTCATCCAGCACCTGCAAGGAAGATGAATCCCTGGCTTCATTCAGTTTGGCAAGTTCATACTGCTTGGTAATCTGCTCAAACATGGCCTCCTGCAACTTAAACTCCCGCAGCAGACGGACATACTCAACACCAATACCAGGTGCAGAACCAACACCTGGAATAACACCATTGGCATCACCGGCACCGCTCATACTTGCCATCTGTCGCCGCAGGCCGGATATTCCTGCCAATAATGATTTAACCTCCGGTGCTTCATCGGTCATGGAGTGCCGCAGGGCGGCAAGCTGTACTTCCTTGGTAACAATCTCGGCCTTCATTCTGGCAACCGCTTCAATGGATGCTGCTGCCTGGGAATCTGCCTTGATGGTCTTGTTCTTAATCTGAAACTCCTTCAGCTCATCTTCAGATTTTTTCAGATCCTGCTTAACCAGCTCCAGCCGTTTTTCCAGAAAATCACGCTCTGTACTGGCCTTGCTCAGGTTCAGCTCAAGGCTTCGCTTTTGCAGTTCATCCACAAAGGTATTGGCAAAAAGTGCCGCCTTTTCAGGCTCTTTATGATCAGCAGAAACAGTGATAATGCCGTCTGTCTTACCAGAGCTGAACGTAACAATACCACGCAGCCTGTTACGCAATATGTCAGGGTTATCTTCCTCCAGCTCTGTTGCCAGATCAAGCCGCTTGATAACGGCATCAGCCACGGAACGACTTTGAAGAATCCCCATGTACAGATCTGCCGAACCGCCCAGACCAGCCATCATTCCCCCCAGGCCGCCCAACTGCCCCAACAGGGCAGCGGCACCGCCGCCACCATCTTTCTGGGGTGGCAGCAGTTTGGCACTGGCAGTATAAATATTGGTCAAAGTAAGCGAGTAAATCACTGCCAGAACTGCTGCAACAACCGTAACCTTCATAATCATCATACGGCGTTTTATCAGCACCTGTAACAGCTCCAGCAGGTTTATCTCATCGTCAAACTCTGGCTGTTGTTTCTGTTTTTGCCTGTTGTCCTCCACAGTCTCTCCTATCTAAGACCAAGCAGGACTGTACCTGCTGTCATGGCAACATTGGCCAGAATCTGGGTGATGTCTTTAATCTCACGCATCCAGGCTATCCGTTCTATCTTCTGCGGCACCACCAGAGTATCTCCCGGCATCAACTGGGCCGACATAAAACCGCCAAAGGACCAACTGCGGGTATGTTCATCCCACTGGATACCAAAGGAAGACTGCTGGCGGCTTTTCACAGAACCATCGGCCTTGATGATGTAGATGTCAGACTCCTCTGCATCACGGGTGGGGCCACCGGCTTTATGGAGGTAATTACCCACATTGGACTGGTTCTGCAAATATACAAATGATGTCTGGTTGTAGACCTGCCCCAGGACATGCACAACTGACGACATGGCTGGTATGGTAATTTCATCGCCCCCTTCCAGCTCCAGATCATAATCACTCTTTTTGAGATCATCCAGTTGTGCCAGCCGGATCACAATCCGTCCTTCAGCCTTTAACATCCTCATCTGACGCAGACTACGCTGCAAGGAATCCAGGGCAGCAGTGGTGGCTTCAAGCTCCTGCTGATTAGAAGCTGTACTGCTCAACGCAGCCTGTTT
>CAZRKG010000010.1:21898-39170 GCA_964600635.1 uncultured Geobacter sp. | reverse complement strand
CCTGAGCAGCCACCAATCTAAATAGCCGTTAAAATGCGGAGAAGAAAAGCCCTGCCAAGCAGGGCTTTTTGCTTTCTGCTGTGCAACCTTGTTCAGTGTAGTACCGTACTAATACGGTACCGTCAAACTGATGAGCATAATTTGTTGGCAAATCCTGTAACTGACTGAAATATTTATAGCCACAGAAGTTTTATCCCAATTTGTATCTGAATAGACAAACCTACCCATCCTTGGCCAGGTTCTCAAACCTGGTATGCTCGCCCATAAAGGCCAGTTCAACAGTGCCAATCGGGCCGTTTCTCTGCTTGCCGATGATGATTTCTGCACTTCTTTCATGGTTTTCGGTGCAGTTACCATCCTTTTTACGGCAATGTTCACAGTAGACCGCTTCACGATACACAAACATGATCAGATCGGCATCCTGCTCAATGGCACCGGATTCACGCAGGTCGCTCATCATTGGCCGCTTGTCATGGCGGTTTTCCAGACTACGGTTAAGCTGTGAAAGTGCCACCACCGGTACATTAAGTTCCTTTGCAAGGGCCTTCAGAGAACGGGAGATTTCCGAGATCTCCTGCTGGCGGGATTCTGGATTGGCACCACCCCGCATCAACTGCAAGTAGTCGATAATCACCAGACCAATATCATGCTCTGCCTTCAACCGTCTGGCCTTGGCCCGCAGCTCCAGCACACTGATGGCCGGTGTGTCATCAATAAATATATTGGCGTTGTGCAGGATTGCCGCAGCCCGTTGCAGGCGAGGCCAGTCTGTATCCAGAAAGTGACCGGTACGCATCCGCCCTGCATCCACCCGTGCCAGGGAGGAAAGCAGACGCATTACCAACTGTTCCTTGCCCATCTCCAAAGAAAAAATAACAGAACCGGCTTTATTATTGGCCTCTGCACTGGCATGGCTGGCAATATTAAGGGCCAGGGTGGTCTTACCCATGGAAGGGCGGGCAGCAATAATCACCAGATCACCAGGTTGCAGGCCAGCGGTTTTAAGATCAAGATCAATATATCCGCTGGGTATGCCGGTTACCTGCTCCTTTTTCTCATACAGGGTCTGTAGCAGCTTGAAGGTATCCTTGATAACAGATTTTACAGGATGATACTGGGGCCGCAGCCGGTTTTCAGCCAGATCAAAAAGTGCCTTCTGAGCCTCATCCAGGGATTCATTAACATCATGCTGTTCATCATATCCCCTGGTTACTATATCAGTGGCAATGGTAATCAGGCGGCGGTTAAGGGCCTTTTCCTTAACAATCTTGCAGTAGTAGTTGATGTTGGCAGCAGTGGGTACATAGTCCACCAGCGTGGTCAGGTAGGCTGCACCACCACAACTGTCCAGATCACCCCGCCGCTTCAAAGTATCGGTCAGTGTAATCAGGTCGCACGGTTCCCGTTTATCGGAAAGCTCCAGCATGGCTGCAAAAATCTTGCGGTGGGCTTCGCGGTAAAACTCATCCGGTGCCAGAACCTCCAGCACACGGTTGATGGCATCATTATCAATCAGTATCCCCCCCAGGATCGACATCTCGGCCTCAAGGCTCTGGGGGGGCAGTTTATGAATCTGTTCCTGCATGTTATCTCCTGAACTTCCTGATTACAGACTGTACCGCCTCAATCACATCAGCCTGATCCTGCCCTGTCATGGCAGGGAAAAGCGGCAACGACAGAATCCGGCTGGAGGCGTAACTGGCGTTGGGCAACTGCTGATCCGGTATCGGCATGTTTTTACGATACCAGTCATGGTGATGAATCGCTTTATAATGCAGTCCGCAGCCGATGTTAAGTTCCTTCAGCTCGGCCATGAAGCGATCCCGATCAATGGACAGCAACTCTGTACGGATCAGCGGTGTATAAAGGTGCCAGGCATGACGTTGCTGATAACCAGCCTGCACAGGCAGAGCCAGCTCCTCCATCCCTGCAAAGGCCTGGTTGTAAGTCTGGGCCATGGCGGTACGTTGCCTGATAAACTGCTCCAGCCTGGGCAGTTGGTGCAGACCGATGGCAGCCTGAATATCCATCATATTATATTTGTAGCCTGGCAACATAATATCATAACCTGGGGTTCCGCTGGCTGCAAATCGCTTCCAGGCTTCACGGTTCATGCCGTGGAATTTAAGTAGCGAGACTTCCTCTGCCAACGCCTCATCCTTACAGCAGACCATGCCACCTTCTCCGGTGGTAATGTTTTTATTGGGATGGAATGAAAAGATGGAGATGGTATCCAGTGAGCCAATTTTTTGCCCCTTATATTCTGCACCAACAGCATGGGCAGCATCTTCTATAATGGTCAGTTTATGGTTTCTGGCCAACTCCTGCAATGTTTCCAGGTCACAGGGCTGACCTGCAAAGTGAACCGGAATAATTGCCCTGGTACGTTTGGTAATCTTTTCAGCAACCTGGTTGATGTCAAGATTCAGGGTGCCTGGCTCTGTATCAGCCAGTACAGGTGTTCCCCCTGCCAACACAATCATGCTGACGGTGGAGGCAAAGGTCATAGGTGTGGTGATGATTTCATCCCCAGGCTGTATATTAAGTGCCAGCATGGTTAAATGCAAACCCGCCGTGGCAGAACTTAATGGAACCACAAAGCCAGCCTGCACATACTGGCGAAAGGCATCTTCAAACAGCTTTACCTTGGGGCCAGTGGTGATCCAGCCAGAACGGAGGGAATCAACTACTTCGTTGATCTCCTCATCACCAATGGAAGGAGAGGCAAAGGGAAGAAAAGTTTCACGCTTCATTCATAATCTCCTGGTTTTCAGCCAAACACTTTCACAAAAATATAAACCGCCGATTAACACCGATGAACGCCGATAAAATTAGGAATAAAACACAGGGCAACGAAACAGCGAAAAGCTTTTGATTGTCATTCCGCACGTAGTTGCGGAATCTATTAAAAATAATGGATCCTGCAACTGCGTGCAGGATGACGGATATATTGAAAGTGGTAATGTTTGTAGGGGCGGTGCTTGCTCCGCCCGTGTGTTGCTTCATTATCCATTTTCCATTTTGGGTGCAGCAAGCAGCACCCCTACGATATTGCTGATAATGGTGAAAGGTGCAGGTCTTGTACCTGCCCTTATTGCGGGTACCCACAAGGGGTACCCCTACAACTATACTTGGTTAACCCAGGATTTTACTTAATAATTTGCCAGCAATCTCAAATTAGCATTATCTGCCAAAACCCGTGCTTCTATCCCCTGCCTCTCTACGGAATACAGCTCCAGCTCTCGTTTATGGATCACAATCATCACCCGCTGGCCTGATCTCCAAAAGCTATTAAACTGTTCCTGACTCATGAACCAGCCCTTCTGGCTATCATGCTGTTTGCCAAACTCCAGCTCATCAGGATCACCCACTGTTATCAACCGCCTGCCGGTATAAAAATTCATGCTTTGCCTGAGTCCGCTCTGGGCCATGAACGTATTGGAATCAGCCTCTGCAATGGCCACCTTTGCCAGTTGCCTGCAAGAAAGCTCTTCTGCCGCAAACTTTGTAAAGGCAGCAGGCAGCAGCAATTCCAGCAGAATGCCAAAACAGCAGAGCAGTAAAACCAGCAACTGGCTGGAGCGGGTACGGATCATCCAGAACAGCAGCAGACCAAAGATGGTCAGCAGGCCACCTGGCAACATAGTCTGTTTCAACCCCAGAACAGGCTCTGGCCCCGAAAGCAGACCGGCCAGTTGTCTGCCGGTCTGGCCTGAGCTGTGCAGAACAGGGATCAGCCAGCCCTGTAGAGGTAACAAAGCTATACCAATTCCGCAAATAAGAAGCGTACCTGCCAACATTGCCAGGGCTGTGTTGTAATCGGGCTTCCTGGTCTGCCTGATCTGAGAAAAGCGGACAGCCAGCAATAGTGCCAGCGGCGGAAAAGCAGGCAGTATGTATGGAATAAGCTTTGAGCTGGAGAAGGAAAAAAACAGTATGATAACCAGGGGCCAAAGCAACAGGTAGAGCATAAGCCCTTTATTCTGGAGACGCTCCCGCAGGGCACGGCCCAAACTGCCTGGCAGGAAAAACGACCAGGGCAGCATGGTCAGTAACAGAATCGGCAGAAAGAACCAGAAAGGTTGGCTGCGGCTATGGATTTCTGTGGTGTAACGCTGGAAATGCTCACGTATGAAGAAGAAATGGGGAAATTCCGGGTTAGCAATTGAAACCAGCACAAACCAGGGGGCAGTAATCAACAAAAACAACAGTAGTCCAGAAATCCAGGGGATTTTTGCCAAAAGCTCCCAACGGCGATCCAGCAACACGTACAATAAGATTATGCCGGCTGGCAGTACTATCCCGATCAATCCCTTGGCAAGCACTGCCAGACCACAGAATATGAAAAAAATCCGATACAGGTTCTTACCGCCACCCTCTTTACTGCGAGCCGCCATGATAAAGCTGAACAGGGCGGCTGTCAGGCAGAAGGTCAGCAGCATATCAGTCAGAATAATGCGGGATTGCATCATAAAGGCAGCACAACTGCCCAGAATCAGGGCAGCCATATTGCCTGTCTGGCGATTAAAGAGCCTGCGTCCCGCAATGTAGGTTAATAACACCGTAAACAGGCCGGACAGTACCGAGGGCAGCCGTGCTGCAAACTCGGTCTGGCCCAGCAGATGCAATGAAGCCGCATTGGCCCAATAGAGCAGCGGCGGTTTTTCAAAATATTTTACATAGTTAAGGGTTGGGGTAATAAAGTCAGACTGAACCAGCATTTCACGGGGGATCTCGGCATATCGGCCTTCATCAGGATCAATCAGTGGGGCATTACCAAGGCCATGCAGGAACAGAAAACCAAACAGCAACAGCAGAAGCAGGCAATCCCGAATATACCTGCCCTCTGATTGCGTTATCTGCTCATACCCTCTGCTAATCATGATGCGTACTCTTGCACCGGAGCAGGCAGTCTGATCAGATCATATTCAGCCGCATCATCAGGAACCTTCATCAGCAAACGCATATTGGGGTGTGCTGTAGTCACTGGTGTGGTGCTGCCATCCTGCTCCAGCTTGAGCAGGTTATCAGCCTGAATTTGTGCCTTTCGCATGGCAGGGCCAGTCAAGGTAAGTTCATCACCTTCATGAAAGCGGTTTCTCACCAGCAGTTCAGCCAGACCAGGTTCCCGAATGGCACTGATTGTAGCAACCAGCTTATGACTACGCAGGTATCCGGTCTGGTAGGATTGACCCACATCCCTGGGATCACCCAGCAGAAAGCCGGTGGTATAGCCACGGTGGCTGATGGTGGCCAGCTCCTCCATCCAGGCCGGATCAGGGCGGTAGCCAACCGGATCACTCCAGAAGCTGTCCAGGGCAGCCCTGTAAACCCTGAGTACACTGGCCAGATAATGAATCCCCTTCATCCGGCCTTCTATCTTTAGCGAGCCAACACCGGCCCTGACCAGTTCTGGCAGGTACTCCAGCAGGCAGAGATCCTTTGAGTTATATATAAATGTTCCGCTGGAATCCTCTTCAATCGGCTGATACTCACCAGGGCGGCGTTCCTCCACCAGTGAGTATTTCCAGCGGCATGGCTGGGTACACTCCCCCAGGTTGGCACTACGGCCTGTCATGGCACTGGAAAGCAGACAACGTCCTGAATAGGCCACACACATGGCACCATGCACAAAAACTTCACAGGGGATACTGGCTGCCATTGCTGTTGTGCGAATATCCTCCAGAGTCATCTCACGGGCCAGGTTGATCTGGCTGATCCCATGCTCCTGCCAGAAAAGTACACTCTGGCTGTTGGTGGTATTGGCCTGGGTGGACAGATGCAGCTCCCGCTCTGGCGAAACCTGCTTCACCATCCGCAACACACCAGGATCACTGATGATATAGGCATCAATCGGTAATGGAGCCAGGGCTTGCAGATACTCCTCCAGCCTGGCAAGGGAGTGGTCCATCGGGTAGCTGTTGATGGTCAGGTAACAACGGACATTGCGGCTATGGCAGAACTCCAGTGCCGCTGGCATCTCCTCCAGCGTAAAGTTACCGGCCATATTACGCAGGCCAAAATCCGGCCCACCCATATAAACCGCATCAGCACCATAGCAGATGGCGTACTCCATTTTTTCAAAGTTACCGGCTGGAGCCAGTAGTTCAGGTTTTTTCATGATTTTATTACCCTGTGTTCAGATCAGTTACATGAACTCTATAGCCAAATAGTATTACAAACCTTTACGGCCAAAAATAGTTTATACACAGAAACACCGGATTTGATACAATCAGTTTTTGAGTCAGAAAGAGTTGATTTATTTCTTATACCCAGGAAATTATGGGATTGTGCAAATAGATACTACTATAACATGTTGCACAAATAAGACCAATGATTTACGCTTACAAAGCTGGAAAACATCCTTTCCGAACGAAGACAAATTAACATAGCCCTGTAAGGGTGTAAAACCTAAAGCAGGACAATATGCTCTGTTACATGCAAATAATACAAGAAAATCAGCCAGAATAACTTGACAAAGGCGGTTTCTGGCTTTAATTGTCATAACTTAATACACTTTATGAAATATCAAGCAATTACATGCAAACGGAGACGAATGAGAATGAAAACCCCAAAACGACTTATAAACCTGATCATAGCTCTGTTGTTATTTATGATCACAACGCCTGCCCTGGCACAGTATGGTGCCGGTCCGATTGAATATGTAATTCAGAAAGGTGATACCCTGTGGGGTCTTTCTGACAGGTTTCTGAATGATCCCTTTTACTGGCCCAATCTCTGGTCCAAAAACCCGCAGGTAACCAACCCGCACCTGATTTATCCTGGTCAGATCCTACGCTTTAAAGATGGCAAGCTGGAGATTGCAGGGCCAGAGGCAGCATCACAAAAAGCTGCTGAAGCAACCCCACCAGAATTTGTGGAAGATCAGATATATATCGTCCGCGGCAATGAAGGCTGGTTAATGACAGATGATCTGGAGACTGCAGGCCAGATTGTGGCAGGCCAGAACAATCGCCTGGTCCTTGGCGAGGATGATACCGTGTACACCAACATTGGTACCACACATGGCGGCAAAGATGGTGATCAGTACGTGGTGTTGCACAAGTCAGAACCGGTCAAACATCCTGTCAAGGGTAAACCGACAGGGCATCTTATGTTGCCGGTTGGCACTTTACAGCTTTCCCATGTTACCGAGCTTAACTCCCGTGCCATTATAAACAGCTCTTTCAAGGAGATTATCCCGGGAGATCTGTTGATTAAGGATCAACAGATAAAACGCCGTAACATACCATTAAAAATGGCCGCTGCCCTGCTGGAGGGAACCCTTGTGACTGCGTCCAACAACCAGACTGTAATCGGAATCAATGATGTGATTTTTGCAGATATAGGCATTAACCAGGGGGCCAATGTCGGCAATCTGCTGTACATCACCCGTAATTTCAAGCCTGTAAAAACATTTTCAGACCGCTATGTAGGGGAACTTCCCCGTGAGGTGATCGGTGCGGTGGTGCTGGTGGAAGTTGGTAAAAACAGTTCAACCGGCATTGTTGTGAAAAGTATTGATGCTGCCCACCCTGGTGATGGTCTGGTCAGTTCGGTTTATTAGAAATAGCTGTTTCTTAACAGCTTTTATGTACACTGAATCAATCTCAGGCCGGCAAAAGCCGGCCTTCGCATTTGCTGAAACCGGACAGAGCCAATGGAAAATCACTTTGCATGGATAGCCCTGCGGGCGGTAAAAGGGATCGGACCGGTACTGTTTCGCAGACTTCTGGAACGCTTTGAAACCGCCGATGCTGCTTTAACAGCCTGCCCTGACCAACTGGTAAATATCAAAGGGGTAACGCCACAGATCATAGCAGATATGGCTGGCAAAGAGTGCCGCCATTTTGCAGAGGCAGAATGCAAGCGGATAGAGCAGGCCAACATAAGGCTGCTGACCTTTCTGGATGCTGATTATCCCCGCCGCCTGTTTGAGATTGGTGATCCTCCGCCACTGCTCTATCTGCGGGGCCAGATACCGGACTGGGATCCTGCCGTTGCGGTGGTGGGTGCCCGTCGTGCCACCAGGGATGGCCTTAAAAGTGCAGAGCGGCTTTCCGCAGATCTGGCTGCTGCCGGTGTAACGGTTGTTTCCGGGCTGGCACGGGGTATTGATACTGCTGCCCACCGAGGAGCCTTGCTTGGCAAAGGAACCACAGTTGCTGTTCTGGGGTGTGGCCTGGATCTGGATTATCCACCTGAGAACAGCCAACTTGCCACAGAGATCAGCCATACCGGCTGTATTATCTCGGAATTTCCACTGGGTACCCAGCCACTGGCAGAGCATTTTCCCCGTCGTAACCGGATAATCAGCGGGCTTTCCCGTGGGGTGCTGGTGGTGGAGGCGGTGGAAAAGAGCGGATCATTGATAACTGCCCGCTACGCCCTTGATCAGGGCAGGGAAGTAATGGCAGTGCCTGGCAGCATCAACATTACCGCCTGCCGTGGCAGCAACCGCCTGATCAAGGATGGTGCCCAACTGGTGGATTGCGTCCAGGATATTCTGCTGGCCTGCCAGATTGACAAACCTGCCACAGAGTTACCACTATTACAGTTACAGACAAAGACAGAGAAGCCACGTCATAATCTTACCCCCCGCGAGGCTTTGGTGTATGAACTGATTGCACAGGGACCACGCCAGATGGATGAAATCATCCAGGCACTGGAATTGACGGCTGGTGAGGTTTCGGCTATGGTTCTTGGCCTTGAATTAAAGGGGATAGTGCAGCAGTTACCCGGATCATATTACACACTTCCATAAGGATATTCAGTTATGTCACATCAGCTAGTAATTGTAGAATCGCCTGCCAAGGCCCGTACTATCGAAAAGTTCCTTGGTTCGGAATACAGGGTGCTGGCCTCCTTTGGCCATGTGAGGGCCTTGCCCAGCAAGCAGGGTTCGGTTGATATAGAAAATAATTTTGAGCCAAAGTATCAGGTACTTCCTGACAGCAAGAAACATCTTGATGCCATCAAGAAGGAACTTAAAGGTGCTGAACGTCTGCTGCTGGCAACAGACCCTGATCGTGAAGGCGAGGCGATTTCATGGCATCTGCTGGCTGCCCTGGGGCTGGATAAAAAGCCGAAAATACCGATCCAGCGGGTGGTTTTTCATGAGATCACCAAAGATGCCATTTTACAGGCAGTTCAAAATCCACGGGAAATAGCCGATCCGCTTGTGGATGCACAGCAGGCCCGTTCTATTCTGGATTATCTGGTGGGCTTTACTCTCTCCCCCTTCCTCTGGAAAAAGATCCGCTATGGTCTGTCAGCAGGACGGGTTCAATCCGTTGCCCTGCGGCTGGTCTGTGAGAGGGAGAAGGAGATCTCCGCCTTTAAAGAGCAGGAATACTGGACAATTGCCGCCAGGCTGAAGAAAAAATCCGGTGCCCAACTGAAGGCTGGGCTGATGGCGGTAAATGGCAAAAAACTGGGTAAGTTTGATATTCCTGACGAGGCTGCCGCTGAGGCGTTGAAAGCTGGTATAAAAGATGGCACTGCCCAGGTAGCTTCAGTTACCTGCAAGCAGACCAAACGTTCTCCAGCCCCTCCCTTTACAACCTCAACCCTGCAGCAGGAGGCATCCCGCAAACTGGGCTTTTCCGCCAGAAAAACCATGTCAACCGCCCAGAAACTTTACGAAGGGGTAGCCATTGGCAATGCTGGCACCGCTGGCCTGATTACCTATATGCGTACTGACAGCGTCAACCTTTCTGCCCAGGCCCTGCAAGAGGCCCATGACCTGATCAGCAGCAGTTATGGCAAGGAATATGCCCTGGCAAAGCCCCGCTATTACAAGAACAAATCCAAAAACGCCCAGGAAGCCCATGAGGCGATCCGTCCCACCTATCTGGATAAGACACCGGCTGAACTCAGGCAGTATCTGACACCAGACCTTTTCAAGCTGTACGATCTGATCTGGAAGCGGACCATAGCCTGCCAGATGGCTGAGGCACTGCTGGATCAGACCTCGGTGGATATTGCTGTGGAAGGTGCTGAAAACAGCTACACCCTGCGGGCCACTGGCTCGGTACTGCGTTTCCCTGGATTCATGAAGCTGTATATTGAAGGGGTTGATGATCAGGATGAGGAAAAGGAAGGCACCCTGCCTGTCCTTGAGCAGGGCGAACCGCTCAAGCTGATGGATGTATTGCCGGAGCAGCACTTTACCCAACCACCACCAAGATATACCGAGGCCACCCTGGTAAAGACTCTGGAGGAGTACGGCATTGGCCGTCCTTCCACCTACGCCAGCACCATGAACACACTGGTGGATCGCAAATACTGTCGCCTGGAAAAGAAGCGTTTTTTCCCTGAAGATGTGGGGATGGTGGTAAATGACCTGCTGACAGCCCATTTCTCCCAATATGTTGATTACAACTTTACCGCAGGACTGGAAGAGCAGCTTGACCAGGTTTCCCGTGGTGAAAAGCAGTGGAAGCCACTTTTAAGGGAATTCTGGGAGCCTTTCATCGGTCTTTTAAAACAGAAGGAAGATGAAGTTAAAAAGGATGATCTGACCACAGAAGAGCTGGATGAAGCCTGCCCGGAATGTGGTAAACCTCTGGCGGTGAAGTTGGGCAGAAGGGGTAAATTTATTGCCTGCACCGGCTTTAAGGAAGGCTGCACATATACCCGCAATATAGATTCTAGCGGTGCAGAGGAAAAAGCAGAGCCAGTACTATCAGATGAAAAATGTGAGAAATGTGGTCAGCCGATGCTGATCAAGGATGGTCGCTATGGCAAATATCTGGCCTGTTCCGGCTACCCTGCCTGTAAGAACAACCAGCCGCTGGTCAAGCCCAAAGGCACCGGAGTTACCTGTCCTGAGTGTAAACAGGGCGAGCTGGCTGAAAAGAAATCACGCTATGGCAAAATGTTTTATTCCTGCAACCGCTACCCTGATTGCAAGTTTGCACTGTGGGATCCACCTATCACCCAGCCTTGTCCAAAGTGCAACTTCCCGATTGTGGTCAAGAAGGTTTACAAGCGAAAAGGTGAGTTTCTGAAATGCCCCAAAGAAGGCTGTGACTGGACCAGTGCGTGATTGATGTTTCGTCTGTTTTCTGCAAGGGGCCTACAATGATTACAATCATAGGTGCCGGCCTGGCAGGCTGTGAAGCGGCCTGGCAGGCAGCCCAACGTGGCATATCGGTACAGTTGTATGAGATGAAGCCACTTCAATACTCTCCGGCCCATAGTTCCGACAAGCTGGCTGAGCTGGTCTGTTCCAACTCACTACGTGGGGCAGACCTGGGCAATGCAGTTGGCCTGCTTAAGGAGGAGTTGCGGCGTTGCAACTCACTAATCATACAGGCTGCCGATGCAACGGCAGTTCCGGCTGGCGGTGCCCTGGCAGTGGATCGGGATCATTTCTCCAGCTTTGTAACTGACCGGATCAGCTCCCACCCCAACATAAAGCTGATTCGCCAGGAGCTTACCAGCCTGCCAGAAGAAGGTCTGGTACTAGTGGCTTCCGGCCCCTTAACAAGTGATGCACTGGCCAGTACCCTGTCCGGCCTGGTTGGTGACAGGCTGTATTTTTATGATGCTGTAGCCCCGATAGTAACCACTGCATCCCTTAACCAGTCCCTGATCTATCCTGCCTCCCGCTATGGCAAGGGTAATGGTGATGACTACCTGAACTGCCCCTTTAATAAAGAGCAGTACCTGGCGTTTATTGAGGCACTGCGGTCTGCTGAACAGGTTACAGCCCGTGAGTTTGAAAAGCTGATCCACTTTGAAGGCTGTATGCCGATTGAAGAAATGGCGGAACGTGGTGATGATACCCTGCGTTTCGGGCCGATGAAGCCGGTTGGCCTGCCAGATCCAGTCACCGGACAGGATCCCTATGCAGTAGTCCAGCTACGCACAGAAAACAGCGACAAGAGTCTCTACAATCTGGTGGGGTTCCAGACCAGGATGACCTGGCCGGAGCAGCGGCGGGTGCTGCGGATGATTCCGGGGCTGGAGCAGGCGGAATTTGTCCGTCTGGGGGTCATGCACCGCAACACCTTTATCAACTCGCCCCAACTGTTACTGCCCACCTGGCAACTGGCAAATGACAGTCGCTATCTGTTTGCAGGTCAGATCACCGGTGTGGAAGGCTATGTAGAGTCCGCCGGTTCCGGCTTTCTGGCTGGCCTCAGCCTTGCTGCTCTGGCCACTGGCAAGCTGCCCCCACTACCACCACCGGAAACAGCCCTGGGCGGTCTGGTCAGTCATATCACCAATAAAGAAACAGCCAACTTCCAGCCGATGAACATAAACTACGGTCTGTTCCCTGCCCTGCCAGGCAGAGTGAAGAAAAAAGAACGCAAATTACTGCTGGCAGAACGTGCATTGGCTGCCATAGAGCGGTGGCGTACAGAGATCGACTGATACAAAAGGAACACCACAAATGTCTGACAAAACCAAAGACATACTTGAACGGATAGAAGATCAGTTAAAAAAATGTGTCAAGTGCGGAACCTGCCGCAGTAACTGTCCGGCCTTTACCGCTTTTCAGCGGGAGCCTGCCACTGCCCGGGGGAAGCTGGCTCTGGTGCAGCATCTGCTTAAGGATGATATTGATCTGGATGATCAGACCTATCTGGCAATGTCAAAATGTCTGCTGTGCGGAAGCTGTGTAGATCGCTGCCCCAACGATGTGCCAACTGACGAGATTGTGGTGGCAGCACGGGAAGCATTGGCTGAAAAGCGGGGGCTTACCAGTTTTCATAAGGCAGTTGGTCAGGTGATTAAAAGCCGCAGCAGGATGAAACTTGGTGCCAAGGCGGCATCTGTTCTGGGGCCGTTGTTTTTCAAAAAGGTGCCGGAAAACTCTGGCCTGCGGCTTCGCTTCCCGATCCCCTTTGTGGGAGACCAGCGTTACATTCCGGCCATTGCCAAGACCCCTTTTATGGAGCGTTATCCAGAAGTTATAGAGGGCAGGCCGGATATGCCACGGGTTATCTTCTTTGTCGGCTGTATGACCAATTTTGCCTACCCACGGGTGGGGACAGCCACGGTAAAGCTGCTGCAACATCTTGGTTGTACTGTCATTATCCCCAAGGATCAGCAATGTTGTGGTCTGCCTGGAATGTCTGGTGGTGATCTTGATACAGTGAGGGATCTGGCGGAAAAAAACCTGACTGCGATGGAACGTTATGAGGCTGACTATGTCATGTCGGCCTGTGCCACCTGCGGCGGTGCATTGCACAGACTGTATCCGCTAGTGATCGGCAAGCGGAATCCGAACTTGAAGGAACGTTTGCAGAAACTGGCTGACAAGACAGTGGATATTTCCCAACTTCTGCAACAGTTGGGGTTAAATCCGGCTGAAACCGGTGCTGGCGAACCGCTGAAACTGACCTACCATGATCCTTGTCATCTGCGTACCCGCAAGATAACCAGTGAACCCCGCAACCTGCTGAAAGCCACACCTGGGCTTGAACTGATTGAGATGGAAGGAGCTGACCGTTGCTGTGGTCTGGGGGGAACTTTCAGTGTCTACCACCGTGATTCTTCAGTGGAGATCAATGATCTTAAAACCAATGCAATCACGGACACCAAGGCTGATCTGGCCGTTACCGGCTGCCCTGGCTGCATGATGATGCTGGATGACGGATTGAAGCGGCATAATTCAGAAATTGAAGTGATTCATACCGTAGAGCTGCTGGCAAGACAGTTGCTGGAAGAGTAGCAACTGTTATTTTATGTTGCTGCATCAATATAAAGTTTCAGTTACTAATTTTATGTAAGTGGGAATATATAAATATATGAAGTTGAAGCTCAAAAAGCTGCTACTGCCAGCCTTGATATTCTCATTTATCATCATGGTTGCAGGCTGTAAAACAGAGCCGGAACCTGCTGGCCCTGTTTACGGCAGTTCACCGGCTGACCAGCAACATCAAACCTTTTATTTTGCCGTCCATCCACTTCATAATCCCGCCAAGTTAAGCTCTGCCTATCAGCCTTTGGTGGATTATCTCAACATGAATCTGGCAGGGGCCAGGATTGTGCTGGAGGCTTCACGGGATTACACATCCTTTGAAGACAAGCTGAAAGCTAGCATACCAGATCTGATTCTGCCCAACCCCTGGCAGACCTTGCAGGCCATGCAAAACGGATACAAAGTAATCGCCTCAGCAGGAGAACCGGAGGAGTTTAAAGGGCTTTTTATCGTCAGGCGTGACAGCAAGATCAAAACCCCAGCCGATCTTGACGGTCAGGTGGTCAGTTACCCGTCCGCCACCGCCCTGGCAGCCTGCATCATGCCGCAGTATTTCCTGCATCAGCATGGCCTGGATATTAACAGCCAGATACAAAACAGCTATGTAGGCTCCCAGGAATCCTCCATTATGAACGCCTACTTAGGCTATTCAGCAGCAGCGGCAACCTGGCCGATCCCCTGGCGTGCCTTCCAGCAGGAACATCCCAAAGAGGCTGCGGAACTTAAAGTTATCTGGGAGACCCCACACCTGATTAACAACTCGGTCATGGTGCGGGACGATCTGCCAAAGGAACTGGTAATAAGGATCACTGACCTGCTGGTTTCACTGCACAAAAACCGTACTGGCAAGGCTATCCTGTCAGGTATCCAGATTAGCCGTTTTCTGCCTGCGACAGATCAGGATTACGATCTTGTCCGAGAATATATCCAGCATTTTGAGCAGCAGGTGCGATTAGTAGGAAGTGATTAGCGGATGAGCTACAAAGAGATACATAAGCTGCTGTTTGGCACGCTGCGTAGACAGTTGATAGTCGGTGTTGCTGTCGTACATGCTGTTATGATGGCGGTATTTGTCTGGGATATGACAACCCGCAACCAGGCAATGTTATTGGAGCGTCAATCCGAGCAGGCTTTTGCCCTGGCCCAGACACTGGCCACCTCAGCCGCTGGCTGGCTGGCAGCCAATGACCTGGCAGGTTTGCAGGAACTGGCAGTATCACAGCAACGGTATCCAGAATTACAGTTTGCCATGTTGCTTGACCGTCATGGACGGGTACTGGCCCATACAGACCGCAACCGGATCGGACTCTACCTGCAAGATATGCCGGAGAAGTTGCAGGAAAGCACAATGCACCGTTCTGCGGCCCTGGTAGATGTGATGGCACCCGCCATGATAGGGGATATAAATGTGGGCTGGGTGCGGGTCGGAATCGGGCAACGGGTGGCAGGGGAACGTCTGGCGGAAATCACCAGAGACGGTATCTGCTATTCCATCATAGCTATTTTAATCGGCTCAATCTGTGCCTGGTTCATGTCCAACAGAATCACCGGCAGACTAGGGGCTATTCAGACTGTTATGGGTCAGGTCAGGGATGGCAGAAAGAACGCCAGAGTATACCTTGATGGCAGCGATGAAGCTGCTGACCTGGCCAGTGGCTTTAACAGCATGATTACAACAATAGAAGAATTGCATGAACGGCTTGAAGAAAGAATTGCCGAAGAAGTGGCAGCCAACCGTGCCAAAGACCATCTGATGGCCCATCAGGCACGCTTTGCAGCAATGGGTGAAATGTTAAGCAATATCGCCCACCAATGGAGGCAACCCCTTAACAACATTGCCATCATCACACAAAACATCAGCTCCGAGTTTGAAGAAAATCTGCTTACAAAGGATGCATGCAACCGGTATGTCTCAGAGTCACTGGAGATCCTGAAGGAGATGTCCCAGACCATAACCGCCTTCAGCCACTTCTACCATCCTGAAAGCAGCGTACTGTTTTTTGACCTGAAACAGGCCATAGAAGAGGTACTGGAACTGCTACAAGGGGAATTTAATACGCTTGGGATCAAGGTTGAGCAGCAGCTTGATGCCGATATAGGGATTTTTGCCCATCGCAAAGAGTTTTTACAGGTGTTAATGCACCTTTTACGTAACTCCAAAGAGGCACTGCAAAGGCAGGGCAGCCCCCATAGCTGGGTCTTCATCAGAAGCAGTTACGATGCCAGGTTTGCACGGATATTGATCAGGGATAATGGTGGTGGCATTGCAACAGATGCACTGGAGAAGATCTTTGATCCCTACTACACCAGCAAGTTTAAGTCTAAAGGAACCGGCATGGGACTGTATCTATCCAAACTGGTGGTGGAACAACACCTGCAAGGCAGGATTTCAGTTTCCAATACTGATGAAGGTGTAGAGGTGCTGATGGAGCTACCAATTACACCCAGAGTTACAGTTTAGCAGGCAAAAGAAATATCTATTCAGCCGTTCAACAGCTTAACCGTCACACCACCATCATCGTAGTAATCAATTATATTCAGGCAGCCGTAATTCTGCTCAATATTAAAGGCTTTTTTCAGCGGTGCCCCAATGGCATTCAGCAGGATGACCCTGTTGAGTCCGCCATGTCCAACAAGCAGTAGTTCCTTACCGCGATTCAGCTCTATCATCTCCTGCACAACCAGCATCGCCCTGGCCTCAAGATCCAGCAGGTTTTCACCCTCTGGCACCCTGTAATTCACAAGGTCATTCAGTCTGTCGGCCCACTCCCTGGGCCATCTGGTCTGAATCTCATCCCAGGTAAGCCCTTCCCACAGGCCGATATTCAGCTCCCGCAGCTCCGGTCTGAAAACCGGCTCCACTCCAAACTGCTGGCAGATAGTGTTGGCACCAATCCGGCAGCGGGTCAGATCACTGGAATAACAGGCCGTAATATTACGGTCAGCCAACCGTTCCTTCAATAGTTGGTACTGATGCAGACCATATTCAGTCAGGGCCACATCAGCATGACCATTGTAACGACGCTCTTCAAACCCCACCACCTGTCCGTGGCGGATTAAATATATTCTGGTTGGTTTATTCAATCTTCACTCCTTAGTATAGTCTACACTGTTTCAATTCTCTTCACACGCTTCTACTTAATCAGTATATAATATCATATCTTTTTCTCAAGTAACAAGATGTGAAACTTAATTTCATGTCATATTATTAAATGATATATTCAAATAGGCTATTTTATTGGAGACCAACTCTAAAGTTAATTAAAATTTAAGTTTTCATATTTACTGACACAGGATGTATATATAATATTTAATGTAAAAAATACAAAAGGAATCCGTATGGATTCCTTTTGTGCATCTACTTTCATAAGTATTCTTGGTTCAACATTATTATTGTAACTTTACTTTAATCATTAACAGCATTAGCCATGACCTGTTTAGATATACCTATGCTTTCTCTCCCCAAGTTTTAGCACTACGATTTATTTTTTTACTTACGGTCGACCATGCACCATCAACATTGAACATTGATTCAGGCAAAGTCTCAAGCATTTT
>CAZRKG010000010.1:20505-21798 GCA_964600635.1 uncultured Geobacter sp. | reverse complement strand
CGCTCACCATGAATCGGAGTTCCCTCAAACCCTGTGGTTACGTAATGCTCAATGAACCTGATGTTGGGCCTGACCATTGAGCAGTAAAAAACTCCACCTGGGCAACCATACTCTTCAGCAGAGATATAGGCGGTACCATGCTTCCTCCTTGCCAGCCAGATGTTGCCTATGACACATGAAAAGTTTTGAAAAACTTCCTGCATATTCAACTGCCCTTGCTCTTCCAGTTCACGAGAAATAGGCGGGCCTGGCTTGGGGCCAAAAGCATTTTCTGGCTTGATATTATCGTAATAAACGCCAATTGGTTCTTCATCTAAACCAAGGTGCTTCAGAAAAGATCTGGTGTCATCAAGTATTGATTGTTCGATCATGATAATTCCTCCTTCTTTGTTGAATGCTGATCTCTAAGGATTGTATTGATATTGGATTCCAGAATTTGTCAGAGCCTGGTTGCATATACAACTATTTGGGCAATAAAATCAGTGCGTCTTATTTAGTAATCACCTCCAGATTCTTTATGATGCGTGACAGTAGCGACCTGGTGGCCAACATCTCATCTTCTGTCATGCCGGTTTGAGCCTCATTCAGGATAGCTGTCGCTATGGCTTCACAATACATTGCTGTATCAAGAGCTTTCGGTGTCGCAGTTACAAGTCTCTGTCTGCTATCAAACGCATCTTTGGTTCGTACAACCCAACCACGTCTTTCAAGCCCATCCGTCAGACGACTAACACTAGATTTTTCAAGGAGCAGTCGCTCCCCAAGCTGTCCTTGGGTCATGGCACCATCGTTAAGCAGTATGGTGATTGCCCCCCATTGTTCGGATGTCATATCAATACCAGCATCCTTCAATTTCGTGGCAAGTATATTGCTCAACAGCCTGCTGGCAATGCTGGTCAGATAGCCCAATGATTGTTTATGGTTAAAGGAGAAAGACATAATGCAGTTGTATATGCAACTAATCTGTTATGTCAAGAATATCTTTTACTGATTTTTTTACAGGGTAATGGCAGTACTGTTAAGCAACACATTTTAATTTACAAATCTAAAAGGGCTGGACAGATTGCCTAACACTTTTACTTTGACTTTAGCTTCTGGTGCCTGCGGTTATCCTGATACAATTCTGCCGCCACCCAAGACCTGATCATCCTGATAAAACACCACATACTGACCAGGGGTGACAGAGCGTTGCGGCTCCATAAACTCCACCTGGCAGCGGTCATCGGGAAGTGACCTCACTCGGCACGCTATCGGCTGATGGCGGTAACGGATCTTGCAACTACAGTCAAGCTC
>CAZRKG010000010.1:0-20405 GCA_964600635.1 uncultured Geobacter sp. | reverse complement strand
AATCCGCCCTGCCCCTCCAGAAAGGCAACATAATCATCATCAGGTATAAAGCAGACCTCCTGGCTATCCCCTTTGTCAGCCACCGGCAGGTTAAACTGGCTGGCAAGCTGACGTACTTCATCCTTGCTGCTTATTTCTCCCAGCGGGAAAAGCAGTTGCTGCAACTGTTGGCTGCTCAGGGTGTACAGAAAGTAGGATTGATCCTTACTGAGATTGGCCGCCATCCGCAGTTGATGACTGCCATCAGCAGCAACGGTTTTACGGACATAGTGGCCAGTTGCCAGAAAGTCAGCCCCAAGCTGCCTGGCAGCATCCAGCAGCAGACCAAACTTGATGGAACGGTTACAACAGATACAGGGGTTGGGTGTCTGCCCTTGACGGTACTGCTGAATAAAATCAGCCACCACCATACTGCTGAACTGTTGCTCCAGGTTGATAATATGGTGAGGAATTTCAAGCTGTGCCGCCACCAGTGCGGCATCATGGGCAGCGGAACCTGGCCCTGGGCTGCATGGTTCAAACAGTTGCATGGTCAGGCCGATCAAATGATGCCCCTGCTGCTGCAACAGTGCTGCTGCAACCGATGAATCCACCCCGCCGCTCATTGCTACGGCAATTGTCGCCATCTACAGATCTCCCAAAATCAGTTGTACCGCCAGGTTGGCCTGATGTCCGGCACAGACAGCTACCCGTGGTGCCATCAGCCCGGAACCTGGCCTGGCCTCAGAACTGCCATCCCCCACCAGATAGAACCGTTCGGACACCTTGCGAGTGATAATATTGTTACTGTCGCCATAGCCGGCCATACCAGAGGCGGCAACAACCACCGTTTTTGGCAACTGCTCCAGCACAGTATCCACCAGCATCGCCTTCATCTCTGGCAGGTCGAATGCCTCAATAATAATCTGGCAGTCGGCAAAAACTGAGGGTATGTTTTTGGGGTCAAGCCTGATTTCATGGGGTTCGTAACACAGGTAGGGATTAACCCTCAGCAATGTATCGGTCAGAGCCAGCACCTTGGCTTGGCCGATCTGATCCACAAAAAACTGCTGCCGGTTAAGGTTGGAAGGCTCCACAAGATCAAAATCAGCCAGTACAAGCCTGCCAATGCCGATGCGGGCCAAGGCCACAGCAACTGTAGAGCCAAGGCCACCAACACCAGCTATCCCGACTACTGACTGTTTCAGGCGTTGATGAACCCCCGGGGTGTGGCGGGCGGCCATCAGAGACTCCAGCTCATGCTCGGCAGGCTGCTCACCACGGCGGATCAGAAACAGCTCATCCCCTTCGTCTGGTACTATGTCAGGCGATGCAGGGTAGCTGTTAAGAATCATCAGATCAGCACCTGGGTGGTACTTTGCTGCCAGCTCCGCCAGGGTTGAACCAGCAGGGATATTGGTGGGATGTGAGTTGATTGTTATCTGCATTTATACTTCCAAAGCCTGCGTAATTCCATCTTTCACTTTTATAACATACATGATATATTTTCCTATGCCTTATCAGCTATTATACTACAATGAGTCTGTTGAGAGCGAGCTTGATGCGTGGCCAGTTGGCTTACGTGCACGGTTTCGTGCCTTGACCATACGTATGGAAGAATACGGCCCCAATTTAGGAATGCCACATACAAAAGCTCTTGGTAATGGACTTTTTGAAATACGTGCTAAAGCAAAAGAAGGAATAGGCAGGGTATTTTTTTGCACACTGGTGGGAAGAAAAATCATAATTCTTCACAGCTTCATCAAAAAGTCCGATAAAACTCCACATAACGAGTTAAACATAGCTATCATCAGACTAAAGGAGGTTCTAAACCATGAGTTATAAGCCAGTTCCATATAATCCAAAGAAAAAACTTGAGCATGATCTCCAGGATACAAACTTCCAAAAAGCATGGAAATCTTTAGAAGATGAGTTTGCTGCACTGGATGTATTGCTGGCAGCACGTAAGCAAGCAGGGCTGACCCAGGAGCAAGTGGCAGCAAAAATGGGAGTGTCACAGCCATCACTTGCCAGGGTTGAAGCCTCACTTGGCTCTCGCCAACACTCCCCATCGTTAGCTATGCTTAGAAAATATGCCTCAGCAGTTGATTGTAAATTAGAGATCAAGCTGGTACCACAGCCGTAAAGCGTATGAAGGTACAGCTCCAAGTTACTTAAACGCTTGAACTTTCAAACCCCTTCAAACAGCGGGGTAGACAGGTAACGCTCGGCACCATCAGGCAGAATCACCACGATGGTTTTTCCACTGTAAAGTGGCTGCTTTGCAAGCCGTACCGCCACTGCTGCTGCGGCACCGCTGGAAATACCCACCAGCAGCCCTTCCTCCCTTGCCAGCCTTCTTGCAAACTCAATCGCCTCATCACTGCTGACTTGTTCCACCTGATCCACCAGGGACAGATCAAGGGTTTCAGGAATAAAGCCGGCACCAATACCCTGTATTTTATGGGGTGCCGGTTGCAGCAGTTTACCGGCCAGATGCTGGCTGATTACCGGACTTTCCGCTGGCTCAACCGCAACAGAAGTTATTTTTTTGCCGCAGGTCTGTTTGATATAGCGTGAAATCCCGCTGATGGTGCCGCCGGTACCGACACTGGCAACAAGCAGGTCAACAGCACCGCTGGTATCATTCCAGATTTCAGGGCCGGTGGTCAATTCATGGATTCTTGGATTTGCCGGATTTTTAAACTGCTGGGGCAGGAAAAACTTGCCAGGGTTATCGGCTACCATCTGCTCGGCCCGTACAATAGTACCTTTCATACCTTCAGAACCTGGTGTCAGTACCAGGTTTGCCCCCAGAGCAGCCAAAACCCGGCAACGTTCAACACTCATGGTCTCCGGCATGGTCAGGGTCAGGCGGTAGCCCCTGGCAGCAGCAACAAAGGCCAGGGCAATGCCGGTGTTACCGCTGGTAGGTTCAATAATTTCCACACCTGGCTTCAACAAGCCACGCTCTTCTGCATCTTTAATCAGGCTGGCACCAACCCGGCATTTTACGGAAAATGCAGGGTTACGGCTTTCCACCTTGGCCAGTACAGTGGCATTGGCACCATCTGTTACCTTGTTTAGTCTGACCATTGGCGTATTACCTATAGTAGTTGAATTGTCAGTAAAAATCTGTGACATTATGCACTCCTTTTACAATATTTTACTCATATAGACATCAGAAATATCCTACTAAACAACTAAGCTAGCTGCAATAAAAAATGTCAGTGAATGTCAAACATTGACAAGCCACAATGAATTCTGCAAGGTTTACAATACTTTAATCAAGGAGTACCGGATGAACCATGGCGGCTTATATGAAGATGCGATTACAGGCAAGGCCTATGACCTGAGACTGTTACGCCGTTTCTTCGGTTTTATTGTCCCGTACCGCCGCCTTGCCGGGCTGATTCTGCTGCTGCTGCCATTCACTACCCTCTGCCGACTGTCACAACCACTGCTGCTTAAATACGCCATAGACCATGCCATTACCCCGGGCAGGCTTGACCTTTTAGCTGTACCTGCCGGACTGTTTCTGCTGGTACTGATTATTGAAGCCCTGCTGGTCTGGGCCGAGGTATATGGTCTGCAGGTGGTGGGGCAACGGATCATGTCCGACATCCGCAACGCCATGTACCAACGGATGCTTAAACTGCCGGTTCGCTGGTTTGACAAATCTGCTTCTGGTGGAGTGGTTACACGGCTCACAAGCGATGTGGAAGCCCTGGGGGAACTGTTTGCAGCCGGTATAGTCTCGGTTATCGGAGATCTGCTGTTGCTGACCGGCATTGTGGCAGCCATGCTCTGGATGGAACCAAAATTATCCCTGGTCACTTTCAGCGTACTGCCGCCACTTATCTTCATAACCTGGCTGTTCCGACGCAAGATGCGGCAGGCTTTCAGGGAAGTCCGCTCTCGTCTGGGTAATCTTAACAGCCATCTGGCAGAAGTGCTGGGGGCAATACCGGTGGTACAGTCCTACGGCAGAGAGCAACATGAGCAGGCCCGTTTCACCAGCCTGAATCGATCTTACCGTGAGGCCAACCGTCCGGTCATCAACTGGGATGCCTCACTATATGCCCTGGTGGAGATGCTCTCATCAATTGCCATTGCCCTGATCATCTGGTACCCCTGGTGGCCTTTATCCAGTACATTGAAAAATTCTTTGGCCCGATCAGGGATCTGTCAGCCAAATACGGTGTCATACAGGGAGCAATGGCTGCCCTTGAGAGGATTTTTCTGGTGCTGGATGAAAAAGAGGAGCCATCAACCGGCACCGCACCAGAACAGACTGACAAACATCCGTCAACCACAGCTCCCCTGCTGGAGTTCAGACAGGTTAGTTTTGCCTATCGCAAGGGAGAACCGGCCTTGACTGACTTTAATCTGACCTTGAGAAAGGGTGAGCGGCTGGCCCTGGTGGGTGAAAGTGGTGGTGGTAAAAGCACGGTAATCAGGCTGTTAAGCCGGATGTACCAGCTTGACAGCGGCCAGATTCTGCTTAATGGGCAGGATATAAACAGCTTGCATAAACATGGGTTACGCAGCCGGATGGCCCTGGTATCACAGGAACCGTTTCTGTTTGCAGGCAGCATAGCTTTTAACATATCATTGGGTAATCCCGAAGCAGCGGAACGTATCAAACAGGCTGCAACCGTTGTCGGGGCTGATGATTTCATCAGGCAGCTACCAGAAGGATATGAAACTGTTTTGCAGGAGCGGGGCAGCAATCTTTCACTGGGAGAACGGCAACTGATCTGCTTTGCACGGGCACTGGCCTTTGATCCAGAGCTTCTGATTCTGGATGAAGCCACAGCCAGCGTTGACAGCCAGAGTGAAAAACTGATTCAGGAAGGTGTAAAACGGTTGCTGGCAGGCAGGACAGCCCTGATAGTAGCTCACCGGCTGGCCACCATCAGCGATGCCGACCGGATTATGGTCATCAAAAATGGCAGAGTAGCTGAGACCGGCAAACATGCGAAGCTGATGCAGTTAAACGGTGAATATGCCAGGCTTTACAACTTGCAGTTTCAGCAGGCTGGTTAGAGTGTGAAATTCAAACTGCAACCAGCCTGCCAAAGTCTATATAACTCCAACTCCAGATCAAAGATGGATTTAAGGCGGCGAGGAGATCGGCGACGAAGGCGTACACGTAGTACGTTGAGAAGCCGATGACGAGCCAACGAAGAAGACGCTTTGATATGGATTTGGAATAAAGTTTAGTAAAAGAAGGAGTAACCATCATGTGTACAACCTGCGGATGCGACACAACATCTGATCATCATCAACACCATGAACATGAACATGAGCATGAACACGGCCATCACCATCACAATCAACCGGAAGAGACAAATACCAGGCGGATCAGCATAGAACAGGATCTGCTGGGTAAAAACAACCGCCTGGCCGCCTTCAACCGTGCCATGTTCAAGGAAAAGGGGATTCTGGTGCTTAACCTGGTATCTTCGCCAGGCTCCGGCAAGACCAGCCTGCTGGAAAAGACATTGCACGACCTTTCCGGCAGATACCGCTGTGCGGTGATAGAGGGGGATCAGCAGACCGATAATGATGCCCGCCGGATAGCAGCAACAGGGGTGCCGGTGGTACAGATCAACACCGGAGCCGGCTGTCATCTTGATGCCCAGATGGTGATGAACGCCACCCACAGCTTTGACCTTGACAGCCTGGATATACTGTTTATCGAAAATGTGGGCAACCTGGTCTGTCCGGCTGCCTTTGATCTGGGGGAGGCATGTAAGGTGGTGGTGCTGTCAGTTACCGAGGGGGAGGACAAGCCGCTCAAGTACCCCCAGATGTTTCACAACTCTGGCCTGATGCTGCTTAACAAGGTGGATCTTCTGCCCCACCTGACCTTTGATGTTGCCCTTTGCAGGGATTATGCTGCCCGTGTCAGTCATAATCTGAATATAATTGAACTGTCTGCCACCAGCGGACAGGGGCTGGCAGACTGGTACAACTGGCTGGAAAGCAAGCTGGAGGAGCATAAATAAAACGCCTTCTTTTACAAATCTCCGGCATTGTGCAGGGGGTGGGGTTCAGGCCGTTTGTGTACCGTCTGGCAACGGAGCTGGGGCTGACCGGCTGTGTATGCAACAGCCCTGCCGGTGTTACACTGGAGTTGCAGGGTCAGCCTGAAGTGCTGGATGTTTTCCAACAAAGACTACAGGCCAAACTACCACCTTTAGCCAGTATCTCTCGCATTAAAGTCTTTGAACAACCGCTGCTGCCAGATGAAGCAGATTTCAGGATTCTGCCCAGCAGCCACGGCCTGAGCGACATCCAGATCGCACCTGACACCGCCACCTGTCCTGACTGCCTGCAAGAACTGTCTGATGCAACTAACCGCCGTTATCAGCACCCTTTTATAACCTGCACCAACTGCGGCCCCCGCTGGACCATTGTAACCGGCATCCCCTATGACCGGCCCTTGACCACAATGGCTGATTTTCCCCTTTGCAAGACATGTCAGGGCGAGTATGACAACCCGCTTGACCGTCGTTTCCATGCCCAACCGATCGCCTGTCCTGAATGTGGTCCGGTGCTGTCTCTGCAACCTGAGCATCCAGAACCGCTGGAGCAGGCTGTACACCTGCTGCAACAGGGCCAGATTGTTGCCATCAAGGGACTGGGGGGCTTTCATCTTGCGGTTGATGCCTGTAACGATGCAGCGGTAAAGCTGCTAAGGCAGCGTAAACAGCGGGATGAGAAACCATTTGCCATCATGGTGCAAGATCTTGCCACTGCAAGGCAGTTGGCAGTGCTGTCAGCGGATGAAGAGCGGCTGTTATCCGGCCCTGAGGCACCGATTCTGATTGCACAGGCCAAGCCAGGCAGTCAGATTTCAAAGCTGGTGGCTCCAGGCAGCAGTTGGCTGGGGCTGATTCTGGCCTACAGTCCGCTGCATCATCTGCTGTTTGGCAAGGGAAACTTCACCGCACTGGTAATGACCAGTGCCAATCGCTCCGATGAACCGATGATTGCCGATGACCTTGAGGCTGCTGCCAGGCTGCACAATATCTGTACCGCCATACTGGGCCATAATCGGCCAATCCAGACCCGCAGCGATGATTCCGTTATCCGTATTCTACAGGGCAGTCCACTGTTTTACCGTCGCTCTCGAGGCTATGTTCCCCGTGCTGTACCGTTGCCGTTCAATGCCTACGGCATTCTGGGTCTTGGGGCAGAGTTTAAAAACACCATCTGCCTGACAAAGGGACAACAGGCATTTTTAAGCCAGCATATCGGTGATCTGAAAAACAGTGCCACCTATGATGTTTTTCAGCAGACCATCCAGCATCTGGGTTCAATGCTGGAGATAAAGCCCCAACTGCTGGTCTGTGACCTGCACCCTGATTACCTCTCCAGCCACTATGCAGCACAAAGTGGACTGCCCACCATGCAGGTTCAGCACCACCATGCCCATCTGGCGGCCTGCATGGCAGAAAACCAACTGGATGGCGAACTGATCGGGCTGATTCTGGATGGTACCGGTCTGGGGGATGATGGCAGTATCTGGGGTGGTGAGTTTCTTGTTGGCGGTTACAGCAACTGCCAGCGGATGGGACACCTGAAACCGGTACGACTGCCTGGTGGCGATGCAGCAGCCAGAGAACCCTGGCGGATGGCACTGGCCTGGCTACACCAGCCTATGGGGGATGATTTCTGGCGATTGCCAGCGTTACCAGCCTTTGAAGATGATCAGAAAAAACTGCTGGTTGCCATGTTGCAACAGGGGATCAACTCTCCCCTGACCTCCAGTGCAGGACGGCTGTTTGATGCAGCCTCCTTCCTGCTGGGGGAGGCCAGCAGAAACAGTTTTGATGGTCAGGCTGCCATGAAACTGGAGGCTTTGGCCGAACAGGGCAGCAAGCTTCTGGAACTGCCCTGGCAGATGATTGATAGTCCGGTCTTTCAACTGGATTTTACAGATACACTGCTTGCACTGACAGATAAAGTCCGCCAGGGATTGAACAAAGCTGACCTGGCCCTGTCTTTCCATGCCACACTGGCAGCGGCTCTGGTTACAGGCTGCAAACAGATCCGTTACAAGAGCGGTCTTGACAGGGTTGCACTGTCTGGCGGTGTATTCCAGAATCGCCTTTTAACTGAACTGGTATATACTGAACTGCAACAGGCCGGTTTTACGGTCTATCTCCATCGGCTGGTTCCGCCCAATGATGGTGGAATCGCCCTGGGACAGGTGGCAATAGCCGCAAACAGAAGGGAGAAACAGCATGTGTCTGGGAGTACCAATGCGGGTGGTAGAGCTGCATGAAGATCTGGTTGTGGCAGAGATTGACGGTGTCAGACGTGAGGCCAGCCTGCTGATGCTGGCTGATCCTGTAAAGCTGGGGGATTACGTGATTGTCCATGCCGGTTTTGCAATCTCCCGTCTGGATGCAGCAGAGGCAGAAGAAACCCTGCAACTTATGCGTGAGATACTGGATTCAGAGGAGCCATAATGAAGTTCCAGCAGGAATTCCGTAACCCGCAACTGGTGAACAACCTTGCAACCGCCATCAGGACAGAGGCTGGCAAACTGGACAGGCCGCTCAGGTTGATGGAGGTCTGCGGTACACACACCATGGCCATTGCCAGCTTTGGCCTTAAAAGCCTGTTGCCGGATAATATCCGACTGGTATCCGGCCCGGGTTGTCCGGTCTGCGTCACTCCGGTGGATTATATCAACCATGCCGTTGCCCTGGCTGCACAGCCAAACACCATCATCACTACCTTTGGCGACCTGCTGCGGGTGCCTGGTTCACAGGCCAGCCTGCTGGCGGAAAGGGCCAGGGGGGCAGATATAAGGACAGTCCATTCAAGCCTGGAGGCCCTGCAATTGGCCCGAAATACACCGGACAGTCAGGTCATCTTCCTTGGTGTTGGTTTTGAAACCACTTCCCCGACCATTGCCGCTGCAATCCTGCAAGCCAGACAGATGGGGCTTGGTAACTTTATGGTGCTGACCAGCCACAAAACAATGCCAGAGGCTATGCAGGCCCTTTCAGCAACAAATGGGATTCAGATTGATGGTTATATCTGTCCGGCCCATGTCAGTACGGTCATCGGCAGTAACGCCTATCTGCCACTGGCGGAGCAGTTCGGGATACCATGCGTAGTGACCGGCTTTGAACCAGCCGATCTGTTACAGGGAATTTTGATGCTGATCAAACAGGCGTTGGCAGGGGTTGCAAAGGTGGAAAACCAGTACAGCCGTGCTGTGACTGCCGACGGCAATCCAAAGGCCAGGGCATTGCTGGAACAGCTATTCAGGCCGGCTGATGTTATCTGGCGTGGACTGGGGATGATCCGATCCAGCGGTCTGGTACTGCGGGATGAGTTTGCCAGTTTTGATGCAGCCAGACAGATGCCGCTGGAGCTGCCCCCTGCCACAGAACCGGCAGGGTGCCGTTGTGGCCAGGTGCTGACCGGCCAGATTGCACCAGAACAATGTCCGCTGTTTGGTAAAACCTGCCGACCAGAAAGTCCGGTTGGTGCCTGTATGGTTTCAAGTGAGGGCAGTTGTGCTGCTGCCTGGCGTTATGCCTGTTAGAGCAGATCTGTACAGCTCGTAGAAAAGTGCAGCTTCCACCTTTGGCGAGAACCGCTCCAACACCTGCCTGCGGCCATTTTCAGCAACTTTATGACGCTCCGCGGGTGCAGCAACAACCCTCTTAATCTGGTTACGCAACTGTTCTCCATCCTTAAACAGCCAGCCGGTAACACCATCCTGCACAAGGGTACGATTACCGGCTATATCCCTGGCTATCACCGGCCTGCCCAGGGCCATAGCTTCCAGCAGAGCATTGGCCATCCCGCCTTCAAACTCAGAACTGTTCAGCACCAGATCAGCAGCAGCATATACAGATCCGATCTGCTGATAGGGCACTTCCCCCAGAAACCTGACAAATGGCAGGCTGGCAGCCAGTTTATCAAGCTGGGCAGCATAGCCGGCATCCAACACACCGCCAGCCACCCAAAGCACCAACTGAGGCAGTTCTGCTGCCAATGGTGCCAACTGCTCAATTGCAAAATCAATCCCCTTGACCGGCCTTAAAGCTGCTGGCAACAGAATCACAAACTGGCCTGCATCACGCTGTACAGGTTCTGCCAACCCTGGTGGTTCGACCCCCTGGTGGATGATGTGCAGTTTATCAGCAAGAAATGGAAAGCTCTGCCTGGCCAGAGCTGCCACCTGCTGATCAAAACAGGTTACCCCTGCTGCATCCTGCAAGACCAGCTTAGTATCAGCATGATCCCTCATGGCGGGATCAAACAGGTCGCTGCCGGTCAGGGTAATGATGTAGGGTATTTGCAGATAGCTTGCAACAGACCTTGTTTTGGGGCCAGCCTGAAAGGCATGGAAACCATGCAGCAGATCTGGGGGATTATCGACAAGTGTAAGCAGCCTCCGATCAGCATGATCCAGATCAAGGGCCAGCAGTTCAGCCGGACAGCCCATCTGGTTCAGATAACTGGCAATACGCTGAACAGTTATGATGTTGCCACGGGTCGGGCCTTTACTGAAAGGGCAGAGCAGGATGATTTTCATGGGTCTATTATCAATATGCAGCGGTTCTGTTGCAAGGGGAAAGCACCTTGCGGCTGACCGCTTGCATCTGTTATTCTGGATTGCATGAAGATTACGATTTTAGGTAGTGGCACCTCAACCGGTGTACCGATGGTGGGTTGCAGATGCCCGGTATGCAGCTCCCATGACCCCCGTGACAAACGGAGCAGGTCATCGATTCTGATCCAGCAGGCTGATAAAAACATCCTGGTGGATTGCACCACTGATCTGCGTTTCCAGATGCTGCGGGAGGCTGTGCCAAAGCTGGATGCAGTGCTGTTCACCCATACCCATGCTGACCATGTGAACGGGATTGACGATCTGCGGGGCTTCCATTTCCTGCACCAGCAGGTAATACCGGCCTACGGCTGCCCCGATACCATCAAACGGCTTACCAGCAACTTTGATTATATCTTCCAGAACTACCCCAATGCCACCCATCCGCCACTATTATCCGCCCATCCTGTAACCGGTATGTTTGAGCTGTTTGGCCTGGCGATACAGCCGATCCCTTTGATTCATGGTTCCTGTAGAACCTGTGGCTACAGAATCGGCAACTTTGCCTATCTGACCGATTGCAGTGCAATCCCGGAAGGATCTATGGATCTGTTACATGGGGTTTCCTGGCTGATACTGGATGGCCTGCGATGGCAGCCCCATCCCTACCACTTTAACATTCCGCAGGCCATTGAAGCTGCACAGCAGATTGGTGCAGAGCGTGTCATCCTGACCCACCTGACCCACGAAGTAAGCCACACAGACCAGGCCAGACTGCCCAATGGAGTACAGTTTGCTTACGATGGTATGGTACTGGAGGTTTAGTCTGTTAAAGCTCTATTCCCTCCCTTGCCCCAACCCCTGCTTTGTAGTAATGCTTGATTTCCCGCATCTCTGTCACCAGATCCGCCGCTTCAATCACCCTTTCATCGGCATTGCGGCCTGTCAGTACCAGCTCTACATTTGATGGCTTTACTGCCATCAGCTCCAACACCTGCTCAACATCAATCAATCCAAAACCAACTGCACCGTTAATCTCATCACATACAAACAGATCATACCTGCCTGATACCAGCAATTGCCTGGCTTGCTCCAGTGCCTGTTGGGCCAGGTGGCGATCTTCTGTAATATCCTTTGTATTCACCCAACCAGGTTTGCCGGTCTGGATGATTGTAAAACCATCGCCCAACTGTTCTGACAACATCTGCTCCCCATAGGGACCGCCCCCTTTAATAAACTGGAAGAAGCAGACCTTAAGCCCACGACCCAGGGCACGTAATGACAGCCCCAGGGCAGCGGTTGTTTTGCCTTTACCATTGCCGGTATAAACCTGCACACAGCCTTTTTGTAATTTACTGTTTTGTCCAGACATCCTAACACCTCCTGCATAAAAACATTTTAAGGTTAAAATTCACGAAAATTCAGTGCAATTTGACTAAAAATCCAGCACCCAGATAGCACAAGATTTGCAAAATGGTTTTATATTTTACTGAGCATACCCAATATACAGATTTTAACGCCTGTTTATACCTTTTATAACAAGCTGTCTCAGAAAAAAATGCAACACTGCAATAAGTTTCTTGTCAGCCAACTGAATTAGGCATATATTTGATGCAAATTCAGTATATTCCTGGCTTCGGCTTTTCAGCTCAGGCTGAAACATCAAAAAACCACAAACTGAGCTGAACTATTGCTGAAACCTGCAAACCTGGAGGTAAAATGAAGCAATCCACTGTTATGAGAGATGCCTGGCGTACCGCAGAATCCAAGGCCCGTCAGAATGCCAGTTGGCTGCAAAAGCAGATGTCACCGCACTTTTTCAGTACTTTAACCGATGAACCTAAAGCCCTGGGAATGCTGACCCGTGAGATGAACACTCTGCAACACAACCGCTACCTGATGCTGGCAGACCGTGAAAAGCAACTGATTGTAGCATGTAAAGATGTGCCTGGCTCCCTGTACCATAGTCTTAACCATCTGCATGACCGTGAAATTTCCTGTGCGATCTTTTCCCAGTCCCTTGGCCCTATGCCCGATATGGAGGCCCGGCTGGAGGTACAGAACTACGAATTTGACCGTAAATCTGAGGCATTTATTGCCCGCAAGAGCGGCCCACCCATTCCGGCTGATCTTCATAAGAACATTCTTAAAGAGCTGTCTGCCTTTACACCCAGTATACCACGCCAGACAGCAGAACATTTGCTGAATCTGCTCTGGCTGAACAGCCCTGATCAGATCCGTTTTGCACCACCAGCAGAGACAGCCGGACTGGTATGGCTGTTTGAGCGGGGCAATGCCTCTGGTGGACTGTTTGTTGATATTCAGAAGGCAGGCGATGGTGATATTACCGAAACCAAGCTGCTGTTTGCCGTGGGCAATCCTCCCCAAAAAGGATTCATGCAGCAACTTGTAGAGGTATTCAATCGGCTTAAGATCGGTATCCGCACCGCCCGCTGTCTGACAATCAGTAACGGTATTCACCCCTACTTTCTGGGCACATTTTATATATTGCACCAGGAAGGCTGTGACCTGACCAATGAATCAAAAGAGGTTCAGCAGCTTAAACTGGAGCTTTGCAACACCCAGATACTTTCCAACACCAGCTACACCTACCGCACCTGGGTTGCCGAGGGGATCATGTCCGGTGATGATGCCGCCCTGGTTAACAGCTTTACCGCCTTCTGTCACACCAACCTGGCCCACAGCCAGCCGGATCGTTTCAGACTGGAAGATGTACAGAGTGCCTTCCACACCCATCCTGAAATGACCATGCAGTTCATCAAGCTGTTCAAGACCCGTTTTGATCCAGCCATAATAGAGCGGGATTCCAGCTACCAGAACATGCTGGCTGACACCGTTGAGCTGATTGATGAATACAACACCGGCCACCGCTGGCTGGATGAAATCCGTATCGCAATTTATCAGTGCTGTCTGCAATTTATCACCCACACCCTTAAAACCAACTTCTTCTGTGTGGAAAAGCAGGCCCTGTCATTCCGGCTTGACCCGGCCTATCTTAAACAGCTTGATCCGGCCTGCATAGAGGATCTTCCAAAGGCCCTGCCCTTCAGAGTCACATTCTTCTTCAGCCGCTTTGGTCATGGCTACCATATCGGATTTTCTGACATTGCCCGTGGTGGCTGGCGGACTGTTATTGCCCGCAATCAGGATGATGCCATTACAACTGCCAACACCCTGTTCCGTGAGGTCTATGTACTGGCCCACACCCAACATCTGAAAAATACCGATATTTACGAAGGCGGTTCAAAGCTGGTGCTGGTAATGGATGCCTCAGAACTGGAAGAAGGTGCCAGAAAACAGGTTACCAGCCGGCTTTACAAGCTGCAATACGGCGTTACCAACGCCTTCCTGGATATTTTTATTACTGAAAATGGTAAGGCCAAAGACCCACGTATTGTGGATTATTACGGTGATGACGAACCGATTGAACTGGGGCCGGATGAGAACATGCACGACAGCATGATCGAGGCCATTGCCGCCCTGTCGGTCAAGCGAGGCTACATACTTGGTACCGGCATCATGTCCAGTAAAAAGGTGGGGATCAACCATAAGGAATACGGTGTCACATCTACTGGTTTAATGGCCTTTGCAGAAGTTGTCATGGCATCCCAGGGGGTTAATATTCACGAGGATCCCTTTACCATCAAGATGACCGGTGGCCCTGGTGGTGATGTGGCCGGCAACAGCTTAAAAATTATTCTGGAAAGCTGCCCCAATGCAAAGATTGTGATGATCCTGGATGGTACTGCTGCTGTACTTGATCCCAACGGACTGAATAAGGATGAGCTGCGTAAGATCACATTGCAGCATGATCTGGATGGCTTTGATCCGGCCCGACTGTCAAATGGCGGCACCATGATCTTCAGAACCGGTAAGAAGATGGATGGCCTGCGGGAGATGTACCGCAAGATGACCAGAACCAGCGATGGCAGACTACAGGAGCAGTGGATACCACTTAGTGATTTCCTGCATGAATACGTCAACTGGACCTTTGAGGTGGAGGCCGATCTGTTCATACCAGCCGGTGGCCGCCCTGAAACCATTGATGACCAGAACTGGCATGACTTTTTGAAGGAAGATGGTACTCCATCATCCAAAGTGATTATTGAGGGAGCCAACTCCTTCATCACCCCCAAGGCACGGGATGGTCTGCAAAAGGCTGGGGTGGTGCTGATGCGTGACTCCTCTGCCAACAAGTGCGGAGTAATCTCATCTTCCTATGAAATTATTGCCAACCTGATTCTGACCGAGAAGGAATTTCTGACCCACAAAGAACGCTATGTGGGCGATGTACTGGAAATTCTGAAAAAGCGTGCCTATCAGGAAGCCAGTCTGATTCTGCAACGCTGGGAAGAAGCAGATGGCACCAAGCTGTACACGGATATTTCTGAAGAGATCAGCTATGACATAAACGGGCTTTACCATCGCCTGTTCCAGTTCTTTACAGAAAAGCCGGAGCTGTGCCTTCAGGCACCGTTCAAGGCAGCCCTGATTCGCCACCTGCCCAGGATGTTGCAGGAGGAAACCCGCTTCAGAAATCGGCTTAGTAAACTGCCGGTCAAATATCTGGCGGCTATTCTTGCGGCTGAAATCGGGGCATCAATAGTTTACAGCAGCAGTGATGACGCTGACTTTGAAGATATGATCAGACGGCACCTGCTGAGAATGGAAGCTTAACTTTAGTCTTCACAGTAGCCGCTGGCTGTGTTAGGTTGGCCGTTATTAAATTTTTTGACTTCATCAAGAGGAGATAACGCCATGCCGCGTACAACAGACAATGCAATTACAACAGCCGTTCTGGCACTGGCCTCCGGTGCCCTGCTTGGTGCTGCTGCCGCCCTTTTGCTGGCACCTGCCTCTGGCAGGGAAACACGTCGCAAACTTGTGGATCTTCAGGAAGATGCCAGCAGCAAGATTAAAAAGTACGCCTCAGAGACCAGGCACAAAATCAGCAGCCGTAAGGATAAGACAGAAGACCTGCATTATGATGGTGGCGATGCCTGGATCTGATTCACCATCAACAACAAAGCATCAAACAACAAAGCCCTGCTTCATAAAAGAAGCAGGGCTTTGTCATTATCTGTGCTTGTTTTCAGAAGCCTTTCAACCTTAACTGACTCCTTTGGCCCTGAGATCCTGTGCCAGCTCCTTGTCAGTCTCCATAATATGGTGGGCCAGCCAACTGGTGAACAAGCCCATCATCTCATCCACAATGGTATCATCACCTGCTGAAAAACTGCGTTTGGCATCAGACACCTTGCGGATCAGCTCCTGATGGGCCTGCTTATGCTGCTCTGTAGCCGGGTAGCCGTGGGCAGCCATCAGTCTTTCTTCTGATGCAAAATGGTATTGGGTGTAACGCAACAACTCGTCAAAGACCTCCGCCAGAGGTGCTTTGCCCTGGCCCTGCCTGGCTGCTTCGGCCAACTGGTTTGCAAGATTAAAAAGTGTACGATGGTGCTGATCCATCTCCGTAATCCCGACTTCAAACATTGCACCCCAAATTAATAGCGACATATCTGATTACACCTCTGATCCGTTTGTTAGAACATCATGAACCTAAATCGCATGGTGCCAGATAACCAAATCTCAATCCGCCCCAATGCCTGCCATTGATGAAAATCGGATAGGAAAGATCATTCAGGATCTCACCCGTATCGCGACGATAGGTTTGCAGCAGAACACCATTGGTATTTTTAGCACAACCCATGCCGGTCTTATCATCAAAGAAACGTTTGGTACGGTTGCCAACAGCATCCACAGCCTTATCTCCGGTCAACGGCTTGCAGAACTTCTGGTTATGGCTGGGGACATACCCCTGGTTATCAATGCAGATGGCGTAAATCAGCTTGCTGTCCTTGGACAGGATCTTTTCCTGTAAGGGTGAAATCACACGGTCAAAAAAGGCATCATAGCGGGTATTAAATTTAGGTGGCTCTGTCCGCTGGGGATAGGGCTGATAGTTTCTGTCAAACAGATCAGATTCAGAAATTACACCTGTTTTCAGGGCATCTGCAATCGCCTGCTGAACATCTGCCATAAGATCAGAAGCATAGGCTTTAATCTGATCATGATAGTTACCAACCGAGAAACGACCCACTGTACCGTATATGCTTTCTACAGATTCTGACAGCTTGGTAAAGGTAATCAGGTTCTGCTGCATGGTGCCGTTGGTATCATGGGCAGCAGTGGAGATATGATGGATCTTGCCGGAAATTTCGCCGGTCACCATGGTCTGTTCAGCAGCGGCAACAGAGATAAGTTCGCTCATCATCTTGGAGCTGGAAGCACTGTTCTTGATCTCCTCAAGATGTTTGCGGGCCTCTTCCGCCTGCACCAGGGCAGTCTGTATGAGCTGACTTTCCTTGCGTATATTACTGGCAGCCCGTTCACTTTCATGCTGGATCTTGGCCACCACCCGCTCAATATCCTTGGTTGAAGTAGTGGTCTTTTCCGCCAGAGAGCGAACCTCATCGGCAACAACAGCAAAACCACGACCAGCCTCACCTGCCCTGGCAGCTTCAATGGCAGCATTCAGAGCCAGCAGGTTGGTCTGATCGGCAATATCCTCAATCAGCGAAAGCATATCACCAATGCTGGCAGAAGACCGCTCCAGCTCGGCAATACCGGTCAGGGTGGATTCCACACTGGATGCAACGGTGGTCATGCACTGCCAGGTTTCCTGCACCACTTTAAGTCCGGTAATGGCGGCACTATCCACGGTGGTGGAAAGCCCCACTGCCTGGCTGGTATTTTCAGAGATATTGGCGATAGTGCTGCTCATCTCCTCAGCGGCAGTTGCAGCGGTTTCAGAATGCAGCATCTGTTCCTGAACATCCCTGGCAACCTTTTCTGTGGAATTATGCAGCACACAGGTATGCCCACCCAACAGACAAGCCTGCTGGTAGAGGGAAGAGATAATCTGACGCATGGTCTGGGTCAGATTGTTTGTTTCTGCGGCCAGACGTCCAATTTCATCCTCAGAACGAATCGGAAGCACCTTGGTCAGATCACCCTCACCCCTGGCAATCTCTGCCACCTGCCCGTACAGTTCCCTGATTGGTCTCACCACCAGGCGGGAAATCAGCAGATAAAGCATACCGATAATCACAAAAAAGAAAATCACACCAACGGAAGTCAGGACAACAGCCAGCTTTTTGGCCTTAATCATGCCTTGTTCAAGTGATGTGACTATCTGTAAACCACCCAGAAATTCCGGGCCAGAATCATGGCAGGCATTGCAGCGGGCCTCATTTTTCATGGGAGCAGCCAACACCAGAACGCTCTTGCCATCAACGCTGCTGTTTTCTTCCTTCACAATGCCGGCAGCCACTGCCTCACGCATCAGTTTGCTGTTCTCACTGCCGCCATACAGTTTACCGTCTGATGTGTAAAGCTGGGCCTTAAGGGCACCACCTCGTTTTACCAGTTCATCCACATACTGGTTGAAGACATCAAAATCCCCCTTCATCTTCAGTTCAATCAGATCATGGATTACGGTTTCTGCTGCTTGTCTGGCACTGGTTCGTTGAAGATCCAGCATGGAGTTGTAGGAGAGATAGAGACTTAAGATACCCAGACAGGCAAAGCCAATGGAAAGGGTAACTGCAATGGCAACCAACACCTTTGCTGTCAAGCGGGTTTTAATCATTGGTAACACCTCCACAGTGTTTTCAGGACTGGCTGTCTGTCCTGTAAGAAGATCGCAGTGTTATCCGGTTGCGGAAAATATGGCTAAGGACTATGAACTGTTACTTTATAAAATGCAAGTTCTTAATAACGCTGTTCTAGCCTAATACGATTTCTTTGGTGGACAATACAAATCAGGATAATAGTCATATTTTTCTTGCACTTACATGACTGCTCACTGTATTTTTAACAATTTTCAATCCCACAAGAAGTACAATCGAAAGGTATTAAAGTATGCAGGAAAAAATCCGCAACATAGCCATTATCGCCCACGTAGACCACGGTAAAACCACTCTGGTGGATGCAATGCTTAAACATTCCGGTGTTTTCCGTCAGAATGAAGCAATTACAGAGCGGGTAATGGACAGCAATGACCTGGAAAAGGAACGCGGCATAACAATTCTGGCAAAAAACCTGTCTGTACAGCATGGGCCGTATAAAATTAATATTGTGGATACACCAGGCCATGCCGACTTCGGCGGAGAGGTGGAGCGGGTCTTGAAAATGGTGGATTCGGTACTGCTGCTGGTGGATGCAATGGACGGCCCGATGCCGCAAACCCGTTTTGTGCTGAAAAAATCCCTTGATCTGGGGCTTAAGCCGATTGTGGTCATTAACAAAATTGACCGGCCAGGTGCCAGACCAGATGAAGTGCTGGATATGGTCTTTGACCTGTTCTGTGCCCTGGATGCCAGTGATGAACAACTTGATTTTCCAGTGGTTTATACCAGTGCCAAGCAGGGCATTGCAAAAATTGATCTTGCAGCAGAATCCAACAGCATGGAACCGCTCTTTGCCGTGGTGGAGGCCAATGTCCGCCCACCCAAAGGAGATGCCAACGCCCCATTTCAGATGCTGATCGCAAACATTGACTACAACGAATATATTGGTCGGATAGCCACCGGCAGGATTTTCAATGGCCAGGTTAAAACCGGTGAGACCGTGGCCATGATTAAGCAGAATGGTACTATTGTGCGGGGCAGAATCTCTAAACTTATGGGCTACGATGGCCTTAAACAGGTGGAGATCCCCCAGGCCATGACCGGCGATATTGTCACCGTTGCCGGTTTTGATGAAATCAGCATCGGTGAAACCCTGGCATCGGCCGACAATCCGGTTGCAATCCCCTATATCTCAATTGATGAACCGACCCTCTCCATGAACTTCATGGTAAACAGCTCCCCCTTTGCTGGCCGTGAGGGTAAATGGGTTACATCCCGCAACATCAGAGAGCGGCTGACTAGGGAACTGCGTACCAATGTATCCCTGCGGGTGGAGGACACCAACTCGCCGGACACCTTCAAGATCTCTGGCCGTGGAGAGCTGCACCTAACTATTCTGATTGAAAACATGCGGCGGGAAGGGTTTGAACTGGCTGTCTCCAAGCCGGAAGTAATAATCAGGGAGAAGGACGGCACAAGGCAGGAACCGCTTGAATATCTGGTGGTGGATGTGGAATCCCAGTATCAGGGGGTGATTATTGAGAAGATGGGTCCACGCAAGGGAGAACTGGTCTCCATGCACCCAATGGGCGAAACCGTCCGGCTGGAGTTCATCATACCGGCCCGTGGACTGATCGGACTACGGGGTGAGGTGCTGACCGACAGCCGTGGTACTGCTGTAATGACCCACACCTTCCATGAATACGGGCCATACCGTGGTGATATTCCGGGCCGCAAAAACGGAGTTTTAATTGCAATGGAACATGGTGAAACCACCGCATACGCCCTGGATGCCCTGCAACCACGCGGTACCCTGTTTGTGGGGCCAGGCACAGAACTTTACGGCGGCATGATTATTGGCGAGCATAATCGGGATAATGATCTGGAGGTGAATGCCTGTAAAGGCAAGAAGCTGACTAACGTCCGTGCCTCTGGTTCAGATGATGCCATTAAACTGACACCACCACGGGCGATGTCTCTGGAACAGGCACTGGAATTTATTGATGATGATGAACTGGTGGAGATTACACCCCAGTCCATCCGGCTACGAAAGAAGGAGCTGGATCCACACCAGCGTAAGAAACAGAACAAGTAGTTGGTTAGCACCGTACTTAGCCACGAATTTACACGAATCTGCACAAAAAGATATTAACCGCCGATTAACGCAGGTCTATTAAGAGTAG
>CAZRKG010000009.1:28970-40374 GCA_964600635.1 uncultured Geobacter sp. | reverse complement strand
CCAATCTGGCTGTTCTGGTTGCAGAGCCTACGGTATCCGGGCTTCATGATCTGCAACGGATGCTTGGCCTTGCCGCACACTTTTCGGTTCCTGTCGCTGTCAGTGTTAACAAGTGGGATATTAATGCTGAGATCGCAGTTGAGATTGAGGAGTTGTCCAGAGCTGCTGGTGCAACTATTCTTAACAGGATCAGTTATGACCAGAACACAACCCTTGCACAATTGCAAGGAAAGGCGGTAGTTGAGTATGGTGGTCTGGCAGCAGAGGAAATTCGCTTGATCTGGGAACAGATCTTGCAATTATTGCCAACTTTATAACCTATCGGGGGAGTTTGTAATGGATCAACAAAATAGTCAGAATAATGATGCAGAGGATCAAGGCTGTTCACCCACAGCCTGCGACAGTTGTTCTTCATCCAGTTGTTCGGCAGCCAGCAAAAAAATGACCGAAACCCTTGCCGAGTTTGAGGAAAGACAGCGGCTTGCCTCAAGACTATGTAAAATAAAGCATAAAATTGTTGTCATGTCAGGTAAAGGCGGGGTGGGGAAAAGCACAGTTGCCGTAAACCTGGCAGTGGCCCTGCATATGGCTGGCAAAAAGGTCGGGCTTCTGGATGTGGATATTCACGGGCCAAGCATACCTACCATGTTGGGGCTTGAAGGCCGTAATGTGATGGAAGCGGATGGTGAGATGTTGCCGGTTGATCTTGATGGCTTAAAGGTTATTTCAACCGACTTCTTCCTGAAGAACCGTGACGAGGCTGTGATCTGGCGTGGACCTATGAAAACAGGTGTGATTACCCAGTTTATACGAGATGTTGCCTGGGGTGAGCTGGATTACCTGATAGTTGACTCTCCACCAGGAACCGGTGATGAGCCGCTTGCGGTATGCCAGACCCTGAAAGATGCTGATGGCGCTGTCATTGTAACCACTCCACAGAAAGTTGCGGCTGCTGATGTACGTAAATCAATCTCTTTCTGCCACCAGATCAACCTGCCGGTGCTTGGGGTTGTGGAGAATATGAACGGATTTATCTGCCCCAAATGTGGCGAGTTATCTGCGGTGTTCATGTCAGGCGGTGGCAAGCAGATGGCTGAAGATATGCAGGTGCCATTTTTAGGTTCTATCCCGATTGATCCACAAATTGCAGAAGCTGGTGATAGCGGCGTTGCTTTTTTAACAAAATTCAAGGCTTCTTCCACGGCTGTTGTTTTTCAGGAGCTACTTAAACCTCTTTTTTCTCTTGAAAGCGGTACTTGTTGTACAGATGAACAACTTTGATACAGGTTTTAAGTTTTTAAAGGAATTGCCAGGCTTACTTTGTATATAAATATTTGAATGTATCAGTGTCTTAATATTGAACTATTAAAAATATGTTTGTTTGATTCAAAACAAGGTGTATACTGTATACATTATCGGTATACAGCGGAGATAAGCTGATAAAACTCCTTAAAATATACCAGCACGTTGATTTTGTTAATATTGTATTGCCCTTTTTTTGCTGGCTGCTACCCATGCAGCAACCTTCAGGTGGTTGATCTGTTGTGGATGTATTTCTGAAGACAGCAGATTCTTGTCAACAACTGCTTGTTGCATAAAAACACCTTTATTTTCTTTGCTAAATATGAGTGTGGCAGTAATATACAGCACTCAAAACAGAACAAGACTATATTAAGACATCTGTTAATGACCATCTGTTACTTTGTTTGGCAGTACAGTACCTAAAAGTATAGTTTACGAGGGGACCCATGGAACCAAAGAAGCGACTTTTAGTGATTGATGACGAACCAGCCATCAGGGAAGGCGTACGAAGGATTCTGGAGTCTGAATCCTTTGCGGTTGAAACCTTTGGTAATGGACATGCAGCACTTGAAAAGCTGAAAAGTGAAAACTTTGACCTGGTCATTACTGATTTAAAAATGCCAGGGATCAGTGGCATAGATGTTCTGCGTTCAATTAAAGAAGTGCAGCCGGATATGCCGGTTGTTTTTATAACAGGCTACTCTTCTGTTGATAGTGCAGTAGAAGTAATGAAGCTGGGTGCTGTAGATTATATTGCAAAGCCGTTTACACCCGAAGAGATGCTTCAGGTGGTTAAGGCCGCACTGGAGCAGAGTGTTGTAGAGCTTGAAGATCTGTACCTTTGCAAGGAACTGCGTGATACAGATGGCTTTGAAAGTTTTGTGGGTAAAAGCCATGAAATGGTCAAGGTCTATCGCAGAATAATGCAGGTTGCACCAACAGACAGTACCGTACTGATCACAGGTGAATCAGGCACCGGAAAAGAACTTGTTGCAAGGGCAATCCACAAGCACAGTACCCGTCGTGATCATCCCTTTGTACCTGTAGATTGTACAGCCCTGGTCGAAAATCTGTTGGAATCCGAGCTGTTTGGCCATGTTAAGGGATCCTTTACCGGTGCAATCCATACCAAAACAGGTCTTTTCAAGGTGGCAGAAGGTGGGACATTGTTCCTCGATGAGGTTTCTAACCTCAGCCTGACCACCCAGGCAAAGCTTTTGAGGGTATTGCAGGAAAGACAGGTTACTCCGATTGGTGGCACCCAGCCAACACCTATCAATATCCGCCTGGTGGCAGCCACAAACCGTAATCTGCGTGATCTGGTGGCAGAGGGCACCTTCCGGGAAGACCTTTTCTTCCGTCTGAATATCATACCGCTTGACCTGCCGCCCCTTAGGGACAGAACCGGTGATATTCCGCTGCTGGTTGGTCATGCTGTCCGGCGTTGTGCTGAAGAAGTTGGCAAGGACATAAAAGGTGTTACAGCCGGTGCAATGCAGCTTTTACAAAGCTATGCCTTTCCTGGCAATGTAAGAGAGCTGGAAAATGTGATTGAGCGGGCTGTTGTGCTGGCTGATGACAGCTTCATAACGCCAGATGATCTGGAGCTTGGTGCTGATGAAATCGAGCAGCATCTGATTGAAAACAACATCATCCCGATCAGTGTTGAAGAGCTGAAGGAAGCCAAACGTCAGTTGCGAGAGCAGGCTGTCGAAGATATAGAACGTTCATTTGTTATCAATGCCTTGCAGCGTAATCGTGGCAACATAACCCGGGCTGCTGAAGAAACTGGCATGTTACGCCCAAATTTCCAGGCTATGATGAAAAAGCTTGGCGTATCGGGCCGAGACTATGTCTCTACTTAAAAGTTTACTACATCGCTTTATACCCCGTAACCTTCTGCTGATACAGAAGCTGACAATCCTCACCGGCACTGTTGTTGTGCTGTTCATGACCATCTTTGCCTGGATCCATATCAACAGCCTGCAACATCTTCTTGTAAAAAATGAAACCCGTGATCTGGACAATCTGGCAGACTCCATTATCCGCGTCACCCGTCATCAGATGATGCAGAATGACCGTATGCTGGTGTTTCAGATTATTGATGAGATGGCCAAACGACCCGGTATAGTGAAGATCAGGCTTGCCAACCATCAAGGGGTGATTGTGCATTCAACCCATGCTGGAGAGACCGGAAAACGGCTTGATCAGCAAGTATTCAAATGCGTTGAATGTCACCATGATGGAGCCGTGCCGGAACTGAAACGGATGGAGGAACGCAGCAGATTTTACAACATGCCTAATGGGCAGCAGGTCATGGCACTGTCCCGTTCCATCTGTAACAGTTCGGGATGTTCAACCTCAGAATGCCATGCTGGCAGCAGTAGAAACAGCGTGCTTGGCGTTGTTGATATTGCCGTATCAATGGATACCTTAAAGTCTGATCTGGCCTCATACCGTAATCGGATTGTTTTTTCCACGGTCTTGCTGATCTTTCTTCTTGGGGCATCACTGACATTTTTCACGCTATATCTTGTAAATCGTCCTGTTACCGAGCTGCTGAATCTGACTAACAGGGTTGCTGAGGGCGATCTGGATTGCACGATTGTGCCTACATCCAATGATGAACTTGGGCAGCTCATGCTTGCGTTCCAGGCCATGACAAATAACTTGCGGCAGGCACGTGATGATCTGGAGGCATGGGGCCATACCCTTGAAGAAAAGGTGGAGGAGCGTTCAGAGCAGTTGCGGCGTATGCAGATGCAGTTAGTCCATACTGAAAAGCTGGCTTCCCTGGGAGAACTGGTTGCAGGGATTGCCCATGAAATTAACAACCCGCTTTCAGGAATTCTGATTTTCAGTGAGCTGCTTGCCAAAGACAAGCGTTTTGATCCGGCACTTGCTTCTGATCTGGATACTATCAGGGATGAGGCAAAACGCTGTGCAGTAATAGTAAAAGGACTGCTTGAATTTGCCAGAGACTATCAGCCAAAGACAGAGCTGACCGATATAAACCAGGTTCTTGTTGGCTCTCTGAGGTTGGTTGAAAAGCAATCAACATTTCAGAATGTTGCAATTGTGAGACAACTGGCACCTGATCTGCCACGCATAATGGCCGATCAGAACCAGCTTAAACAGGTCTTCATAAATATTCTTATCAATGCTGGCCAGGCTATGCAGGATCTAAGGCGTGGCAATTTGAGCATAAGCACCATAATGAAAAAAACAGGTGACACTGAAAATGTGCAGATTGTGATAGCTGATTCAGGTGCAGGAATACCGGAAGAACAGATAAACAAGCTGTTTGACCCGTTTTTTACCACTAAAGGTACAGGAGGTACCGGTCTGGGCCTGTCTGTATCCTATGGCATAATTCAATCACATGGTGGCAGTATTACCGTTGAAAGTGAGGTGGGGACAGGTACAACCTTTACCATTTCCCTGCCTTCTGCATAGTTTCGATATACATTCTGATAATTGTATAAAAACAGTATTAAGCTGATATTTCAGTAGGTTAGCTAACGGTAGCCCCCGTTTGCCATTCAAATGCTGAATAACTAAATTATACAGTGTGCTTGTCAGCAGCAACAGTGGCAGAGTTTAAGATAGTGCGTATAACAGTATGTTATTACAGGGTTTTATATTTTTCTTCATCAAATAATAAAGTTGGCATCCTTAGTGCAACATACAAAGGTAAAATCAGCTAGTTCACAATGAAGTATAAAAAGGAGGATGTCATGAAAGCCAGAATTATCAACCTGTTAGTTACATTGTCCGCTTGTAGTGCTACTTCTGCTTTTGCATCAAACAGTGGTGTCAGCGATAGTGGTGGACCATTGGTCTGGTTCTTTATCGGCTTTGGAGCCTTGGTTCTGATGTTTCAGGCGGTACCTGCTGCCATATTGCTGTATTCCATGCTGAAAGCGGTTTTCAGCTCTTCCCGCAGTTCAGCGGCTACCAGCAACTGAACAGTAAATAATCCAACAAACAAACCAAAGGAGAAACAAAAAATGAAAATCACACGTATTCTTGCTACCACCCTTGCACTGTCTGCCCTGTCCATTTCTTCTGCATTTGCTGCTGAGGTTGATACAACTCTGACTTACAATAGTGGAATTCTGGTGTTGGCTTTTACAGGTTTTCTAGCTCTTGTTATTGTAACCCAAACTGTTCCGGCGTTTATAAATCTGTATAATATGATTAAGAAAACTGCTGATGAAGCTAAGCGTCAAGAGGTGAAGGCTATCAGCCGTGGCTGAAAGTCAGGATAAATTTCAGGGTGAGTCCATTGCTCACCCTGAAACTGCACAAGTTGCGGAAGATGATCCGGCACGCTTCCAGGTATTGATGAATACTTTGCGAATGCGTCGCAAACTGTTTTTTGGCGTAGTTATTATGTACATGCCACTAATGTGGCTGGTTCACCGGATTTCTCCAACATTTCGCAGCATGGCCACAGCGTTTGTAGTCTGGGTTGTGCTGCTTTTTCTTGCATCGTTATACTCGGCTTTGGCTCGCTGCCCCAGATGTGGCAAGACATTCCATCTTAACGGGATGTCGTTGCTGTATTTTCGTCGTTGTCTGCACTGTGATCTGCATATAAGTGGTAAAAATAGAAGTGTAAATGCCGAAGGTATTTAAATCCTGCATGTATGTCAGGATAGAGGTGTAAGTATTTCTATGGATTGTTTTACGATGTACTAGCCTTGTAAAAACCCAGATTGGCCTTATAAAGTCTTTGCCTACCTTTTAAGAAATCCCATACGACGTTCCAACAGTGCTAATTGTTCTTCAAGTTCTTGTATTCTGTTCATGCTGTATGACCAGATATGATAACTTTCCAAACTTAAAATAGTCATACCGGTTGCAATAACTGCCCAGATATTTTCAGGCAAAACTCCTGAAAAGTAATAAAAGGCATAAAAGCATACCAGATAGCCGATATGGCTGAAAGAAACAAGTTTTGGTGAGCCATTCGTTATCCTGCCCAAAACCAGCAAAATTGCAGAAAATGCATAAACTACCAGCAAGGCGGTAATCATGTTGCTGGATGGCGGTGTACCTAAAATCTTTTTTACTTCAGGACTTAGCGGAGGGAACTGTTCACTTAAAACAGCCGGTATACTGATAGCAGTGAAAACAGCAATAGCCCATAAACCTTGACGTGATCTGGTCTTTAACTGGTAAACTGAATTTAATATTTGTGCACGTTGTTCTTCAGGGGTTTGTGGCTTAGTGATTTCAGGGCTAGTCATTTGACCTGTCCTTGTTATTCTTCTGTTGCGTGGAGCATTATGTAGAAAAAATGTTAATTAAAATCCAATCGCCAAATAATGTGACTTTATTTAAGACCATAAAATAATAATGATTACTCTGAATAGAAAACATCAGAATGTTTAAGAGTATTCAATAATGCCGGTATATAGTAGCAGCTCTGAACATAGAAAATATCAGCGTGTACTAACAATAGTAATAAAGCAATTATAGAAGCAAAGCTTACTTCTCTTAATAGAACTGCAGTGAAGTAAGCTTTAACTGTTGCTGTCCCGGACAACTAAGAGAGACTCTAATGTCCAGGTATACTTTATTCAGGTAAAGATTTATTTTTTCAGGGAATGATCCAAAGCTTTTTTTGCTGCATTTAACTTGGTAATAAGCACATGATAATTACGTGCTAAAGTTGAAATCTCACCATAACCTGCCTGTACCAGCTTCTCTGCTTCTTCAGTATCTTCATTAGAGGTTGCCGCAACAAGTTTTCTTAATGGCACAAAAAAAGACCGGTTTAACAGGGCTGCTACGCCTCCAACTGTTAATACCAGTATCATAAGCGTAAATATTACCATACGGTAACGCATTATTGCGAGTGATTTTTTGAGAGGTTCCTGGTCTATGCCTATATCAAGCATTCCAAGGACTTTGTGATCTGCGGGGTGATAGTGGCAGGCGGTGCTGCAACCCTGTTCATTATAGATTGGCTGTGCCAGGGCAAGTACTTCAATCCCACGCTCATTTATGAAGCGGCGGGTCTGCTTTTCAGCAGCAAGTTCATCAGCAGGCTTACTTCCGCTATGGCAGCCGTTACAGCCTTCTACCTGCTTGTTAACCTGGTGTCCGATCTCGGGCTGGTTGCGTGAAAAAGTGATTACTCCATCATGGTTGAAAACACGTAAATGCTCTAAGCCCTGTTGTTGACCAATATTTGCAATTATATTGCCCAAATGCTGACGGTCATTATGCAACATGGCGTAGCGGGTTGAAAGGACAACCGTATTTGCAATATTATGCCCATTCTGCGTAGCATCATTTATAAGATCTTGCTTTATAATTGCGTAGAGACAAAGGCAACCAATTGCTACAAAGCCAGTTACAGCAAGCCCTACTGGAACTATTGATCTGCTGGCAATATTACGAAGCATGATTCCCTCCCTCTCTTATTATTGGCACAACTTACAACTATTGATTATAACAAGATATACTTCAATTTATATAGCATAGTATTCAGGTTTATTGAATCAGGGACAGGTTCTATATCTGTCCCTGATTCAATATAATGTATTAAGTTCAACTGTAAATACTACCTTTAGCACCTTACCGATAACTTACGGCTTAGGGGGTAAAACAGCATAGTCAGAATATTTAGTTTTCCACTTAAACAGGATTGGCCAGCGATATAAAATTGCACGATATACCATGATATATATTGAGTATACTGTAACAGCAATAATTATTTCACGAACAGGTGGAACGTGTACATGGCCCTGTTGCCAGTTGAAGGTGATCATATAGACATTCAGACGGTGTAAAACCACACCTAAAATTGTTGTCCATGCACCAACTCTTATAAGAGTTAAATTCTTTGTGCGAACACCTGCTGTCAGCAGAATTAGTGAAAGTATAACGCCAAAGAACATTTCAAATAGCCACCAGGCTCCCCATCCTGTAAAGATGTAGGCCCATTTGTTATCATGGGCAATACCGATCATTCTGATTATGAAATAGGTAAGCAGCCCCATAGATGCACCCTTTGCCAGTGCTATCTGTAATTTGGGCAGGCTGTTTTTAAAGGTGTCATCGCAACGCCAAGCCATTGTTTTAATAACAATGGTGCTTACAACAATTACCATACAAAGGCCGCCTGGCAGGGAAGAAACAAAGAAGTAAAGCCATTGATATGCAGCGGAATACCAAAGTGGATGTACCTTGCCTGGTGCGTAGGTGGAAAGGGCACCCAAAGCACCCTGGTGCAGTGTTGAAAGAATAATACCTGCAACGGCAAGGCCCAGTGCCATCTTTTTAATCATGGTTCTGCCGGCAGGCCAGCCCATCCATTCAAAAAACGAGGTTGAAACTTCTGCAACCTGCACTGAAAGGTAAGTAGCAACGTGCCAGGCAACCAGGAAAAGTACAGCCTCTGGTCCCCAAGATACAAACATGGGATAGATAAGTCTCCAGGGTTGTCCCAGGTCGCAAAGCAGGAAGATAACAGCAAAAAAGTAGCCCAGCAGACCGTTCAGAAGCCCCAGTCGTTCAATTGGTTCAAGGTCATGCCGTCCGAAAACCTCCACTGCTGTGCCAAGCTGGAAGCCGGATGATGAGAGCGGCACCATGCCAAACAGGCCAAAACCCAGAAAAAGTCCCCAGGCGTTGTCATAGGGGTCGCCAATGGCCCAGGAAAGTCCGAAGATATAACGGCCAATAATAATAGGAATACCAATAATAAGTATAATGGCAAAGATCCAGTTAAGTGGGTTACTGACGGCCTGTGACATATACTGTCTTGGGGTAAGACCTAAAAATATCTTTTCCATTAAGGTCCATGAACGACCTTTGTCGTTATTTTGCCCCAAGCTGTCGATCATTTGCGTATTTGGATTACGCGCAAGATACATTTTCATTGTTGATCTCCCTCTTCATGATCATGATGACCATCTTTGTTTTTAGTAGCTAACAGATGCACACCGCTGAACAGAGCAGGCCAGATCGCCAGTACCATTGGAACAAAACCAAGGAAGTCTTTGACGTTTGATATGATAGGTTCATTTTGGATGTTTGCATCAAATCCGACTTTGTCAAAGTCTACGCTGCTTAAGTACATCCAACTGGTTCCACCGACAGCTTTTTCACCATACAGCTTATCAACATACTTGCCAGGGTTATTCTGAATACGGTCATGACCAAGTTTAATAAGGTCTGCACGCCTTCCAAATGTCATCACCTGCTGTGGGCATATTTCTACACATGCCGGAGCCTTGCCATTTTTCAGACGTGTGTCGTAGCAGAATATACATTTTAATACGATAGGATTAATGGCACTTGAGTAGCTGTAGGCAGGAATATTAAATGGACATGCAATCATACAGTTACGACAACCAACACATACCTTTGAATTATAAATAACAGCACCTTCTTTGGTCTTTGTATATGCATTAACAAAGCAGGAGCTGAGGCAAGCTGGTTCTGTACAATGGTTGCACTGAATTTTTCTGAACAGAGTATCGGTATCGGCAACCTTGTACTTATTTACAACAGTATATGATTTTTCAGTGGTACGACGCTTATTGTCAAATACCGACATATCATCAAATGGAAGGTCTGGCTCAGGAAGTTTTTGCTCATTATTACAGGCTGCTTCACAGCTACGGCAACCTACACAGCGGGTCAGGTCAACCAGCACACCCATGGATTCAGGATTACCTTCAAATGAGCCTGCTGCCAATGCCCTTGAACCAGTGACACCAACAGTTGCTGCGGTTACACCACAGGCAAGGCACCCTTTCAAAAAGTCTCGACGTTCAATCATGGTCTGCGTTCTCCTTTAAATGGATAACTGCTTAATTTTATTTCTTTTTAGCAGGATTTGGTTTTGGTGCATATTTGCCCGCTTTAAATATGGCATCACCGCTGTCATTACGTGAGTGGCAATCCTGACATCCGGTTGGGCCGGACATTGCCTGGTGGCAGCCCATACAGCTTTTATGATATGCGGCTTTAAGTCCTGGGGTATCACGGTGATAAACTGGTGGAGCCTTATCCCTTTGCTTTAATAGTGCCTCTGGCGTGAATGGATCCGATTCGTGGCAGCCCTGGCAGCTTACATTGGACTGTTCTGGACTGTGTTTGTGACATCTGATGCAATTGTCATCTATATTGCCAATACCGATAGTGTGGTGATGACAGGTGCTGCAATCATTATTAAGCATATTTACGTGGAACTCATGGTCAAATTCCACCGGCTCATAGTACTTCTGAATGCTGTCAATGGTTATTTTGTCTGGATAGGCTGTTGCAAAACAGACACCGGCAACCAACAGGCACGCAGTGCCAAGAAGGAAACCCAATTTTATACGTTGCACAATTTTCATTTAGACTCTCCTTGTCAAAGTCTCTGATATGGACTTTAAAATCAGTGCTTGCTTGCTGAATCAGACTGGTCAGTTTTATGCAAGTATCTGTAAAACATCGGGAAAGCTACAAAAAAGGCGATACAGATCAAGTACTCCACAGTCTTGATGTACTGGTAAAAGTCAACCATGGTATTGACTGACCTTACCTCCCCAATTGCATTAAACAACTCTGACATTGTCCTTCCTCCTTTACGTGGTTTATGACAGCTTTATGTTTTCAAACGCACAGGCAACAGCCTGGCGTAACTCTTCTTTATCCGCAGGATCTATAGGCTTTAGTGAGTGATAAAAAATACCTTCCTTTCGCATCTTGCGTATTACGGGCAATGAATTCTCATCTGAGACAAGAATAATTGTAAGATCACGACTGCATTTCTTGAGCAGTGGTATCAATTCCCCTGCGGCAAGTTCATCAAATTCGCTGCTGAGCAGGATCACCTGGGCTGTTTTTTTTAAAACACCCTGTAGTACGTTGGCTGCTGATGTGGTAACCATTACGTTGTACCCAGCCTCTATACACATATCAGCCAGGATTTTACGGGATTCAACATTCTCGTCTGCTATAAGAACGCCTTGCATTGTTTTGCTCCCTCCCCCTGTCTTTGAAAGCACTTAAACTTACTGAAAGTCCTCAGATATTTTGGCTCTAAGGCCCGGACAGCAACATAGACATGGTGGCACGTACAGATTCAAAG
>CAZRKG010000009.1:0-28960 GCA_964600635.1 uncultured Geobacter sp. | reverse complement strand
GCCATACTGTAAAAAAATAAATATAGCTTGTAATATACTGAAATCACATGGCTTTATCTTGTGAATTGATTCATAACGGGGTTTTGAAACTGTAAACTGTATACAGTTTAAATACAGACATATATGAAATCAGCATATATAAAAACATCTGACTGCCATAAGATGCCGGAATTACAAATATTTTTTTGATGTATCCGTTGTGTATACACATATACAATAAAATGGTTTCAGACCGGACATACCCAGCCGAGAAGGGCTTTTTGTTTATAAAACTATCGCAGGGCAGGGGAATTTTCGGGCCATTCCACCTAAAAAGTCTGGTCAGACAAATCAACCGGACAGATAGTAGGCTAAAGGCTTGGCAAGCAGATCTGAATTATGATGCGTATGATGGTCAGCAGCAAACAGAGGGAGAGTGGATATGGGATATTTTCGCTTTAAGTGGCGGGGTTGGCAAATCTGTGACAGGTGTGGCAATAAATTCAGATGCGTAAAGTTGCTGTTAAGCGTAAAGGCACCATCAGCAGACCAAAGGCATCATAAATGCTGCGACAGACAATATCAGAGTTCATGACAGATGTTGTAGCTGCTCCTTCACCTTCAATTATTACAACACCTATACATGCTTCTTTCAGCATCAGGCAATCGTTTGCTCCGTTTCCAAAACAGATTGTTTTATCGCTTCCAAGATCTTTGACATATTGCTGTTTCTGCACAGCCTCATTATCATCAGAAATAATGTGCAGCTTGCATGGTAAATCTGCTGTTTCACTTAATACAGTGCCACCTGTATCTGATGTAAGCACATGAATATCCAGATTTTTTGATAGCTGAATAATGGTATGGTGCAGGTTAGATATTAATTGTCCATCACGTGCAATTGTGCCATTAAAATCAAGTACAAGATGTTCAAGTTCAAAATTACCCTTACCCGGGATTGAAAACAGCATAATTTGCTCCTGAAACTATAACAGCTTGTTGCTTAATAATAAATGGTGCCTGCCTGATCCGGTTGGAATGTCAGCAGACACCATTTATTGTAGTAACTTAAACATGGAGTATGTTTATTTGTCGGCAGTGGCAGCAGAACGGCTCTTGACGGCCTCAGTTGTACCTTTGATTATACCATAAAGGCTGATTAAGGCTGGTACGGCCTGAACTACAATAATCAGTGCCAGAAATGCTGTAAATACAAGTACCAGTATGCCGCTGTTATAAGTCAGGCTGGTATCAACATGGCCACTTGCAGTGCCAGATGCAAAGGCAGAAGATAAACCGGTAAAGATGGATAAAATAGCTGCTGTAAAAATATTTCTTGCTGACATGGCTTGTTCCTCCTGATCTGTTTTATTGATGTTGATATGTTAACTGTAGCAATTTGTCGGTCTTCTTAACGCACAGGCTACTGCCTGCATAAGTTCTTCACGATCTTCAGGGAAAATCGGCTTTAAAAGATGATAGAAAATTCCGGCCTTACGAAGTTTCAGTACTGCTGGTGGTGATAACTCATTTGATACAACGATAATGGCCAGATTGTTACAACAACGCTTAAGTAAAGGTATCAAATCCTGTGCTGACAACTCATCAAAACTACTGCCTAACAATAATACGCTTGCGGTTTTTTTGAGTACTCCGTTTAACAGACCGGTTACAGTGGTTCCGATATTTACCTTGTAACCTGCTGAGGTGCAAAGCTCTGCCAGCAGAGCACTGCTTTCCCTGCTTTCATCTGCAATCATAATTGTCTGCACAATGTCACCTCCTTGCACCATGTTCAGTCCGTGTTGATGGACTGAAAATCCCTTTAACAATAGAGCCAAACATAACCAGTGCCGGTACAGCCTGTAATATGATGATCAGTGCGGCAAAACCGATCAGGAACCAGATCAGAATGCCATGGCCTTCATTACCAGTGCCAGATGTGGCAGCGTGTGCTGAAGTGATAAGTCCGCAAAAAAAAGCAATTGCTGTTTTAATAGTTAAAGATTTCATGATGTCCTCCATCTAGTTTAAATCTGATGCTAACCCGATTATTACCCATTGATATTGCAGTTAGCGTGCCAATTTAAAGATTGGATCTGCTGTCGTGTAAACCCCTTAAATTTAAAGGTTATTTCAGGTGAAATCTGTTAGAAATGCCTGGCAGGACAGATATGATTGTATTGTGAATCGTATAATTTTTATATGCACTGTATGGGCTGAACAAGGATGAAATGTGCATAATTATCTGATATTACAGGTGTTTTATAAGCACGCTGACTTGATCAGGCTGTATTAAGACTTTATTCATCTGATTAGGTAAGTGGCAGGTAAATTGCCATTGTAGTGCCGGTTTCGGAAGTGTCTCGAATTAAAACTGCACCCCCATGTTGTTGCACAGTGCCTATTGCCATTGAAAGACCAAGTCCCGAACCTTGCCCCACGCCTTTTGTGGTGAAAAATGGATCAAAAATCATCTGTTGCAGTTCTGCTGGTATACCACTTCCCTGATCTGTAACTGTAAGACAGGCAAAGCCTTTATTGCCGGACAGTTTGTGGTGTATTGCAAACTCAGGGTCTGGAATACCATCAGCATTAACAGCAAGCTTTATAATCCCGCCCTGTGGCATGGCATCACTGGAATTACGGATCAGATTTAAAAGTGACTGCTTCAGCAGGACAGGGTCTCCATCAATCATAAGCTGTCTATCACAAAGGGAAAGTTCAAGCTGAATATTATCTGGTAGCTGCTTGCAGCCTGTTGCAACTGTTTCAGTAACAATCTGGTTAAGGTCAATCTTTTTTATACGCACAAACTGCTTGCCGCTGAAAGCCAGCATACTGCTGGTGACAACAACGCCTCTGTCAACCGCATCCAGCATATCTTGAAGGCTTTGCCACAGCGGATCGGTTTCTTTGTACTGCTCCATTACAAGGTGTGTGTTGCTGGCAATAATCTGTAAAATGTTGTTGAAGTCATGGGCGATACCACCAGATAAATGGCCGATGGCCTCCAGCTTGTGAAGCTGACGCAGCTTTTCTTCGATTTGAAGCTTCTCTGTTATATCGACAAAACTGCAAACCATGCCAACGGTATCCTTTCCGGCCTTCATAGGCAGAACGCTATATGCGACAGGAAAATGGCTGCCATCTTTTCGCCAGAAGTATTCGTTTTCAACAAGACTGTCGATACCGGTTTCACTCATACGATGTGCGGCACATTCTGTTTCAGGGTATGGACTGCCATCCGGCCTTGTATGGTGCATCAACAGGTGCATATTAAGAGATTCTATCTGCTCAAAGCTGCTGTAACCCAGCATCTGCAAGCAAGTTCGATTAGCCATAATGCAATTACCGTTACGGTCTGTTGCGTAAATCCCTTCTTTGGTTGAATCCAAAAGCAGTTGCACCTTGTAAAGTTGTTCCTGCAACCTGACATCACTTATCATCTGTTGCCTGGTGCGGATGGCAAGCAATGCACAGATCCAGGCTGTGGCCACAAAAAGAACTACACCCACTGGCAGGCGTGTTTCCAGCAGATGATCATGGAAGCGGCTTAACTCCGTATGATTTAAAGTAGTTCCAAGCTGTTCTGCAAAGGGTTTGTGCATTTTGACATCAACATAATACAGAAACAGCAATCCCAGGATTAAAGCTGTGACAGCAGGTATAAAACGGCGTAGGAATAGTGCAGGCAAGGTAGGAATGTCAGACATTAAATGGCCCCGGATATTCGTTAACAAAATACAATGAATATATCGATAGCCCTATAGCCTGCTGAATGTCAACAAAACTTTATCTTTAAAATTCACTACTTAAAGATGAAAGGTTGGCAAAGGCAGGTGCAGATTATTGCAATACTTCATCGGAAGTAATCTTAGCCATAGGGTCTAACCTCCTGTCTGCCTGTCACGCACAGGCAGGAGGTGTTTGCCCTGAACATATCACAATCAGAGGAACGCAGGTCTACCCCTAAATTTACGTTATTCTGTCCTGGGACCAGGGCAGTACAAACTCGGGACTCAGCCCAAAGGTCTCATGGACAAGGCTGGATGTAAGAACCTGGTCAGGCGGTCCATCCGCCAGAAGCTGTCCCTTGCGGATTACCAGAAGCCGCTGGAGGCTACGGGCCAGCAGCAGGTCATGTAGTGAAAACAGAATGGTAAGGTTTCGCTCTTTGCACAATTGTTGCAATAATAAGAGCAGCTCATGCTGGTAACGCAGGTCCAGTCCTGCCAACGGCTCATCCAGCAGCAGTGTACTGCCCCCCTGGGCCAGAGTCATGGCGATAAAGGCCCGATGTAGTTCGCCGCCACTCAGGTGATTGGTCTGCCGCTCTGCATATTCTGTCAGCCCGACAACAGCCAGTGCCTCTGTAACTGAAAGACTGTCTCCATTAGCATCATTACCTTCTGCACCCCTTACTCCCGCACCCAGCTCCACCAGCTCATGTACTCGAAAAGGCAGGGGCAGCTCAACAGACTGGGGCAGGTAGCCAAGCATTGTTGCCCGCTGCTTACCTTTCCAGGTGCTTACCGGCCTGCCTTCCAGCAGAACCTTGCCTGAAGTTGGTGCCAGCAGGCCACAACCCAGTCGTAACAGCGTAGATTTGCCAGAGCCATTGGCACCGATCAGCCCAACAAGTTCACCCTGGCTGATCTTAAAAGAAAGCTCTCTGATACATGGAATGCCACCACCATAGCCAAAGGAGACCTGTTCAAACTGTATCCGGCTCATCGTAAACCGCCCCCATGTGCTTTACGCAGCATGATCAGGAAGCAGGGGGCACCTATCAGGGCTGTTACCACACCGGCAGGGATTTCAAGCGGTGTAAAAAGACTACGACCCATCGTATCAGCCAGACAGAGCAGGGCAGCACCAGCCAGGGCGGAAAGTGGCAACACACGACGGGCATCGGCACCGGCCAAGGCCCGTACAGCGTGGGGTACCATCAGGCCGATAAAGCCAACAATGCCGCCAAGGGCAACGGCTGCAGCGGTTAGAAGTGCGGCAGCCGTAACCAGAATGATCCGTTCCCTTGCCGGTTCCAGCCCCAATCCAAAGGCAGCTTCATCCCCCAGGGCCAGCCCGTTTAATCCTCGCCTGCGTAAAAACGCCAGACCAAACCCGATCAGCATCAACAGCACGGCAAAGGGAACCATCGGCCAATCTGCACTGGCAAGATCACCGGCCATCCATAGCAGGGCACGCTTGACACCATCAGCCTGGGCCAGGGACATGACCAGCATCAGCACAGCGGACAGGAAAAATCCTATCCCGACACCAGCCAGCAACAGCCGTTCTGCCCTTACACCGTAGTTGTCACGGCCCAGCAGCACAACAACAGCACTGGTCAGCAATGCCCCTGCCAGGGCCAGCAGCGGTACCAGCCAGATTGTCGTATTCTGTGTGGCTAATAGCCCAAAAGCCGCAGCCAGGGCTGCACCGCTGGAGGTACCCAGCACATAGGGATCAGCCAGGGGGTTGCGGAAGACCCCTTGCAGGATTGCCCCGGCTACCCCCAGTGCGGCACCCATCAGCAGGGCCACCACAATTCTGGGCAGACGCAGATCAATAATAATCTGTTGCTGTAACGGGCTGATATTAAAGGGGTTAACAGGCTGTTGTCCCCAGAATAGAGAGATCAGCAGTACGGCAGTAAGCAGGGCTGTTAGTAACAGGGTGGGATGGCGTTTCATGGCAACGACCTATTCAATCAGTTTCAGGCAGTTACGCAGTTCCAGGATTCCTTCTGGTATGCGGGGGCCAGGGCGGTAAAGTGCATCGCTGACCATACATACCCTGCCCTGCTGCACCGCTTCCAGTGACTTGAGGCGTTCCATCAGGCGTTGTACAGGATGGTTAAGCTGTACTCCCTGCCCGATTATAATCAGTTGGGGGTTCCGGCTTACAATGCTTTCCAGTGATAACCTTGGATAGGGCGAACGGGCATCGCCAGCTATGTTCTGCATGGATGATACCTGCATAACATCATCCAACATAGAGTTGGGGCCAGCAGCAATCATCGGGTCTGGCCAGATGGCAAAAAGGGTTCGCACAGCTTTTCTGCCACCTGTTGGCTGGGATGCCAGCTCAATTTCTCTGGCAAGCTGTTCAGCCTGGGCAGGTACTTCCAGTTCTTGACCAAGTTTTCGGATAGCTGCCGGCAGTTTGGCTAGGCGAGAGCCATGCAGCGTGGCGGTCCTGATGCCAAGCCGCTTAAGCCGTCTGGACAGCACAGGCCCGATTCCCTCTTCATCCAGCAGTACAATATCAGGCTTTAGTTGCAATACCGCCTCAAGGGAGGGGTTGGAAGGCCCGCCAACGGTTGTTTTGCCTTTAACCGAGGCAGGCCGGTCACAGAAGGTGGTGATGCCCACCAGGTTCTGCTCAAGCCCCAGGGCACAGGTAAGCTCTGTCAGGCTGGGTGCCAGGGAGACGATCCGCTGCGGTGTTGCCGCAAAAGCAGAAAATGCAGTCAACAGCAGCATCAGGCAGCAGGGGATGGAACAGATCCATCCCCTTTTGAGTATGTCTTTCTGGCGGTAGCTGCAAGCAGGCATCAGAATGAGACCTTAACTCCGCCATAGCCGCTAATCCCTGGGGTGCCATAGCCGCTGACTTCTTCGTATTTACGGTTAAGCAGGTTGTCTACCCTGCCAAATATCTGAAAATTCCGGCAGATGTCATAGGAGACTGCCAGATTGGCCACCAGATAGCCTTTCAGTTTTATACGGGCAGAGGTAGCATAATGGGAGTCAATCCGTGATCCCACATAAATCAGCCCAAGGTTTACGTTGGCCTTTTGAAGGAAGTGGTAGTTGGTATCAAAACTGATTTTGTTCTTTGGGCGGCGTGCTAGTTGTTTGCCGGTTTTCTTATCCTCGGTTGCCGTCCAGGTGTAGCCAATTTGTGTGGTCAGGCCATCCAAAGGTTGGGCAGATGCGGTCAGTTCAGCACCGTGGGTACGGGCTTTAGCAATGTTGTAGTATGACCTGTTCTGCCAGTTGATTAAATCCTTGAAATCATTTCTGAACCAGGTTGCGGTAAGCAGGGTCTGCATAAAGGGTAGCTTTTGTTCAACGCCAACATCCCAGCCGGTGCTTTTTTCAGGATTAAGGTCAGGGTTTCCTCCATCAGAGTATGGCGGAAGTACCGGTGCGTACAGTTGATATAGCGAAGGGGCTTTAAAGCCGGTGCCATAGCTGCCCTTAAACTTGGTGCCGGTCTCTTTCAGCAGATATGCGGTGGTAAAACGATAGGTGGCCTTGGTGCCAAAGCTGTCATGATCATCTACCCGCACCCCCAGGGTGGTGAACCAGCGGTCAAACAGCTTGACATGATCCTGAAAGTAAAAACTGGTGGTGGTGGCATGTTTTTCCGTCAAATCTGCTGCTTCAGCAAACTCATCCAGCCTTTCAAAGCCGGCAGTAAAATCATTGGTTTCATGCAGGCGGAGTATATGCTGCCAGTTCAGTTTGAAGTTCTGCCCATCAAAGTAAGACTGATCAGAATAACGCCTGCTGCTGTCATTGTAGGAAAAAGCCAGCTTCTGATCCCAGAAACTATCAAAAAGTGAAAGGTTTACTTCCGGTCGTACAAAAAACTGTTCTGATTTCTGGTAGTAACCAAGGGCATCTGGAATTGTTGTATATGATCCAGAATCATAAAAATAATCCAGATCTACCCTGCTTTTGTTGTAACGGAAGGCAAGATCAAGATCCAGATTATCAAGAATATCAACTCCGAGTCTGGCAGCTACAGTGGTGTTCTGATAGGGGTCTTTCTCGCTATTGCCATATTTACGGTTTGCAGCAGAGATACCATTGGTATCAAGGCGTGATACATTAAGGTTGTAGCTTAGTTTTTTAAATCTGCCACTTAAACCGGCTGCCTCTCGGGCAGTGTAGTAGGAACCACCCTCGGCAGAGAAGTAGCCCTTCATCTTGCCATCGCCCTGTTTGGTCATGATGTTAATCACCCCGCCCAAGGCACTGGAGCCGTAAAGTGTGCTTTGGGGGCCGCTTAGTACCTCAATACGTTCGATATTGTCGGTGGTCAGGTTGCTGAAATCAAAGCTGTTGGAAGAGGATGAAGGGTCATTGGCAATTACCCCGTCAATCAATACCAGTGTATGCCCTGAGTTGGCACCCCGCATAAAGACCGACGTGGCACTGCCCAGGTTGCCTGATCTTACAACATCTACTCCAGGTGCCATCCGCAGGGCATCGGCCACTGTCTTTACCTGGCGTTGTTGCAGCTCTTTGGCGGTGATTACGGTAACAGAGCTGCCCACCTGCTCCTGTGGAACCGCATCACGGGTGGCGGTAACAACTATCTCGCCCATTTCTGTGGTCTGCTCTGCTGCTGCTGTGCCGGCAATGGCAAGTGCCAGGCCAAGTACAACTGCACAAATTCTTCTGTTACGTTTCATCTTATTACTACCTCCTCGAGTAAATTCAGATGCAGCAGGTTTTCCGGCTCAGGGCGACCTACTTACCCGCCTTCCCAGGCTGTCAGCACTTATAAAAAGCGGTTGCTTTTAAAAGTACTGTAGCTCCCAGTGGCTTTTTGTGCATTGCACAACGGGCTTTCGTTCCCATTACGGCTGCGGGACAGCGGAGGAATCGCTCTATTAAATAGAGCTGCACCTCTCTTCCTTGCCTGCATCTGTTGAAAACTTTGTAATTCCATTTCCATATCAAAGCGTCTTCTGCGTTGGCTCGTCATCGGCTCCTCAACGTACTGCGTTCACGCCTTTGTCGCCGATCTCCTCGCCGCCTTGAATCCATCTTTGATCTGGAATTGGAATAACTACGGGATAGACATCAGACCTGATGCTGGTGTTGGAAAATCAAGAACTGCCTCCCCCGAAGCTTGCGAATGGAGCGGTATTCCGGCTTGGGGCGACCTACTTACCCGCCTTCCCAGAAAAATATCCAGTGGCTTTTTGTGCGTTGCACAATGGGTTTTCGTTCCCGTCACGGCTGCGGGGCAGCGGAGGCTTTACACCTCTCTTCCACGCTTCCATCTGTTTTAAGAAGTGCTATCTGATTTCATCTTTTGGGATAAGTGTCAAGTTTATTAATGTTTTTACTGGTGTGCGGAGAACCAAACTTTCACTGGGGACTTTGTATTTACTTTGATAAGTGATAACTGTTACATACAGTTAATATCGTAAAAAGGAGTCCGCCATGAACTATCGTATAACCATATTATGCGACAATGGAGTTGGTCCTGTTTCCGGTACTATGGGCGAGCATGGCTTTAGTGCCCTGGTTGAATGGCAGGCTGGTGCGTTGTTGTGGGATACGGGCCAGGGGTTTACCCTGTTGCATAATGCCCATAGGATGAACAAAGATCTGCATGGTCTGCAACAGGTTGCTTTGTCCCACGGTCACTATGACCATAGCGGTGGTCTGCTGCCACTGTTGCGAGCCTGTGGCCCCAAGCATGTCTTTGGGCATCCGGCTATTTTTACACCCCGTTACCGCCACAAAGATACTGGTGAGTCGTTGTCGCTGGGTATGCCCTATCCGCAAGATTATCTGGAGGGGCAGGGTGCCAGCTTTTACCTTTCTGCTGAATACCGTCAGATTGGCCCTGGTATCTTCCTTTCCGGTCAGGTGTCTCGCCATACCAGCTTTGAAACCGGTGACAGCGGATTGTTTATTGATATTTGCGGCTGTACCAGGGATGTTTTTGACGATGATCAGTCACTTATAATTGAGTCAGATAAAGGGCTGGTGGTGCTGCTGGGTTGCTGCCATGCCGGCCTGATCAATACTCTGGAGCATATTGCAACCATCACAGGGCGTAATGATATTTATGCTGTTATTGGTGGAACTCACCTGGGTTTCTGTACAGCACAGCAGCTTAACCAAACTGTAGCAGAACTCAAGAGCTGGAAAATTGGCAGATTGGCAGTCAGCCACTGTACTGGTTTTGCTGCTTCCTGTCGCTTGAAGCATGAGTTTCCGGCCAGCTTCCAACTGGCACAGGTTGGATATACTCTGGAGGTTTAGCAGGTATCACACAAACTGGTATTACAAACTTACTCCGTGCAGATCCCGCTTATGGTAACGCCAGGCAAAGGCGGCTGCCCGTGCGTACCAGTCCACCAGAAACACACTCCAGACCGCATAAAGTGACAGATGAAGTACCGGACCGGCAATCCAGGCCAGCAGGGTTCGCACACCCCACATGGTCAGCAGGGTCACAATAAAAACATAAAACGTATCGCCTGCCCCCCGCAGAGAACCGGCATAAACAAACGATATTGCCAGCGGTATCTGGGCAAAGGCAACAATCCTCAGAAACACCGCACCCTGGCGGATTACTTCTGGATCGCTGGTAAAGATCATCACCAGGTACTGGGGTATGGTCAGAAAAATTACCGCCATAACCCCCATCACCACCAGGGCCAGCCGTAGAGCTTCCATGTGACTTAAATGTGCCCGTTGATACTTTTTTGCCCCCAATGATTGCCCCATTAAGGTTGCAGCAGCGATTCCCATGCCAGCCCCGGGCATGAAGGATAGGGATTCGATTGACAGTCCGATCTGGTGGGCAGCATAGGCGGTGGTGCCGTAGGATATGATTACACTGGAGTAGACCAGTTGCCCTGATTGCTGGGCAACCCGTTCCAGTGCCACGGGCCAGCCAACCTGCCAGATTTTGCCAAACAGATCTTTGCCCGGCAATGCAATCCGCAGGTAATTTTTGCGAAAAGCCTGCCATAAAAGGTAGCTGCAACCGATAAACTCTGACAGATTAATGGCAATTGCAGCCCCTTTAACACCCAGGGCTGGCAGACCAAACTTGCCGTAAATAAGTGGCCATGCAATCAGCACATGCAGAATGTTAACCAGCAGAATCCCTTCCATCGGGGTGCGGGTATTACCAACACCGTGCATGATGGCAGATAGAATATTGACACCAGTAGTCCATATCAGCCAGATAAAGACCAGACGGATATACTCATCTGCCAGCACCTGCACATCGGGAGAAACCCCCATCATGCCTGCCAATGCACCACCACCAAGGGTTCCGGCGATGGAGGTGATGGCGGTCATGGCTACGCATAACAGTATTGCAGCCCAGGCGGCCTTACGGGCTTCTTCATGGCGGCCTGCACCGGTCAGATGGGCAATTACCACGGTTGTACCGGTGGAAAGTCCCCAGAAGATGGTCATGATTACAAAGACCTGTAGCTGACCCAGACCGGTGGCTGCAATTGCTGCGGCCCCCAGTCCGCCGGTCAGAAAAATATCCACAATGGCCACCAGCCGTTGAAACAGAGAGGAAAGCAGTACCGGCAAGGAAAGCCGGAAAACATTGCAGCGTATGGAGGCTGGTTTGCTATTCAGGCAGGGCAATATGCGGCGTAATAATAAAGGCATTACCAGAATTTAGACCTGACTGGCTTACAGGTCAACCAAAAGGGGGCAGTCGTAAATATGATAGTATCCTGGCGGGTTACAGCTACTTTGTCTGACATGGCCTAATCTGCCTGGGATAGGCATTTTTTATCCAGCCGGTCTGATAACGTTTTCAAACGCTTGTTGAAGCAGTTGCAAAATTGTTGTATAAAAATCAATGTCACCAGATGACATCGCTGGTGTCTGCTGGTCAGCAGACAATACAGATCATTATACAAAGGAGGGTTAAAGATGGAATTAGAAGATGTTCCAAGTGATATGGATGTGAATAGCGTTATTGTGGAGAAGACCCTTTCCAATGGCATGTTGATTGAGGTGTTTATAGTTAAAAGGCCCCGCCAGTATGAGGCAGCTCTTTTTATAGGTGGTATCTATAAGGCTGGTCCGCCACTGCCACGGCTTTTTGATGCACCTACGCCACAACTGCACGCCTGGATGGGTGTAAGGCCAAAGGTTGGCTTCACCGAAGAAGAGTATACAGAGATCATTGCGGCGGTTAATGTGCAGAACAAGCTGCACCATTGTCAATTTATGGATAAGTGGGGACAGATTGAAGACTAGTTGTAAATCCAGACCAGGACTGCTGGAGAGACAAACAAAAAGGGCGGAGCCATTTACTGGTTCCGCCCTTTTTGTTTAGAGAGGCTACACCCTGAACCTGCCCACCAGGCGGGACAGGGCATCTGAAAGCCCTGAAAGTTCAGTTGCTTCGTTGGCTGTTACATGGGCCTGCTTTGTACTTTCCTCGGCACCAAGCACGATCCGCTGCATATTACTGCTTATGTCGTTTGTTGTTGCAGTCTGTTCTTCTGAGGCGGTGGCAACCTGGCTGATCTGGTGGTTTACACCGTTAACCACCTCAAGAATGTTATGCAGTGCAGACTCAAGGTCACTGATTTTATCAGTCAGCTCCTGATTGCCCCGTACTCCATCCTGCATAGAGTTTACCGCTGTTCTGGTTTCGCTCTGAATCATCTTGATCATCTCGCCTATTTCACCGGTAGCACGGGTGGTTCGTTCTGCCAAGGCCCGAACTTCATCGGCCACAACGGCAAAGCCACGTCCCATTTCACCGGCACGGGCAGCTTCTATGGCGGCATTAAGTGCCAGCAGGTTGGTCTGATCCGCAATATCCTCTATTGTTGCGGCAATGGCACCGATCTGGTCAGAACGTTCCCCCAGGGATGTGACAATTCTGGTGTTCTGCAAGGTGCGTTCATTGCGGCTTGCAATCTGCTGTACTGTCTCCTGCACCACTGCAACACCGTTTATGGCTGCTTCATTGGCCTGGTCAGCCCCTTCTGCTGCCATCTGGCAGTTTCTTGCAATATCGGCGGCGGTGGCTGCCATCTCTTCCACTGCGGTTGCTACGGATGTTGTCTGGGATGATATATCGTTGGTGCTGCCAGTGATATTCTCAGCAGTATCATGCAGACGGCTGGCGGCAGAGCTGAGATTTCCCGTGCTTTGGGTAACTTCCCTTATTATGGCTTGCAGGTTATCCATGAAGCTGTTGAAGGTGTGTGCCAGACGACCAGTTTCATCCTCACGCTGTATCGGAAGCCGCCTGGTAAGATCGCCCTCACCGCTGGCCATCAGATCCAGTGACTGTTGCATTGCATATAATGGACGTACAACTCCACGCCCCACAAAAATAGCAATCAGAACGCCGATTGCAGCCAGCATCAGAGTGCCAGCCAGCAGAATCCACATAACCTTTGCAGCCTGTTGGTTTACATCATCCACATAGATGCCACTGCCCATGATCCAGCCCCAAGGCTCAAACTTCTTAACGTAGGAGATCTTAGGATACAGCTCTGTTGTGGTGCCGCCGCCCTGTTTTGCCTTGGGCCATTGATAAAACACAAAGCCATGACCAGAACGGTTGACGATCTCTACAAATGAGCTGAATAGATTCATGTTGTCCAGCCTGATCGCCGGATCTGCCAAGGTTGTCTGCATACTGGTGGCACGATTGAATTTGGGATCATCCAGCACCTTACCATCCAGGGCCGGTACAGTGGCATGCATGATCATGGTGGGAGCAGGCTGACCCATATCATTGATCCAGAGGTATTCGGTGCCTTTGTAACGTAGCCTGCTGATCTGTGCCGCTGCCTCATGCTGAGCTTCTTCCAGGGTAAGCTCACCCTGTTGTGCGGCATCCGCATATTTTTCCAGCACACCCATTGCCAGTTCTACAATATTGCGGGTCGCCAGCCCTTTTTCCTCCATCAGGTTGTTTTTGAACATAGGGATGATGTAGCCAAAAACAGTACCCAGCATCAGAACAGCAGATAAAAGGGCAATGCTGATGATCTTGTTCTGGATCTTCCAGTCACGGTACGATTTCATTGCAATATCCTCCTTTTAAGCACCTTTTAAAACCTGCATGGAGACCGCCATAAATTGTACAAGTTTGGTAATTTTCATTCGAAGCGGGAGAGGGTAGACTGCCACGCTTTGTTCGCAGTGACGACTAAAAGTTCCGTCATCCTATGCTGTGTAGTAGGGGCGGTGCTTGCTCCACCCAATTAATGGTTGATAGCTATCAATCATTAACCATCAACAAAAAACCGTCATTGCTAGGAGTGCAGCGACGAAGCAATCTACTTACTAAGACATTGCATGAGATACCGATTATTCTGCTTCAGAAGGCACTTTAATCTGTTGTGACACCGGCGGAGTGAAGCATTTCCATCAGCTCGCAGGTTGGCAGACCAACCACATTGGTATATGAGCCGCGGATTTCCCGTATAAAATGGGCTGCCCCGCCCTGGATTGCATAGGCACCGGCCTTATCCATGGGGCAGCCTGTTTTTACATAATCTGCAATTTCTTTTTGTGACAGTTCTTTAAATACAACTTCGGTCTTTACTGCCTGGCTGTGGCAATGGTCGGTCTGTCTGTCCAGCAGTGCAAAGGCTGTGATTACCCGATGGGTCTGGCCGGACAGCGTTGATAAAATCCTGATGGCATCAGCTTCATCCAGCGGCTTTTCAAGGATCTGATTTCCCAATACCACCGTTGTGTCAGCACCAATAAACCAGCGACCTTCAACCTGGCTGGCAACTGTTCTGGCCTTGGTCTCGGCCAGCCTTAGAACGTAGGCTTCTGCTGATTCATCCGGTTCTGGCTGCTCAGGAATATCAGCTATCGCCACCCTGAACTCAAGTCCGGTCAGGGCCAACAGTTCTGACCGTCTGGGGGAGGCCGAAGCCAGTATAAGCTGGTCAGGTTCAGTCTGGTTATTGCCTGTCATTACGTTCCTGTTCCTGTACCTGTTCAACAAGGCGGTGGTATTCATCTCGATCTGCCCAGTGTGCAGCCCAATCCTTACGTCTGAGCTTACGTAAAATGAAAACACCTGTCATGATCATAGTTCCCCAGAAAAGCATAACACCTTTCTTCTGAATACCGCCCATTACCAGAAAGGCGATTGCCACCAGAAATAACAGTATTTCCATGCCACTTTTACGGGGCAGCTCCTGCTTTGGAGCTGGTTGCAGGTCAGTTTGCTGCATATTCTGTATCCTTCCACGGGAAGATTTTGCCAGGATTTAAGATGTTGTTAGGGTCAAGGGCCAGCTTGATCGCCTCCATAGTCCTGATCTGAACCGGATTCAGCTCCATCTCTATAAAAGGTTGTTTGGCCAGGCCCACACCATGTTCACCCGACATGGTTCCATTCAGGTCAAGTGCTGCCTGGAAGATCTCTTTCAAAGCCCCTTCTGCCTTTTCTTCCTGCCCTGGTATCTCTTTATTGATCATCACGTTAACATGAATATTGCCATCACCGGCATGTCCAAAGTTGACAATAGGTATATCGTACTTATGCTGAATCTGTTCAATCTTGCGGATAACATCCGGCACCTTGCTGCGTGGTACCACAATATCTTCATTATACTTGTGGGGGTTCACATCCCGCAGGCTGGGGGAAACCAGCCGTCGCACCTTCCATAATGCATCTGACTCGGCATTGTCTTGGGCCGCCCGGAACTGTACCAATCCCAAAGGTTTAATCAGTTCGTGAATCTGATCGGCCTGCTTTTCAATCAGCTCTTTATCGCCATCCACCTCAATCAGCAGCACTGCCCGGCCTTCGGGCGGAATACCCAGGCTGAACCGTTTTTCAACACATTGCAGGGTGGCGTAATCCATGAATTCAAGCGTAGTGGGGATAATTCTGGCACCAATGATGGTGGAGACCGCCCTGGCCGCACCATCAATGGAATCAAAAATGGTCAGCATGGTTTTTTTCGCTGCCGGCAGTGGCAGTAGTTTGAAGATGATTTTGGTAATCACGCCCAGGGTGCCTTCGCTGCCGCAGAGCAGTCGGGTCAGGTCATAGCCAACCACGGCCTTGTAGGTCTCTGTGCCGGTACGGATGATCTCACCGGTGGGCAGTACCACCTCCAACCCCATGACAAAGTCCCGTGTAACACCATATTTAACGCAACGGGGGCCACCTGCGTTTTCAGCCACATTACCGCCCAGGGTGGAAAATTTGAGTGAAGCCGGATCAGGCGGATAGAACAGCCCCAGCTTTTCCACTGCCTTCTGGAAATCTTCTGTCACCACACCTGGCTCAACCTCGGCAACCAGATTTTCGGTATCAACCCTCAGAATCCTGTTCATGCGGGTGGTTACCAGCACTACACCACCAGCTTTGGGCAATGCACCACCGGTAAAGCCACTACCGGCACCACGGGGGAATACCGGAAATCTGTGCTGGTTGGCTAGATGCAGTACTGTTGATGTCTCCTCTGCATTGGCGGGATGCACCACGGCATCGGGCATAAACTCCATCTGGGTAGCGTCGTAGCCATAGCAGATCAGATCTTGCTTTGCTGTAGCTATATTTTCAGCTCCAACAATTGCTGTAAGTGCTGAAATCGTCTCTTTACTTAACATTTGTATACTCCGGTCATACTTATAATAAGCTGAAATTTATAGCAGATTCCTGCTGTTGTACACAACCTGAATAGTTCTTTTGTCATAAGCTGTCAAGTAGTGTGCAATTTATGGCACAGGTGTTATGATATGGTATATATTCCCAGTGTATAAAGAAATATTTCAAATGGCCTGATTTGCAGTCAGGAGGCTGAATGCAACCTATAATTACTTACAAAGAACGTTGTCGCACCTGTTATTTGTGTGTCCGCAGTTGTCCAGTCAAGGCTATCAAGGTAGACAAAGGCTATGCAGAGATCATATACGAACGTTGCATTGGTTGTGGAAACTGCCTTAGTTGTCCTCAGAAGGCAAAGGTTGTGGTGGACCGGATAGTTAAAACCCAGGAGCTGCTGGCCTCTGAAGAGCCAGTGGTGGCGGTTCTGGGCTGTTCTTTTCCTGCCTATTTTCATAGTGTAACACCTGGACAGCTTGTGGCAGGCCTGAAAAGCCTGGGGTTTGCTGAAGTGCATGAAGGTGCCCAGGGTGCCCGTCTGATTGCACCGCTTTACAAAGAACAGATCACCAGGGCTACCCGCCCTTTGATCTCCAGCCACTGTCCGGCGGTGGTGGATCTTGTTGAGCGGCATTTCCCAGGGCTTGTTCCTAATCTGATGCCGGTGGTTTCACCGATGATTGCCATGGGCCGTTTTATCAAGCAGGCATTAGGTCAGGATACAAAGGTGGTCTATCTGAGTACCTGCGTTGCAGCCAAGTTTGAAGTCCAGTCACCAGAGGTTGATGACGGGATTGACGTTGTATTGACCTATGATGAAATCAGCCTGTTCTTCAAGCGTCGTGGTATTACGCCAAAACTTCTGGCAGAGGCCAGCTTTGATGGAATTAATCCGCAACAGGCCCGCATGTTTACGCTGATTGGCGGAGCCTTGCCGGTGTTTGATCTGGAAACAGACCACTTTGATGTAGAAACAGAGATAGCTGAAGGTGAAGCCCAGACCCTGGAAATAATCAGGGATCTGTCGGCTGGACGGATCAGCCCAAGATATGTTGATCTGCGGTTCTGTGATGGTGGCTGCATTGACGGCCCCTGTAAAAATCGTCAGATGACCCACCTGATGAAACGTAATCTGGTGATACATCATACACAGTCAGGGACGGCATACCGTACCGCCAAGCACTATAAAAATGTGTCAGGTGTGGCACAGTATGTACGTACTTTTCATGACAAGTCTATCCGTCTGCCAGTACCAAGGCCGGAAGATGTCCTGAGAATACTGCACAGTACAGGAAAGTTCAGTGCCAGTTATGAACTTAATTGCCGTGCCTGTGGTTATAACAGTTGTCGTGAACATGCTGTTGCGGTTTTTCAGGGGCTGGGTGACACCGGCATGTGTTTGCCTCACAACCTGCGTAAGCTGGAGGAGGATCGGGGCCGCTTGCAGCAAAAGTACGACCTGATTTCACGGGAGCTGGTACACCAACTGGAAGAGGATATGATTATTGGGGATGAGCGTGAAAACACGCAGGTGGTTTCACAGATTAGACAGGTGGCGCCAACCCCCACAACGGTTTTGATATGTGGCGAAACTGGCACAGGTAAGGAGCTGACTGCAAGAGCAATTCACCGTCTGAGCAGCCGTGCCGATAAACCGCTAGTTACGGTAAACTGCACGACCTTAACGGATTCTCTGCTGGAAAGTGAGCTGTTTGGCCATAAAAAAGGTGCATTTACCGGTGCTGTTGCGGATAAGAAGGGGCTTTTTGAGGCAGCCGATGGAGGTACGATCTTTCTGGATGAGATCGGAGATATTACTCCGAAACTACAGGCGGAAATGTTGCGTCTGCTGGATCAGGGAGAAGTAAGGCCGGTGGGCAGCACAGTGGTTAAAAAGGTTGATGTTCGCTTGATTGCAGCTACCAATAAGGATCTGCAAATTGGTGTGCAGGAAGGCTGGTTCCGCGAGGATCTGTTCTACCGGCTGAACGTTTTTGCCATTGATCTGCCACCCCTGCGTAAGAGACCGAAATCCATACCGATTTTTGCCAGCCACTTTCTGCATAAAGCAGCAAGAAAGCTGAATAAGCGTCTGACTGGAATTGAAGACCAGGCGGTTGATGCAATGTGCAACTACCATTGGCCAGGTAACATCAGGGAGATGCAGAACATTATAGAGCGGGCTGCGGTTCTTTCCAATGACCTTACTGTCCGGCTTGAAAATCTGCCTTCGGCACTCCATGGCCTTGTCACCAGACAGCCTGCTACAGCGGCTGCCAGGCGTTCTTTGCGGACAGAGCTTGCTGCAAAACGTGCCAGGGATGAGAGTGAAATGATTTTGCATTACCTGGAAGAAGCCAGTGGCAATGTCTCTGAAGCTGCCAGACGGGCAGAGATTCCACGCCGCAGCTTTTACAGAATTATGGAAAAGCACAACATTGTTGTGCAACGCAAGTAGGGTAATATGACAATTATTGTCTTGTTTGTGTGCCATAATTGACACAATATACAGGGTTGAACAGTATGTAAATAAAATACAGCATTGTGTAAGCATCTGTTTTTATTTGTATACACAGCAAATGACAGAACTTGGCACGATATTAGCATATAACCTGAAGTATATCGGCATATCTATCTGTAGGCAGAATAAATATAACGGGCAGACTGCTTTACAGAGGATAAAAAGATTTAAGACAATATAGCATAGTAAAAAGATACGGTTTAAGGAGGATAAAATCATGGGAAAAATGAGGGAAAATCCACGCTATAATGTGATTTCAATGCGGATCAGCGATGAAGAACGTGAGCAGTTGGATTCGTTGGCTAAACGTACTCAGAAGTCAGTTTCAGATATTATGCGGGAAGCAATGGCCGTTCTTACCATGCAGCTTGATAAGCGTGACCTGCGTAAAACTGCTTTTATTCAGTAGTTCACGGGTGTTCAGCCTGCATAAATAAACACAAGATAAAGGCGAGACATTACTGTCTCGCCTTTTCTATTTTTAAGTAATTCCAATTCCAAATTTTATGGCACAATAGGGGATGATTAGAATGGTTGCTGCAAATGTGACAGCTTCAGTAACCATCAGTAACCATAAAGTTAATTTACAAGGAGGACAGATCATGAAGAAGATCGGGATTGTGCTTTCAGGATGTGGTGTGCGGGACGGCAGCGAGATCCATGAAGCCGTCTGTGCCCTGCTGGCAATTGACCAGTCTGGTTGTGAAACGGTTTACATGGCACCGGATGTTGATTTTGATGAAGTGAACCACTGTACAATGGAAGTTACCGGTGCAAGGCGTAATGTATTGATTGAGGCGGCCCGGATTGCCAGGGGTAATATCAAGGATATTGCCAGTATCAAGGCAATAGATCTGGATGCCCTGGTGCTGCCGGGCGGTTTTGGTGCAGCTATGAATCTGTGTGATTTTGGTAAAAATGGTGCTGCCGCAACGGTTAACCCTGAGGTGGATCGGCTGGTGAAAGAGATTCATGCAGCTAAAAAGCCGATTGGTGCTATCTGCATTGCACCTGCCCTGGTTGCAGCTATCCTGGGTAAAACCGCAGCACCAACCCTGACCATCGGTACCGATGCTGCTACTGCAACTGAAATTGAAAAAACCGGTGCCAGACACCAGAACTGCCAGGCCACCGAGATTGTGATCGACCAGGCCAACAGGATTGTAAGTACTCCGGCCTATATGCTGGCTGGAAGCCTGAGTGAAGCAGCAGCGGGGATTACAAAGTGTGTTAAAACGGTCATTGAGATGGCCTGAACAGCCCTTCGGAAAATCATCTGGCAGGCATTAGTTGCGGATTGGCGGTTGTTCCGCCGATGCTGATCAGGAAATTACCCGGACTCTGCTGGTAAGGCAGCATCAGCAGCCCAAGGGACGGTTGTTTTTCCAGCAGTTTACTGGAGGGCATCAAGGCCATCTGGATTGACAAAGGGCGGTTAGCGGAAAGTGGAACTGTTCCGTTTACCCGCAGATAAATATCATCGGTTTGCAGGGCCAGATTGTCCACCGTGACGCTCTGGCCCTTTATTTTCAGCATGGCACGAAGTTCCTGGCTGGACAGGTCTGGCAGTTTGAAGGCACCAAAGGTCAGGTTGCTCAATGTCAACGGCCTTATCTGTACCTTGGCAGTACCTTCTGGCTCACCACCCTTTGGGGATGCAATCACCAGATCCAGGTTGGCCTGCCCCGCCAAACTGGCCCCTGCCAGCAGTGAATCCAGAATACCGATTTCAGACAGGGCAAGCTGATCAGCCCTTATATTGCCTTTAACCATCGGCCAGACATTCATCTGCCCCCTGATACTGCCATCCAGAATACCTGCACTTATACCAAGGTTACAACGCCCGATCAGAAGTGAGCTGGCCCGTAGCCTGATACTGGCTTTGTCAAGCCTTAGCCAGACGTTGTCGTCAAGGTCTGACAACACCACGCCTTTGCCGCTGATCCCAAAGGGAAATGGCCTGCCCAAATCAGCAGCAGAAAGCTGCAAGCCCTGGGGTGTCAACTGGCTGTTGACCGCTGCCAGCAAGGCATTGTCCGGTATAAAGCAGAGGGTAAGCCAGGGCAGAAACAGAAAGGCCGCCAGAACTGCGGCGGCTATGGAGATCAGTCTTGTCCGGTTCACTCTGTATCAGCCTGGGAAGTTGGTCGCAACAGGGCGGCCTGTAGTGTTATATCCAGCAGTGCCGGTTCATTGAAGCGTGCCCTGATGGAGCCTTTTTTAATGATCAGGGGCTTATTGCCCTGCTCCAGCCGATAAAGCAGATTAACCGCTTCATTCAGGCCAATACCGCTGATGATCAGCTCTGCACCTTCCTCAACATACTGCCCCTGCTCCACCCGTGGCAATGGCTTGGACTGGAGGTTGCCAGGCGGCACCAGTTCGGTCTGCTCCACCAGGACAGCAGGGCTGTCATTACCTGTAACCGTTGCCATCCGGTTAATCAGCCGTTGTGAACCGGAATTAGCCTCATGGTAACGTTGTTTAAGCCGCATTAGTTCGGTCAGGGTCTGTTCACGACCGGCTTTACGGGCAGACAGGGTTTTCAACTGTTGCTGCATCAGGCTATAGATAACAATCAACAGCAGTATAACAGCAACTGCAATCAGCAGATTCCGTCTGGTCTGGGGATTGAGTTCCTGTAACTGCTCATTCAGTTCACGCAGTTTATTCACGGTTTTCCCCCTGTTTCTGGCCCTTGATTGTAAAAAGCTGGCTGCCATCATTGCGGCTGGTCAGTTCCGGCGGTTCAGCAATCATACCTGCAGCGGACAGCTTTCTGATCAGGCTGGTAATGGCCTGCTGACTGCTGGCATCACCCTTAAGGCGGAAACGCTGACCATCATACTCCACCTCACTGAAACCGGTCAGTTGCTCCTCCTTTACCTCTGCCAGCAACTTCAGAAAGCCCAGAAACTCAGCACTGTCTCCGCCGGACTGTAATCGTCTGATCTCTGAACGAACCTCTCCAATCTCATCCACCACCCTGGTACGGCTGGGGAAAATTCCTTTATAGATCTGGCTGATGGAGTCATTGATGCTGCCCAGGTCTCGCTTCAGCAGGTACCAACGCAGACCAGCTTCACCAAACAGCAACAACAGGGTGATTACGCCCAGGATCATCGGCAGTCTGAAACGCCGCAGCAGCAGTGACCTGGCACCGCTCCAGGCCAGATTTCCTGTCCGCAGATTGAAGATTTCTCCCTTCAGGTAGGCCCGTGCCATAGCCAGACAGGAAAACAATGCCTGGGGCGGCAGGTCTCCACTACCACTGCTGGCCATCAACTCTGGTGGCATTGGCATTGTCTGACAGCCAGGGCGGCTGACCTGATCAATACTGTAATGTGCTACTGGTTTAAGTTGACGGGACAGTTCCAGTGCGGTGATGGTTCTGGACAGAGCCGACTGGTCACTGGTGGAGATGATGCGACAAAACTGTAACTGTCCGTTGCTTGCAATAGTCAGGGCATTGTCTCCCTGAAACAGGATGGTGTCTGGTGTGTCAGACATAAGCTGGTGCCAGCTTAAAGGGGCACAGGTGACTATTTCAGGATCAAATCCAGCCAGTTGCATTTGTGCAATCAGCTCTTCAACCTGAACATGATCTGCCCAGCCAGCCAGATATTGCCCCTCACCAAGCGGCAGGGCATCGGCTGTGATTGTGCCGGCATCTTCACCGGATTCGCCCATCAACTCCAGCGGCAGAACTGCACGCAGCTTTTTGCGGTCGCTTATCGGCAGTTGCAGTTCCCGCAGCGTAATCCTGCCGGCAGGCATAGCCACTATGGTGCGATGTTCCTCGGTCAGCTCAGGCAGTTCCCTTTGCAGTAGACCGCCAAGCTCGGTCAGTCCGCCTGATTCAAGCTGAATCCCCAAAACAGGTTCAAGCTGTTGCCCCTTACGTTTAAAGCGGGCACAGGTGATCTGATCCGATGATATTTCAATTATCTGGATAATCATAACAAGCTTTCCTGGTCAGTATTCACGCCAGTAGATAATATATGATGTGTTGCCACTGATCCGAACCACCGCCTCAACAGCACGGACTGTACCGCCCACTATACCTTCCGAGCGGATTCTGTAGACCGTGCCTTTGACGCTGATCCGTGTCTGAAGACGGGTGCTGATCTGCTCCATACCTGGTACACGGGCCAGTTCTGCCGGATGCTCAAAGGGTGTGTCAATCCGGTAGCTGATGATCCGGTCTGCCAGTGATTCAGTCATGCTGTCATCCAGAGCCATCAGTAACAGTTTTGGTGCAGTGTTGATATTGATCGGAGCTGCCACCACACTACCCCTCCCCTCGCCATAAACCGTAACATAGGGAAAAATCTTGTTGTAGATCTCGGCCACCCCTTTGATCCGTTTCAGCTCTTCAATGGTGACAATCGGTCTGTTACGGGGCAGTGCCGGATAGGGCTGATTCTGATACCAGTCTGCCTCTGCACCGCCAGGGTGTGGGGTAGAGTCTTCGTCAATCCAGTCAGCAATGGCATCCAGCGGGTCAAGGGGTAGTTTAAGATGTTGCAACAGCCGCTGGCCTATATCGTAATAATCCTGATTATTGCTGCCATTGGGAAAGACAATGGCATTCAGGTTCAGCTTGCTGTTTTCTTCCGTAATGTTGACCACAATCCGCCCCTGTATCGGATCATTCAGTTCCAGCGGCCTGGCCCAGATGTCATCCAGTGTGCTGTAGGATCGGGTTTGCAGATCCTGTTGCAGCAGCATCTGTGCCCCCTGTACCCCGCCAGCAGCATATAGACTGCCCTGGGCAGCCTCAAAGGATGCCCGTGCTGCACCGGTTTCCAGGTAAACCTGGCTTACGAAGCTGATTACCAGGCTGACCAGCAGTGCTGTTACCAGCAGTACAATAATCAGTACAAAGCCGTTGCGGTTATTCATAGCGGCTCCATACGGGGTGAGGCCAGCACCTGAAAAGATATAATGCCGTCCTGTTGCGGAACACTGATGGTTACCCTGATCAATCTGGGCAGCCCCTTGGTCAGTTCTGTGTCCCAGGTGCGGATCCATTTGCTGCCATCGTAGCATTCCACCAGAAAGCCTTCCACCTGCTCAATCAGGGGATAGTCAACCGACTCAAGATCATCATTGCGAAAGAACTCCCGTGAAGATCGTACCAGCCTTAACTTTTCCCCAAGTTCTTCAACCTGCCAGATCACCTGGATCTGGTCTGACACCGCTGCCTCCAAGGGGGGGGCCAGGGTTGTAAAACTAAGGACAGAGGCTGGTTTGCCATAGAAGTCACGGTCCAGGATCTGGAAGCGGAACTTCTCATTTCCAGTGCCAAACAGGGCTGAGTTAAGCTCACGCCGGACAAGATCCAGGCTGTTTCTCAGGGCACGTTGCTGTTCCATCAACTGGTCAGCCCGTTCTCTGGCATTACTAAGATTAAACAGGCTGGTGGTGGTGGCCAGTAGTACAATCGATGCCACTGCAAGGGCCACCAGTAGCTCCAGTAGTGTGAAGCCTTTGCTGTTACCTGCCATAGGTCACCATTATAACATTACGTTGACCAGCCTGCCAGGTTACGGTCAGTTGATAGCGTTTCAGCCAGGCCAGACCGGTATCAGTTTTTTCCTTCTTCCACCGGAAACCGGAGAAATCCTCACCAAAATCACCTTCTGAGTCTGTATTGCTCAGGAAATCAGGGGATTCAAGGCTGGCTCTTGCAAGTAACATGGCCGTGGTGATTTCACGGTCATCAACCACAAGCCCCAGGTGCCGGTTAAAACTGACCAGCACAGTGGTAACCACCCCTGCCAGCAGGGCCAGTGCCACCAGGGTTTCCAGCAATGTAAAGCCACGCTGCCCTGAAATCATCTGATCAGCTCCAGATACCCTTCTGCCACCTTGACCGAACCGTTAACCGGCAATGCCTGCACAGTGTACTGAACCTTGCCAGGGGTCTCCAGATAAACCACCAACGCCTCACCCAGACCGCCAGAGCCATAATCCACCGCCAGAGTGCCACTTTTAATGCTGCCGGTACGGTCTGTACGCAGCCCTGTTATCTGGGTGCTGCCTTGCAGCGGGTTGCGGCTTAAAAAGGGATCATCCGGTTGTACAAGTTCACCAAAAATATTTTTCTGCTGTACAAAGACAGACTGTTCATCAAGGTTAATGGTCAGCCGGTAAGGTATACGGGCTGTAACTGAACGCTCATCAAGATACCGCAGCAGAGTTGCCATTGAGCGGGCCGAACTGCGGCTGTCATACTCACCCAGTACTGCCAGACGAGGGGCCGCAACCGCTGCAACGCCAGCCAGAATTACCAATACCAGCAGCAGCTCCAGCAGGGTAAAGCCCTGACGGTTACTGCATGTCCCAGCTACAGATGTCGGCACCGGCTCCTTCGCCTCCCTTCACACCATCAACACCAAAGGAGCAGAGATCATAATCACCATGCTCACCAGGGGAGATATAAATATAATCCGTGCCCCAGGGATCCTTTGGCAGTACCCTGCCCTCCATGTAGCCACCGGTACGCCAGTTTCTGGGAACCATGCCACTGGTTGGCTTTTCAAGCAGAGACATAAGCCCCTGCTCTGTAGAGGGGTATACGCCATTATCCAGTTTGTACAGTTTCAGGGCTGTTTCAAAATTGCGGATTTGCAATTTGGCATCGGTTAGCTTGGCATCATCGGAACGGCCGATGATCTTGGGGCCGATCAGGGCTGCCAGCAGGGCCAGAATTACAATTACCACCATGATTTCAATCAGGGTGAAACCTCTTCTGCTTTTTACAAAACGGTTCATTAACTGCTACCTCCTTTTTACAAGACCTGATTGGTCAGTTACGATTAGTCTATTTTACCAACTGATTCAGCTCAAAAATCGGCAGCAAGACAGCTATAACCACCAGTCCCACCACCAGTCCCATCACAAGGATCATAATTGGCTCCAGCAGTCCTACCAGGCGAGTGGTGCTGGCCTCAAACTCTTTCTCATAGCTCTGGCCGGCTGTTTCCAGACTTTCCACCAGCGTACCGCTTTTCTCACCTACGCTGATCAGGTGTACCAGCATTGGTGGAAAAAGTGCAGAGTTGCCAAGAATGCCGGACAGGCTGCCCCCTTCTGCCACACTGGTGCGTGCGGTCTGCAAAACAGCACGGTAGGCACGGTTTACAACTGCATCAGAGCTGATCTCCAGTGCCTTCAGCAGCGGCACACCACTACCCAGCAGCAGGGAGAGTATATTGGCAAAGCGTGACAGCACCAGTGTCTGCAACAAAGGGCCAAAAAGCGGCAGCTTTACCAGTTGCTGATCCCTGCGGAGCATAAAGGCCGGAGAACGTTTCAGGCGGCGGTAGATCATAATTACGATCACAATCAGCAACAGTAAGGCCCACCATGCTTTACGCAGGCCATTGCTGATTGCCAGCAGGGCGATGGTCAGATAGGGCAGCGTGGCCTTGCTGTCCGCAAAGATGCCGGTAATTTTGGGGATTACAAAGGTAAGCAGAAAAACCATGACACCGCTGCCCACCAGAGCCATCAGCATGGGATAGGCCATGGCACTGCTGACAGTGCGGCGAAGGGCCTCCTGTCGCTCCAGAAAGTCTGCCAGCCGCATCAGCACACGATCCAAGGCACCGCCGGCCTCCCCTGCTGCCACCATTGCAACATAATTTTCCTTAAAAAGAGCAGGCTCATCCGCCAGGGCACGGGCCAGTGTGGCACCTTCTGCCAGCCGGTCTGCTGTTCTGCCCAGCACGGCTTTCAGCTCCTGGTTACGCTCCTGATTCTGTAGTGCTGTCAGGGCTTCATGGAGTGGTACAGATGCTGCCACCAGGGTTGCCAGGCGGCGGGTAAACAGGGCCAGTTCTGCCACCGTAACCCTGGTACGCAGGCGGCCCAGAAAACTTTGATTCTGCTCTGCTCCTGCTGCTTCCAGGTCAGAGGGCAGAATCCCCTGCTTACGCAGCAGCTCCCGTGCTGTGCGGAGAGAGTCTGCCTCTATGGTACCGGATCTGGCACTGCCATTCCTGGCATATCCTTTATAGCGAAAGGTCGGCATACTCTTCCTGGGTTACCCGCAGTACTTCTTCCAGGGTTGTGATCCCCTGGGCTACCTTGACCATGCCATCATCCCGCAGTGTCCTCATACCACGGCTTAATGCGTGGGCCTTGATCTCACCGGCAGCAGCACGGCGTGTAATCATGCCGCACAGTTCAGCATCAATCGGCAGAAGCTCATAGATGCCGATCCTGCCCAGGGTACCCTGCCCAAAGCATCGTTCACAGCCCTTGCCGCGATAAAGCAGTTCCGGCAGCCCTTCAATCCGCTCTTCCGGCCTGTAGCTTTCCTTGCAGTGGGGACAGATGGTTCGCACCAGACGCTGTGCCAGAATACCGGCTATGGACGAAGCCACCATGAACGGCTCAATCCCCATATCAATCAGGCGGGTGATTGCGGTTGCACTGTCATTGGTGTGCAGGGTGGACAGCACAAGGTGGCCGGTCAGGGAAGCCTGCATGGCTATTTCAGCGGTTTCTGCATCACGGATTTCCCCCACCATGATTACATCCGGGTCCTGCCGCAGAACTGCCCGTAATCCCGCTGCAAAGGTCAGGTTTATCTTGGAATGAACCTGAATCTGCCCAACACCGGTCAACTGGTATTCAATCGGGTCTTCAATGGTAATCAGGTTCCGTTCCTGACGGTTCAGGCGGGAGAGGGCGGCATACAGAGTAGTGGTTTTACCACTGCCTGTAGGGCCGGTAACAAGAATGATGCCGTTGCTGCGATTCAGCAACTGTTCCATGATGTTGTTATCCCGCTCAGAAAAACCGATCTCGCTTAAAGGCCGGATGCCCTGCTTGCGATCCAGCAGACGAAGAACAATACGTTCGCCAAAAAAGGTAGGCACTGTGGAAACACGGATATCCACATCATGGCCCGCCACCAGCACCTTCATTCGTCCATCCTGGGGCAGGCGTTTTTCGGCAATGTTAAGGCTGGCCATGATCTTGACCCGTGAACTTAACGCCTCCTGCAATACTTTGGGTGGTTCCAGTTTCAGATGCAGGATGCCGTCAATCCTGAAACGCACCTCAAGGCTACGCTCGTAAGGTTCAATATGGATGTCACTGGCCCGCTCCTTGACAGCCTGAAAAAGGATGGCATTCAGCAGGCGGATGACCGGTGCTTCATCGGTAAGATCCAGTAGATCCTGGGGCTGGGCCAGTTCTGTTGCAATGATGGAAAGATCTTCGGCAGCCAGGGTTGCAACCACATCCCTTGCGGTTCCGGCCGTGCGGGTATAGCAGCGATTAATGGCCGCCTGTAATTCCTCTGCCGGCACCACCACCGGCAGTACCGGCAGGTTGTAGCGTCTGGAAACCTCATCCTGGGTCAGCAGATCTGTGGGGTCGGCCACCGCCAGTTGCAACTGGTTATTGCTGATGTTGAGGGGCAGCACCTGTCTGGCCCTGGCCCAGACCAGCGGCAGTTGTGACAGCAGAGACTGGTCGGTCTGGCTGTCATCAATCTGCTCCAGCAATTGCAGGCCCAGTTGTTCCGCCATCTGGGTTATGTCGGTTCTGGTCTGCTCCATCCCTACTCCTGCACCTGCTGGCGGTTCTGTAGCTTGCCGCCGCCTTCCATAATGATTCGCTCTGCATCAACCTTGCCAAGGTCTTTGGCTGCTCCACTGAAACGTACCCGCTGTTCCTGGGATACAGCCGCCAGATCATCGGCATCTTTGATGATATGGGGTGTCAGCAGAATCATCAGATTGGTCTTGGTACGTGATTTGGTCTTTGTCTTGAACAGCCAGCCCAGGCCAGGAATATCCCCCAGAAATGGAATTTTCTGCTCATTTATATCCTCTGTATCCTGAATAAGGCCACCAATCACAATGGTTTCACGGTCTTTTACCACCACACTGGTTTTGGCAGACCGCTTGGTTGTAACCAGGTCAATGGCCTGGCCCTTATCATTTTTAACTGCTGAAATTTCCTGGTACAGATCCATGCGGATATATTCGCCTTCACTGACCTGTGGCTTGATTTTCAGGCTGATACCAATATCCTTGCGATCTACAGATTCGTATGTATTACTGGTGCCGGCCACTCCGGTAGTGG
>CAZRKG010000008.1:0-43054 GCA_964600635.1 uncultured Geobacter sp. | reverse complement strand
CCATTACAGATGATCGGCAGGTTATTACCGGTAGATATGGCGATACCAGCCACCAGTTCTGGCTTGGAACCGACCTCCAGCCCGATGTTGTAACGCTTGCCAAAGTTGGCAATGGCCTCCACCACCTGACGTTGCTGGTTTACCTTGATTGGATAAAACAGTTGATAGCCTGCCGGATACTGGTTCTCCGCAATTGCATTGCGAAAGACACGGTTTATGGAGGCTATCCGCCCCTGCAAAACATCCATAAACCGCAATAAAATCGGCGGCTTGATCTTACGTTTAACCAGATCTTCAGTCAGGGCACGCAGGTCAATGGAATTTTTTGAGTTGGATGAGGGATGCAGGCAGATGTTGCCTTTTTTGTTGATGGAAAAGAGATCAGCACCCCAGTTATCAAGATTGTACAAACGGGCGGATGATGCATTGGACCAACGCTCCATATTCAGCCCTCCTCTGGAAGGTTTTAGCTTTATTTAAGAGGATTCTTTGCTAATTAGTGATTAAAAACTGAAACTATGGCAAAAAAAGGGAGACAGGACATACGCCCTACCCCCCTTTTAAATATCAGCCTGATTGTAGGGGGCTAGTCCCGCTCCTCCAGAGTCTGGCCCAACGCTGCTTTGCGTGACAGCTTGATCTTGCCCTGTCTGTCAATGCCGATGCACTTGACCAGCACCTTATCGCCCTCACTCAGAATATCAGAGACATTCTTGACCCTGGTCTCATCCAGCTCGGAAATATGTACCAGACCGTCAGTACCTGGCAGAATTTCAACAAAGGCACCAAACTCCATGAGCTTTTTAACTGTACCCATGTACAGTTTGCCCTCTTCGGCTTCTTCTGTCAGGCCACGGATCATCTCAATGGCTGCATCACAGGCAGCTTTATCGCTGCTGGCAATGTTGATCTTGCCGGAATCATCAATATCAATGGAAACACCGGTGGTCTCGGTAATACTGCGGATAGTCTTGCCACCGGAACCGATCACATCACGGATCTTGTCAGGCTTGATGAAAATTGTGGTGATGCGTGGTGCATAGGACGACATATCTGTCCTTGGCTCTGCAAGGCACTGGGCCATTTTATCCAGTATGAAGAGCCGACCTTCCCTGGCCTGTTTCAGGGCCTGGGCCATGATCTCCTTGCTGACACCGCCAATTTTTATATCCATTTGCAGGGCAGTAACACCTGTGGCAGAACCTGCTACCTTGAAATCCATATCACCCAGATGGTCTTCATCACCAAGAATATCAGTCAAGACAGCCAGCTTGTCGCCTTCTTTTATCAGACCCATTGCAATGCCTGCCACCGGTGCTTTAACCGGTACACCAGCATCCATCAGGGACAGGCAGCCACCACAGACAGAGGCCATTGAGGAAGAACCATTGCTTTCAAGTGTCTCGCAGACCACCCTGATTGTATAAGGGAATTGATCATGGTCTGGCAGAATTGCCGCAATGGCACGCTCTGCCAGCATACCGTGTCCGATCTCCCGACGACCAGGGGCCAGCCGGAAGGATGTTTCACCAACAGAGAATGGTGGGAAGTTGTAATGAAGCATAAACCGCTTGCGGACATCCCGCTGAAACAGGTTGTCAATCCTCTGCTCATCCTGGGATGTACCAAGGGTTGCCGCTGCCAGCACCTGGGTTTCGCCACGGGTAAACAGACATGAGCCGTGAACACGGGGCAGCAGACCTGCCTCAATGTTAATCGGGCGGATGGTGGTGGTATCACGGCCATCAATCCTGATGCCGGTTTCAAGCAGGTCATTCCGCATCCTGTGGTATTCAAAATCACCAAGGAAACCTTTGATTTCACCCTCACGCCCCTCAAACTGCTCTGCCAGGGCAGCCAGTACATCGGACTTGATCTGTGCTACTGATGCGTAACGATCCTGCTTTGATCTAATCTTGAACGCCTCTGCAAAGCGGTCAGAACAAAGCTCCTGCACCTTTGATTTCAGCTCCTGATCAACATTTATCTGGGGCAGCTCACGTTTGGCCACTCCGGCCTTCTGCTGCAATGATTCCTGGGCATCAAGAACACCCTGAATCGCGTCCTTGGCAAAGAAGATCGCCTCCAGCATATCCTCTTCAGTTACAAAGTCCGCCTCGCCTTCCACCATGAAAATAGCATCTCGACCAGCAGCAACAACGATCTCCATATCGCTTTGCTCAAGCTCTGCTACAGTTGGGTTTGCAATCAGTCTGCCATCCACACGGCCAACCTTTACTCCGGCTATCGGGCCCAAAAAAGGTATGTCAGAGATGGAAAGGGCGGCTGATGCACCGATCATGGCAAGGATACCAGGATCATGGTCTTCCTCTGCTGACAGTACAGTTGCCATAATCTGGGTGTCATTGAGGTAATTTTCGGGGAAAAGCGGACGTATCGGGCGGTCAATCAGACGGGAAGTCAATGTTTCTGAGTCTGCCGGACGGCCTTCACGCTTGAAAAAACCACCTGGAATCTTGCCGCCAGCATAGGTTTTTTCAGTGTAGTTTACTGTAAGAGGAAAGAAATCCTGCCCTTCTTTAGCCTCTTTTGCTGCCACAGCGGTCACCAGCACCATTGTGTCACCACTTCTGATCACCACCGCACCATTGGCCTGTTTGGCCATCTTGCCGGTGGAAATCTGGACATTCATGTTACCCACCTGCACTTCAACTGATTGCTCGTTAAAAATCATACTGCATACTCCTTAGTGTTGTAATGTGCTGGGGTCGTCGATAGGTCCTGCGATTGTAATTCATAAACAATCACCGGCCCTATCCACGCCCCCAACAAAAGCCTGATAAAACAAACAAGAAAAGGGCTGTCAGACGCAGCCCTTAACTAAACAACTAAAAGCTGGCAGATGTAGCGTGACTTACATCTGCCAGTATAACCCTAGCGACGGATGCCAAGCTGTTCAATTACCTTACGATAACGCTCTACATCACGGGATTTGAGGTAATCCAGCATACGACGACGCTGACCAACCAGCTTCAGCAGACCACGACGGCTGTGATGGTCTTTCTTATGTACCTTGAAATGCTCGGTCAGATAACTGATACGTGCGGAAAGTATAGCGATCTGAACCTCTGGAGAACCGGTATCCCCATCATGCTTCTTGAATGTGTTGATGATCTCTTGTTTTTTTTCTGTTGCCAGCACCTGTTGGCTCCTCCTGAACTACTATGATTTTATGTTTTACAAAACACTACGAAACACCTTATTTGGCGAATAAAGGCTGTTATCTGTAACACAGTTACAGGTTACTGTAAAGGGTTTGCTGATCTGCCTGTGTCTGGCTGGTTAAAAACCCGCTTGATTCGACAATACCCGTTTTGGTCAAGCTCTGCCACTGCAACAACAACATCAGCAAATAAAAACTGCGTCAGGCCCTGTTGCAGACTACATTCTAAAGCCCTTGGCACAACACCATTTCCTAACATGGTGGCCTGTCTAGCATCTACACTGCAAATGGGCAGATGTTGCAAAGCCTTGGTGACACTGATTGTCTGCTCTGCAACCTTGCCCTGCCCTGCCAGCTCCTCCGCCTGCTCCAGGGTTAAAGCTGCTTCAAGCCTGAACATCCCGCTTCTGGTACGACGCAGCTCACTCAAACATGCACCACAACCCAAAGTTGTACCAAGATCAGCCGCAAGGCTGCGGACGTAGGTACCACGGGAGCAGGCAACCAGTACCTTTGCATCGGGTGGTTCATAGGAGATAAGGTCAAAGCGATGGATGGTAATCTGGCGAGGAGAACGCTTAATCTCCATACCTTTACGGGCCAGTTTATACAAGGGCTGCCCACCTTGCTTTATGGCCGAATACATCGGCGGCAACTGGCTGATTTCACCAGTAAAGGATGCCATTGCCCCTGTGAGCTGGTCACTGGTAACACCACCGGGATCTGATGCTTCCAGCAGGTTGCCAGTTATATCCAGGGTATCAGTAATGACACCAAGGCGTACAGTGGCAAGGTATTCTTTGTGGGATTCATCCAGAAACTGGATTGCCTTGGTGGCTTCACCTACAGCAACAGGCAGCACACCAGTGGCAAAGGGATCAAGCGTACCGGTATGCCCGACTTTTTTTGTACTGAGCATCCTGCGGATACGGTTCACAACTGTATGGGATGTAAGTCCAGCCGGTTTATCAATAATCAGAAAGCCATCTACCACTTTGCTGCTTCAATTGAACCGTAAACTATTTTTTTAACCTCAGCCAGGCTTCCATCCACTATTCCGCCCGCTGCGTTGTGATGTCCTCCACCACCAAAGCCCTGGGCCAGCAAGGCCACATTAACCTTACCCTTAGAGCGGAAACCGATTTTGTAACGGTTAGCCCCCACTTGGCGAAACAGCACCGCAACCTCCACTCCAGCAACTGAACGAGGATAGTTGACAAAACCATCAGTCAGTTCTGCATTGGTATCGGTTCGGGCATACATCTCCTCTGTTACGGTTATAGAGGCCACCTGACCATCCCTGATAAACTCCAGGGTCTGAAGCACCTCAGACAACAGCTCCAGCCGTTTACGGGGCTGGCTTTCGTACAGCTTCTCGGTCACATCCCAGACATTTACACCGCCCTGTTCCAGAAGCAGACCAGCTACCTCCAGTGCCTCACGGTTGGTGTTGGAGTATCTGAAAGAGCCGGTATCGGTCACCACAGCCACATACAGGCAGAGTGCTGTATCATAATCAGCCCTGAAACCATAGGCTGAGGCCACACGCCAGACCAGCAGTCCGGTGGCAGCAGCCTTTTCATCAATCAGGTTGTATGTACCAAAATTTTCACAGGTCAGATGGTGATCCAGGTTAACAACCTGTCCAATCCGACTGAAGTTGCAGAACTGCTGCCCTGCCCGTCTGCGTTCGCCAATATCCAGCACAAATGCCAAGTCAAAATCCTGATCAGGAATAACAGCCGTCACCTGATCAGCACCAGGCAGAAACCGGTACAGCTCAGGCACAGGATCAGCCAGGTGGACAACCACATCTTTGCCAATGGCTTTAAGAAAGGATGCCAGTCCAAAGGAAGAGCCGATGGCATCACCATCTGGCCCTTCATGGCTGACTATCAACATGGTCTGACTGTTACGTATTGCAGAAACTATATCATTGATGGTCCTGGTCATCACTTAAAACAACCTCCTTCAACAGATCATCAATCCGCTGTCCATACCCCTGTGCTTCATCATATTTAAAGAGAATGTCCGGCGTATAACGCATTTTAAGCACCTTGCCAAGCTCATAACGAATATGTTTTGTCGCACTTTGCAGGCCAGCTTCACTGTTCTTTCTGGCTGCCTCATCTCCGATTACGGTAAAGAATATACGGGCCAGATGCAGATCATCAGTCACTTCAACACCGGTAATGGTTACAAAACCGATGCGGGGATCATTCAGGCCCCGCGACAGCATGATTGATACCGCTGTATGGATTGTTTCTGCAACTTTTTCGGAACGTTTATACATATTCAGACCAGAATCATACCTTTAGTGGGCAGTCAGACAACAGCTACAATTTAGCTGCAATCTGCTCCATTTCGTATGCCTCGATAATGTCATCCTGCTTAATATCATTGTAATTCTCAAGCCCCATACCGCATTCATATCCGGTGGAAACCTCTTTGACATCATCCTTGAAGCGACGCAGTGATGACAGTTTGCCCTCATAAATCACCACATTATCCCTCAGCAGACGGACATTGGCATTACGGACAATCTTGCCATCCTGTACATAGCAGCCTGCCACATTGCCGGCTTTTGGTACTGAGAACACCTCACGGATCTGTGCCCGTCCCAGATACTTCTCTTTGTAGACCGGCTCCAGCAGACCCTCCATAGCCTTTTTAACATCGTCAATAGCATTATAAATCACGCTGTAAAGACGAATATCCACCCTTTCCTTCTCTGCCATTGCCTGTGCCTTAACCTCTGGTCGAATATTAAAACCGATGATAATGGCATTGGAAGCAGTGGCCAGGTTAACGTCGGTCTCGGTTACAGCACCAACGGCGGTATGGATTACGTTCAGGCGGACTGCATCGGTGGACAGCTTACGTAGAGAGTCGGAAACTGCCTCGGCAGTACCCTGGACATCGGCCTTGACAATGACGTTAAGGTCTTTAACCTCACCCTTCTGGATCTTCTCGTAAAGCTGTTCAAGGGACATTTTGGCATGTTTGGCCAGCTCAAGTTCACGCTGTTTTATCTGCCGCAATGTTGCAATCTCTTTGGCTTGACGTTCATCCTTCATTGCCACAAATATATCACCGGCATCCGGTACACCCGACAGACCAACCAGCTCCACCGGCATGGATGGCCCCGCCTCTGAGAGACGCTCGCCACGGTCACTCTGCATTGCCCTGACACGGCCAGAGTGGATGCCAACTACACAGTAATCACCGGTTTTCAGTGTACCTTCCTGCACAAGTACCGTTGCCACCGGACCACGTCCCTTATCCAGCTTACCCTCAACAATAGTGCCTTTGGCTTCTTTATCAGGGTTAGCTAACAGATCCATCAGATCAGCCTGTAGCAGAACCATTTCAAGCAATTCTTCCAGGTTCAGCCGTTTTTTGGCTGATACTTCAACCATGGTGGTATCACCACCCCAATCAGAAGCCACCAGACCATACTCGGTCAGTTCCTGCTTAACCCGTTCAGGCTTTGCCTCAGGCTTGTCAATCTTGTTGATAGCAACAATAATCGGTACCTCTGCTGCCTTGGCGTGGTTGATAGCCTCTCTGGTCTGTGGCATGACACCATCATCGGCAGCTACAACCAGGATTACAATATCTGTAACCTTGGCACCACGGGCACGCATTGCGGTGAATGATTCGTGGCCTGGAGTATCAAGGAAAGTGATTTTACGTCCGTGCAATTCAACATAATATGCACCAATATGCTGGGTGATCCCACCTGCTTCACCAGAAATAACATTGGCCTCACGGATGGCATCTAAAAGTGAGGTCTTGCCATGATCCACATGGCCCATAATGGTGACAACCGGTGGACGTGGCTTAAGAAGTTCTGGTGCATCTTCTGTAGACTCCAGAATAAGATCAAGATCCACCGCAACGTTTTCAACTTCATAACCATATTCAGATGCCAGCAGCGAAGCAGAATCAAGGTCCAACACATAGTTTATGGTGACCATAGAACCCATCTTCATCATGGTTTTGATTAGATCTGTCGCCTTGACACCCATCCTTTTGGCAAGATCTCCAACCGTGATGGTTTCAGAAATCTTGATAACCCGTTTAATCGCCTTAGGTGTTGTGATTTCTGTTTTGTTAGACTGCTCCCGCTCCTTTTGCCTTTTACGGGATTTGTGTACCGGGTCAAACTGACGTTCTTCCCGCTCCAGTAGTGCCTGCTTACTGAACTGCTCACGACCTTTGCCCTTGGCACCTTTTTTTGCCTTTTCGCCCGCCTGGTCTTTAACACCTGCTTTACGACCAGGTGCTGCCATTTTACGACGATCATCTACTGGCACAGGAACTTCAACCGGTGCCACCTCTGCTGGTCTGGCAGTTTCCTGTCTGGCTTGACGTTGGGCAGCCTCTGGTGCCGGACGCGGAGGACGCCTGTCATTACCTACTGATGACGGCCTTTGACCACGACCGGAATCTCTCCGCTCTGTACGTGGTTCTGGCGAAATCGGGATTTCCACCATCCCCAGTATTCTGGCCTGGGTTGCACTGGCACGGGCTGGTTGTTCTTTATGTGGTTTAGGCTTCTCAGAAACTGGTTCTACAGGTTTGTCTGTCTCTACGGGCTTTTCAGACACAGGCTTCTCTTCTGGTTCAGGAACAATGGATTGAGGATCAACCTGTACCTCGACGGGCTCTGGTATTTCCTCGGATGCAGTTCTGACTACCAGCACCCGCTCAGGTACCACCGGTACGACCTTATCTGGCTTTTCCTGTTCTACATACTTTTCAGCAGCGGCAGTCTGCTCTGCATCAGGCTCATCCAGTCTGGGTTCATCCATATCCTCTGATGCAACCCTGGCACGTCTTCGTACAATACGTGAGGTAACCCTGACCTGCTCGGTTTTGGGTTCACCTGTGTTATCTACAGTCAATTTGGCTACAGCCTCATCATCCACACTGGAAGCTGCTGTCTTGACATCATAACCCAACTCCCTCAGTCTTGATAAAAGCTCCTTGACTTCAATACCCAGTTTTTCCGCAAGATTGCTTATCCGGGTTTTTTTCATTGACTGCACTCCTCCTCCAGATATTTCCTGTACCGGCCCACTTCTTTTCGCAATGACCTTGCAAAGCCATCGGAATTTATCAGAACTGCACTGCGATCAGATTCCTTACCTGTTAAAAGCCCGATCAGTTCTTTGTTTGCGATCTGAACAACATCTACACCAGCCTGTTCAGATATACTTCGTAACCGTTCACCTATACTGACTGATATATCATCTGCAAGCAATAAAAGGGAGCCTTGACTGCTATTTTTAAGACCCCGTACTACTGCATCACCACCAGTGGTCACTACGCCAGCTTTAGTTGCCAAAGCAAGATAGCCAGACACTTTTTTCAACATAAGATGTTGTATCTGCTGGTCAAGTTCAGACTGTCCAGCTTCAACAACCTGTCCTTTAAACGTCCGCTTAAACTGCTGTCTGGCTACTGCCTGCTGTAGACACCTTTGTGATACGCAGGTATAGGCACCACGCCCGGGCAGCCTGCAATCAAGATCAGGAGTAACTACACCATCCGGTGACAATACAAAACGTAAAAAAGCGTTCTTTTCACCAGAAAAGCGGCAAGCAATACAGCTACGCTGCGTATTCTTCCTGATTGATCTGGTCATTATCCTGTGCCTCGACCTCTCCTGCAAAGTCAGATTCAGCTTCAGGCTCATAAGTTCCATCAAAGGAAGCAAACTCATCCAGCTCTACAACTTCTTCCGATGTGCCTTCACCACGAATATCAACTCTACAGCCAGTCAGACGGGCTGCCAGGCTGACATTCTGCCCTTTTTTACCGATAGCCAGTGACAACTGATCATCGGGCACCACAACCTCCAGAGCACGATGTTCTTCATTCATGAACACTTTTACAATCTGTGCCGGAGCCAGGGCATTACAGACAAAGCGTGCCATATCAGCAGACCAGGGAATTATATCGATTTTTTCGCCACGTAGTTCAGAAACAACATTCTGCACTCTGGAACCACGCATACCAACACAGGCACCCACCGGATCAATATCACGATCATGTGATGTAACTGCTATCTTAGCCCTTACACCTGGGTCACGGACAACATTGATAATCTCGACCAGCCCTTCACCTATTTCAGGAACCTCTGCCTCAAAAAGCTTGGCAAGCATCTTGGGATGGGTTCTGGAAAGTATAATCTGTGGCCCTTTAGATGTCATAATTATGTCTGTAATTATTGCACGAATCCTGTCGCCAGGCCGAAACACTTCCCTTGGCATCTGCTCTTTGCCAGGCAAGACACCATCGGCACGCCCGAGATCAATCATAAGATCGCCACGTTCAAAACGTCTGACCTGGCCAGTTACAATCTCCCACTGACGGTCTTTATATTCATTATAAACGGTTTCACGCTCAGCTTCCCGTACTTTCTGTATGATCACCTGCTTAGCAGTCTGGGCTGCAATTCTTCCAAACTCACGGGAGTCAATTTTTTCCCCCAGCTCGTCACCAAGCTCACACTCAGGATCCATTTCACGGGCTTCTTCCAGTGTTATCTCGGTATAGGAATCATTTACCTCATCCACCACAACCATATACTCAAACAGCTCAACTTCACCAGAATCATGATTAAAATGAGCTTCAAGACTGCGAGTATTGCGATATTTTTTATTGGCAGCAGACAGAACAGCCTGCTCCATGGCTTCAATTACAACCTGACGGTCAATACCCTTTTCTTTTACAACATGCTCAATTGCCTGTTTGAGATTTACGGCTGTATCCACGGTGTGAATCTCCTTATACCAATAAGTCACTTATATTTAAAATCAAACAATTAAAATTAAATCAGAACTCAAATTCAAGACGGGCCTTTTCAACAGTTTCCCAAGGAATGCTTGCTGTCTGGCCTTCTTTAAGGTTTATTGTGATGATTCCGGCCTCAACACTTGCAATAGTGCCGCGAAAGGTCTTACGCAGATTGCCTCGGGAATCAGCAGTAAGTTCAAAGGTCTTTATTACTGCAAGCCTGCCTTTAAAACGAATGAAATCCGCCAGCTTCTTCAAAGGGCGATCAAGTCCAGGCGATGAGACTTCGAGTATGTAGTGGCCAGAAATACAGTCCTCTACATCCAGTTGAACTGACAACTCACGGCTCACTGTTTCACAATCATCAAGTGACACCCCATCTTGTTTATCTATGAAAATACGTAAGGTACTGTTACGCCCCGCAGGCTTGTATTCTAACTCTACCAACTCAAGCAAATGCTCAGTCAGTATAGGCTGCAAAAGCTGTTCAACTTTGTGAACAGGATCAGAGCTTTTCATAAACCCTTACTCCAGACAATAAAAAAGTGGGCTTTTTGAGCCCACTTTGTTAAATAAAAACAAAATGTTTGTTACTGTTAACACATCAAAATCACAGTTGCAAGCAGTTTTGTATGTTTAACTTCAATAAGCCTGAAGCCAGGCTAAGGCTAAACAGTTATACTTTAATCTACCAGCTCTACGATGGATACAGGAGCTGAATCGCCAGGCCGTATGCCAACCTTGATGATCCTTGTATAGCCACCAGCACGCTCTTTATAACGTGGAGCTATCTGGGAAAAAAGCTTGGTTACAACTGATTTTTCCCTTATGAATGCGGCAGCTTGACGCTGAGCATGCAGATTTCCACGCTTGCCCAAGGTAATCATCTTTTCAGCTATGGACCTGATCTCCTTTGCTTTCGCATCGGTAGTGGTAATACGCTCATGGTTCAAAAGAGAGGTAACCATATTCCTGAACATAGCTGTTCTATGGCTTGTTGAGCGTCCTAAACGACGACCTACTTTTCTATGACGCATTTGAAATCCTTTCTTGCAATATACAACGTAAATACAACTTAATCAGTCTTCTTTATGTTCACCACTCAGATGTCTGATAACTTCAGGATCAGGAAAAAAATCCAGCTTCATACCGAAGGTTAAACCCATTTCAGACAGAATATCCTTCAGCTCATTCAATGACTTACGACCGAAATTCTGAGTCTTAAGCATTTCAGCTTCTGATTTGGAAACAAGTTCACCAATTAACCGGATACCAGCATTTTTAAGGCAGTTTGCAGACCGAACTGATAATTCCAATTCTTCTACAGTTCTGTAAAGATTTTCATTAATCTTTACTTCCTCTGCTTCAGATTCACTCTCTACATCAGGAAGCGTATGTTCATCAAAATTGATAAAAACAGTCATCTGGTCTTTAACAATTTTAGCAGCATATGCAACTGCATCTTCAGGCTTTACACTTCCATCCGTCCAAACCTCAAGGGTTAGCTTATCGTAATCCGTCATCTGGCCGACACGGGCATTTGAAACAACAAAATTCACCTTGGTAATTGGTGAAAAGATTGAGTCCAGAGGGATAGTATCAATAGGTGCTTTTTCATCTCTGTTTTTGTCAGAAGAAACATACCCCTTGCCCATCTTGACTGTCATTTCCATCTCTAGTACAGAATCTTTACCACAGGTTGCGATATGCTGTTCTGGATTCATAACCTCCACGTTATGTGGAACCATTATATCACCAGCATTCACAACACCTTCACCATTATGAATAATCCTGATAACAGCTTGTTCTGCACCATGATAACGAAGACGTACTGATTTAAGGTTTAATATTATATCAGTAACATCCTCCGTTACGCCCTGAACAGATGAGAATTCGTGTTGCACACCTTTAATCCGTACAGCCGTAATTGCAGCCCCTTGCAGCGAGGACAACAAAACACGTCGCAACGAATTACCCAGTGTTGTACCAAAACCACGCTCAAATGGTTCTGCTACAAACTTCCCATAAGTTTCAGAAAGCGTCTCCTTATCAACCTGTACAAACTTTGGCTTAATCAGATCACGCCAGTTTTTATGCATTAAAATCCTCCCACAAGGAGCAACAACTGTAATAACAAAAATCCAACTTACTTGGAATAAAGTTCAACAATAAGCTGCTCTTGAATTTGGGTGGTTATATCTTCGCGTACTGGAAGAGTCTTAATAGTCCCTTTAAGGGCATCACGATCAAGCTCCAGCCACTGCGGAATCCCACGTCTTACAACAGCGTCCAGAGACTCATTGACAACTGTAACATTACGACTTTTTTCACGTAACTCTATCAGGTCACCTACCTTGACCTGCATAGAAGGAATCGTTGCTTTGCGTCCATTCAGTGTAAAGTGTCCATGGCGTACAAGCTGGCGTGCTTCTGCACGAGAAGAAGCAAATCCAAGCCTGTAAACTGTATTATCAATGCGTCTTTCCAGTAGAAGTAAAAGGTTAGTACCCGTTACACCTTTGGAACGTTCTGCACGTACAAAATAGCTTCTGAACTGTTTTTCCAATAAACCATAAAGACGTTTTACTTTTTGTTTTTCACGCAACTGCAATCCATAGTCAGATATTTTAGAACGTCCTTGTCCATGCTGCCCTGGAGGATAATTACGCCGCTTAATTGCACACTTATCTGTATAACAGCGGTCACCCTTCAAAAACAGCTCTGTATTTTCTCTTCTGCATAAACGACACGATGGACCAATATATCTAGCCAAAACAGCCTCCTGAAATTAGGAATAAATATTGAAGTCAGTAAAACTAAACTCTTCTTCTCTTGGGGGGACGACAGCCATTATGAGGAATAGGTGTAACATCCTTGATAAAACTTACATTCAGACCAGCAGCCTGAAGTGCCCTCAAAGAGGACTCACGGCCAGAGCCAGGTCCTTTCACATAAACCTCAATATTCCTCAAACCATGCTCCTGTGCTTTACGGGCACAATCTTCAGCCGCAACCTGAGCTGCAAATGGTGTACTTTTACGTGAACCCTTAAAACCTTTTGCACCAGAAGTAGACCATGCTATTACATTACCTACTGGATCAGTAATGGTAATAATTGTATTGTTAAACGTTGCCTGAATGTGTGCAACGCCATTAGTTATATTCTTTTTTTCTCTTTTTTTTCTTACAACTCTTTTTGGCGGGGCCATACTACCTCCGATAATTGTCTATATCATCCTTGCAGATACTACTTCTTCTTACCAGCAACAGTACGTGCAGGACCTTTACGTGTTCTGGCATTGGTCTTAGTACGCTGCCCATGGCATGGCAGGCCTTTACGGTGGCGCAACCCTCGATAGCACCCCAGATCCATGAGCCTTTTTATATTCATGGAAACTTCACGGCGTAAATCACCCTCAACCTTAACATTACTATCAATCTCTTCACGCAACCTGTTCACTTCTATTTCAGACAGTTTGTCTGTGCGTGTATTGGGATCAACATTACAGTTTGCAAGTAATTTTTTTGATGTAGTGCGGCCTATACCGTATATATAGGTAAGGGCTATTTCTATTCTTTTGTTTTTTGGCAAGTCAACACCAGCTATACGCGCCACTGACTATCCTCCCTTATACTAACCTTGACGTTGAGAATGCTTTGGTATGTCGCAAATCACACGAACTACACCTTTACGTTTAATTATCTTACATTTATCACAAATTTTCTTTACAGATGCACGAACTTTCATTTTAATCAACCTTTCAGACAACGCCATTAAAGACGTGTAAGTATTTCAGGGCCATCTTTAGTAATGGCAACAGTATGCTCAAAGTGGGCTGACAAGCTACCATCTGCCGTTACTGTAGTCCAGCCATCATCAAGAACCTTAACGGCATGGGTTCCACAATTAACCATAGGCTCTATTGCCAATACCATGCCTGTCTTTAAAACCACTCCACGACCATGGGTTCCATAGTTAGGCACCTTAGGATCTTCATGCAGTTTTTTGCCAATACCATGCCCCACAAAGTCACGCACAACTGAGAAACCTGACCTCTCTATATGGGTCTGGATAGCAGCAGATATATTAAATAAACGTCCACCAGGTAAAGCTTGCTCTATCCCTTTAAAAAGAGACTCCTTAGTAACTGCCAGCAATTTTTCAGCTACAGGGGTAATACCTTTGACAGGGACCGTTACAGCAGAATCACCATAGTACTCGTCATACAGCACACCAAAATCCATGCTCAGAATATCTCCTGGCTTCAAAGGAACCTTATTAGGCATGCCATGAATAACCTGACTATTTAAAGAGCAGCACAATGAATATGGAAAACCTGCATAACCCTTAAAAGCTGGAATAGCCTTATGCTTTTTGGTTTCTCTAACTGCAAATTCGTCTAGTTCCAGTGTTGTTATACCAGGTTTGATTTTTTCAGTTAAAAGAGCCAGAACCTCAGCAACTATCTTACAAGGTACCCTCATACGTTCAATTTCCAGAGGGGTTTTTATAATAATCATCAGCACAAAGCCGCTACAATTTTATTCTGGATGTCTGCGATACCGCCCACACCTGGTACAGAATAAAACTGGCCTGACTCCTCATAGTACTGCTTAAGTGGTGATGTCTGATCTTCATAAACAGACAGACGATTACGAACCGTAGCTTCAATATCATCTGGACGCTGCGTTAATTCACTTCCACACAAATCACACAGACCAGACTTCACAGGCGGATCAAAGGTTATATGATACCCTTTTCCACATGACTGACAAGACCACCGACCAGAAAGACGCCTAACTACTTCATCTGTGTCAACTTCCAATGATATTACATGTGTAATAGCTCTTGCGTCCCTGGAGAGTAATTCATCAAGTGCTATTGCCTGTGGAATAGTTCTTGGGAATCCATCCAGAATAAAACCTTCAGAACAATCAGCCTGGGCAAGGCGATCCTCAATAATACCCAACACAATTTCGTCAGACACCAAGCCACCTTCAGCCATTATTTTTTGCGCCTGCTGCCCAAGCGGTGTCTGCTCTTTAACTGCCGCACGAAGTATGTCACCGGTTGAAATCTGAGGTATGTTATATCTTTCCACCAAGAACTGTGCTTGGGTTCCCTTGCCAGCACCTGGTGGTCCAAACAGTACTATATTTAAACTCACTTACGCCCCCTGATTCTGACTCCCTTCATGAAGCCGTCATAATTTCGGGTTATAAGGTGTGACTCAATCTGTGCTACGGTATCCATGCCAACGCCTACCGCAATAAGAAGCGATGTACCACCAAAATAAAACGGAAGATTCAACTTGAATCCGCTAATCAAAATGGAAGGCAAAACGCAAACCAAGGAAATATAGATAGAACCAGCAAATGTGAGCCTGGTCAAAATACTGTCCATGTAATCTGAAGTTTCCTTACCTGGACGAATGCCGGGAATATAACCACCATGTTTCTTTATGTTCTCAGCCACATCAACAGGGTTAAAAGTCACAGCCGTATAGAAATAACAAAAGAATACAATAAAAGCAACATAAAACAAATTGTACAGCCAGTTACCGGGTGTTAGCATTTTTGCAAATTGCTGAACCGCTGGTACATTAATAAAGTTTGCAATGGTTGCGGGAAACATAATTATTGAAGAAGCAAAAATTGGCGGTATAACACCAGCCATATTAACCTTCAGCGGCAAATGTGATGTCTGAGGACTAAAAGCACTCAAACCGCTGACACGTTTGGCATAGTGAATAGGCAATCTACGCTGACCACGTTCTACAAAGACTATTGCAGCAATTACGGCCAGCATAAAGGCTAATATAAAAATAACACTAAAAAGCGACATGTTACCGCTGTTTAGCAACTTGAAAGTATTGCCAATTGCAGATGGTATTCTGGCCACAATACCAGCAAAAATAATCAGTGAAATCCCATTACCTACTCCACGCTCAGTCATCTGCTCGCCAAGCCACATGATAAACGCAGTCCCTGCGGTCAATGTGATTATGGTCAGCAACCTGAATGACCACCCTGGAGTAGGCACTACAAGCTCACCAGCAGGCCCGCGCATACTCTCCAGACCAATAGCAATACCAGCTCCCTGAACTACACTCAACAGAACCGTACCGTAGCGGGTATACTGTGTAATCTTTTTACGGCCTGCTTCACCTTCTTTTGACAGCTTTTCAATGGCTGGAACAACAACAGTTAAAAGCTGAAAAATGATAGATGATGAAATATATGGCATAATACCCAAGGCAAAAACAGACATACGCTCCAGGGCACCACCAGAAAACATGTCAAACATTCCCAACAACGTACCCTGGGCCTGTTTAAAAAAGTGAGACAAAGCCATGGCATCAATGCCTGGCGTTGGTATGTGGCAGCCAACACGATAAACTGCAAGCATACCCAAAGTAAAAAGAATTCTCTTTTTAAGTTCGGGAATACGAAAAATGTTCTGAAATGCTTCTAACACGTACTCACACTCTCAGCTTTACCGCCAACAGATTGAATTTTATCTACAGCGGCTTTACTAAATTTATCAGCCTTTATCACTAAAGGTTTAGTCAATTCACCGTCAGCCAGAACCTTTACAGGCAAATTTGATTTTTTCAGAAGTCCTTTTGTGCCCATAGCTTCACGATCCACACAGCTATTTGCCTCAAACTGATCCAACTGGCCCAAGTTTATCAAAATATACTCATTACGAGCTAGAGGACGAAAGCCACGTTTGGGTAATCTACGCTGCAATGGCATCTGACCACCTTCAAACCCAGGTTTCACTCCTCCGCCGGAACGAGCATTTTGACCTTTGTGGCCCTTTGATGCAGTTTTTCCAGAACCAGAGCCAGAGCCACGACCTACACGTTTTCTATCTTTAACTGACCCTAGTGCTGGTCTTAAAGTATTTAGTTCCATATTTTTATCCCTCTAGGCAACTTTCAGCATATGGCTGATTTTATTAACCATACCACGAATCTCAGGGGTATCCTGCAAAGCAACTGTTTGATTCAGCCTGCGAAGGCCAAGCCCTTTAACAACTGCACACTGTTTAGCTGATGCACCTATAGTGCTTTTTACCAAAGTAATTTTAAGAGTTGAACTCATCACTAATTCCTCTTATCAGGCTGGTTGTTGTTCGGACAAACCACGTCTTGCAATCAGATCTTCCGGCGACTTCAGGCTTCGCAGACCTTCAAAAGCGGCTTTAACCACGTTATGCGGGTTGTTGGTACCCAAACATTTAGACAGAATATTATTAATACCAGCCACTTCAAACACAGCACGTGCTGCACCACCAGCAATAACACCAGTACCTTCTGTAGCAGGCTTCATTAGTATTCTACCCGCACCAAAACGGCCGATTGTTTCATAAGGAATTGACTGTGTTGCAGTCAATGGGATTTTAATCAGGTTTTTACGTGCCTGATCAACACCCTTTCTTATTGCTTCCGGCACCTCATTAGCTTTACCAAGGCCATATCCAACAAATCCGTTTGAATCACCTACAACCACAAGTGCGGAAAAGCTGAAACGCCTGCCACCCTTTACAACCTTGGCAACACGACTAATATGTACCACTCTGTCTGTTAGGTTTAAATCACCTGCTACAATCTTGTTCACCAACAACCTCCCTATAGAGAGTAAACTTAAAATTCAAGTCCTGATTCACGGGCAGCATCAGCCAGAGCTTTAATACGCCCATGATACAGAAAGCCGTTACGGTCAAAAACAATAGTCTTGATATTTTGTACCAATGCTGCCTTAGCTATAGCAGAACCCACAGATGCTGCTGCTGCTTTGTTTCCTGTATTTGTACCAGCAACAATTATTCCATCTGTACATGTAGATGCCGAAGCCAATGTAACACCATTTGTATCATCAATAAGCTGGGCATATATATGCCTGGCACTCCTGAAGACATTCAAGCGGGGTTTTTCAGCAGTACCTGAAACCTGCTTTCTCACCCTGACCTGACGTTTAATGCGTGCTACATATTTATGAGATGTTTTAGCCACGTCTATACTCCTTACTTAGAAGCTGCCGATATCTGCTTACTTTTTACCAGTTTTACCAGCTTTACGTAAAATTGTTTCAGTAGCATACTTAATACCCTTGCCTTTGTACGGCTCAGGACCACGGAATGAACGGATCTTTGCTGCAATTCTACCCACAAGTTCTTTATCAATACCTTTAACGGATAGTTTAGTCATCTTATCAACTTCAACTGAAATCCCAGCAGGTATTTCAAAAACAACAGGGTGGGAAAATCCGAGACTTAATATAAGCTCATTTCCTTTAACTTCAGCACGATAACCTACACCATTTATCTCAAGTTCGCGCTGAAAACCAGTAGTTACCCCTGTAACCATATTGTTAACCAATGTTCTTGTCAGTCCATGAACCGCTCGACTTTTTATTGAATCGTCTGGACGCTTAACACTAATACTTGTGCTATCAACATCCAATGACACAGTAGACATAATATTCCGTTTAAGTTCGCCTTTAGGGCCTTTAACGGTCAGTACAGAATCATTAAAACTAACAGAAACTCCACCTGGAATTTCAATAGGCAGTTTACCAATGCGCGACATCTTGTATCTCCTTTAGAACAGATTAAATATCTGTTACCAAACTGAACATAAAAGCTCACCACCTATACCAGACTGGCGAGCAGCAGCATCGGTCATAATGCCCTTGGATGTAGACAAAATAGCGATACCCAAGCCATTTTTAATCACTGGTATAGAAGCAGTATTTATATACATCCGGCTACCAGGCTTACTAAGTCTTGTAATTTCATTGATAACAGGCTCTTTATCATCAATGAATTTCAAATAAATACGCAAAACACCTTGGCGGCTATCAGATATTACTTTATAACTCTTAATATATCCTTCTTGCTTAAGTACTTGTGCAATATTTACCTTTACTGTTGACGATGGAATATCAACTTTAGGAAGTTTCACAATATTAGCATTGCGAATTCTCGTCAGCATATCTGCAATCGGATCAGTCATTGACATTGAAACACACTCCTCAGAGTCTTAACAAAATATTTACCAGCTTGACTTGACAACGCCCGGAATCTGACCAGCCGATGCATATTTACGCAGGCAGATACGGCACATTTGAAACTTACGGTAATAAGCTTTGGGCCTACCACATACAGGACACCGATTGTGCTGGCGAACTTTAAACTTAGGTACACGCTGTGATTTATTTACCATTGATACCTTTGCCACAAAAACCTCCAATTAGTTCCTGAAAGGCATCCCCAACTGTTTCAACAGGGCTTTGCCTTCTTCGTCATTTTTAGCTGATGTTACTATAGTAATATTCATGCCTTTAATTTTATCAATCTCGTCATAATTGATTTCAGGAAAAATTAAATGCTCCTTGATACCCAGCGTATAGTTACCATGACCATCAAAGCCATTACCAGAGACACCCTTAAAGTCCCGCACTCTGGGTAGAGCGACATTCATCAAGCGGTCAAGAAACTCGTACATGCGATTACGTCTGAGGGTTACCATGCAACCAATCGGCATGCCCTCTCTCAACTTAAAGCCAGCTATTGACTTTTTAGCTTTTGTAATTACAGGTTTTTGTCCGGCAATACGGGCTATTTCCGCTGAAGCAGAATCCAATACTTTCACATTCTGGATTGCCTCACCCAACCCCATATTAACCACGACCTTGCTTATTTTAGGAACTTCCATTGCATTTTTATACTTAAATTGTTCAAGCAATTTTGAAGTTACTTCGTTTTTATAAATCTCTCTTAATCTTGACATGAAAATATGCTCCATGATTCGGTTCTAAACTTAAATAGAGTTATTGCACTTGATGCAAATACGCTGCTTTTCACCGTTATCCAGCACTTTTACGCGTGTACGCACAGGTTTGGAACATTTTGAGCAGTAAAGTTGAACATTAGATATACGTAAAGGTGCTTCCTTTTCAACAATGCCGCCAGACTCATTACCACGGGCACGCACATGCCGCTTTACCAAATTCAGACCTTCCACCAACACCGAATCTTTTTTGGTAAGAATACTCAACACCTTACCAGTTTTTGATTTTTCACGACCAGTTATAACCATAACTGTGTCGCCTTTTGATACATGATATTTACGTGTTTGCATCTGTGTCACTCCAGTCAGGTTAAAGCACCTCAGGTGCGAGGGAGACAATCTTCATATACTTCTTTGCTCTCAATTCACGAGCAACTGGACCAAAAATACGAGTACCAATAGGCTCTCTGTTGTTATTTAAAATGACACCAGAATTGGTATCAAAACGTACATATGACCCATCAGGACGACCAAGCTCTTTAGCAGTGCGCACAATAACTGCCTTTACTACATCACCTTTTTTCACCTTGGAGTTAGGTAGTGCCTCCCGAACCGAGCAAACCACAATATCACCAACACTTGCATACTTTCGCTTGGAGCCGCCCAAAACCTTAATGCAAAATATTTTTTTTGCACCGGAATTGTCTGCCACATCAAGTATAGATTGCATCTGAATCATGCCAAATTCCTCTCTATTTCACCTTAAACTGCTGTTGCAAGTATCTGACGTAATGTCCAGCGTTTATCCCTACTTAATGGACGACTTTCTATTATTTGTACTTTGTCACCAGTTTTACACTCATTAAGCTCATCATGAACCTTATACTTTACACTACGCTTTATATATTTGTTATAAAGCTGATGCTTAACAAGACGGTCAATACGCACAACTACAGTTTTATCCATCTTATCACTGACCACAATACCAGTTTGAATACGTCTATTCCCAATTTGAGCCATGATAATTCTAACCTCTACTTTCTGTAAGAACAGTATTTATCCTGGCAATATCTTTACGCATAATATTTAACTTACTTGTATTCTCCAGACGGCCAGTATTTAGCTGAAATTTCAGGTTAAAGAGCTCCTTGGAAAGCTCGTTACGCTTGTTAAGCAGTTCAACTTTATCCATAGAACGTAATTCATTAGCCTTCATTTTCATTGCTCCTACTTATAAACTTGGTTGAAACTGGTAGTTTGTTTGCCGCCAAGCGAAAAGCTTCACGTGCAATCTCTTCAGGCACGCCTTCCATTTCGTAAAGTACCATCCCCGGCTTAATTACACACACCCAGGAATCTGGTGAACCTTTACCTTTACCCATACGAGTTTCAGCGGGCTTTGCAGTCAATGGCTTATCGGGAAACATTCTGATCCAGATTTTTCCGCCTCTTTTAATGTAGCGGGTCATGGCAATACGTGCAGCTTCAATCTGGCGGTTATTTATCCATCCACACTCGACAGCTTGCAAACCGTAGGTGCCGTATGAAATATCAATCATACGACATGCTTGACCTTTCATACGTCCCTTCATCTGCTTTCTATGTTTAACCCTTTTAGGCTGTAGCATACATTTGCTCCATAAGCTTATTTAGTGGAAAGGATCTCACCTTTATAGATCAGTACCTTTACACCTATAATTCCATAAGTTGTTTTTGCTTCTGCAAAACCATAGTCAATATCAGCTCTTAACGTGTGCAGAGGCACGCGACCTTCACGATACCACTCTGTACGGGACATCTCAGCACCGCCCAAACGACCAGAACAGGTGATTCGAATCCCTTTTGCACCAAACTTAAGAGACGAACTTACACTTTTTTTCATAGCACGTCTGAAAGCTATGCGACGTTCAAGCTGCAATGCAACGTTTTCAGCAACCAGTTGTGCTTCCAACTCAGGTTTACGAACTTCAGTAATGGTGATGTAAACATCCTTAGAGGTAATTGCAACAAGATCTTTCTTAAGTTGCTCTACCTCAGCACCTTTTTTACCAATTATTAAGCCTGGTCTAGCAGCATGTATATTGATTTTTGTCTTGCTGGCTGCACGCTCAATTTCAATCTTTGAAATACCGGCAGAATAAAGTCTCTTTTTTAAAAATTGCCTGATTTTAAGATCTTCATGCAAGTTTTTAGCAAAATCAGCCTCTGCATACCATTTAGAGTCCCAGGTCTTAATGATGCCAAGTCTGAAACCTATTGGATTAACTTTCTGTCCCAAGACTACACCTCCGACCTATAGTTTAGTATCTGATAAAACAACAGCTATATGGCTAGTTGGTTTACGGATTCTGCTTGCACGACCCATGGCCCGCGGGACAAAGCGCTTGAGTGTTGCACCAGAATCTACATAAATGGTTTTAACATATAGCTTATCAATATCGCTGATGCCCTTTTGCTCTGCGTTTGCAACTGCTGATTTTATTAAACGCAGCAAAACCTTTGAGGGCATATTTGGTAAGAAAGTAAGTGTTGTTATTGCGTTCTGTATGTCTTTGCCTCTAACAATGTCTGCCACAAGCCTAGTTTTACGTGGAGACAAACGTGCGAATGTCAGCTTTGCACTGGATTCCATTCCCTAACTCCTTTTATTACTTCCTGACCTTGCTTTTCTTATCAGCAGCGTGGCCATAAAATGTTCTTGTAGGTGCAAACTCACCTAATTTGTGGCCAACCATATTTTCAGTAACAAATACTGGGATGAATTTTCTCCCATTATGTACTGCAAGTGAAACACCAATAAAATCAGGTGTAATGGTTGAACGACGGGACCAAGTCTTTATAATTTTCTTTGAGTTAGGGCCTTCTGCCTCTACTTTTTTCATCAAATGATCATCTACAAAAGGACCTTTTTTTATTGAACGTGCCATATAAGACTAGCCTCTCATCATTTATTTAGTACGCTTTTTAACAATAAACCTGTCAGACGTTTTATTAGTACGGGTCTTATAGCCCTTAGTTGGGACACCCCATGGTGTTACAGGATGGCGACCACCGGAAGTACGTCCTTCGCCACCACCATGAGGGTGATCCACAGGGTTCATGGCTACGCCACGAACTTTAGGACGCTTTCCAAGCCATCTGGACCTACCCGCCTTGCCTATTGTGACATTTTCATGATCAACATTTCCAACCTGACCAATAGTTGCATAGCAATCCTGGAGGATCATACGCACCTCACCTGAAGGAAGTTTGATCTGGGAGTATTTACCTTCCTTAGACATCAGTTGGGCAAAAGCACCGGCACTCCTAACAAGTTGAGCACCCTTACCGATTTTAAGCTCAATGTTATGAATAATTGTTCCCAACGGTATTGCACGTAATGGAAGAGAGTTACCTGGCTTTATATCTGCCTCAGGGCCACTTATTACTGTATCACCCACTTTTAAATCCAAAGGTGCTAAAATATACCGCTTTTCACCATCAGTATAGTGTAGCAAAGCAATTCTGGCACTACGACAAGGGTCATACTCAATTGTAGCAACTTTTGCCGGAATTCCACGCTTATCACGCTTAAAATCTATAATGCGATATTTCTGCTTATGTCCACCACCTTGGTGACGAGCAGTTATCCGACCATTGTTGTTACGCCCACCTTTCTTTGACAAAGAGATGAGCAAGGATTTTTCTGGTGTACTGGTTGTTATCTCAGTAAATGCAGAACAAGTTTGATGTCTGCGTCCAGCGGATGTTGGTTTGTAACTCTTTATTGCCATACCTGAACCTCGATTCAGTAATGTTAATCAATTTTACACTTCAAAGAAATCTACTGCCTGGCCTTCTTTTAAAGTAATATATGCTTTTTTCCAATTCTGACGCTTGCCATAAGTACGACCAAAACGTTTAACCTTGCCGGCAACATTAACTGTACGTACATTGACAACATCAACTTTAAAAAGAGACTCAACAGCTTGCTTGATTTCAATCTTGTTGGCATTTCGATCAACTACAATTGTGATCTCACTAGACTCGGCAGACCCCAATGATGTCTTCTCAGTAATATGCGGACGTTTAATAACTGAATAAATATCCATTATTGCAGCACTCCCTCTACAATACGTACTGAATTTTCAGTAAAAATGAGGTTACGATATTTTAAAATATCATACACATTAAGACCGTCAGCCTTCAGCAGCTTTACATAAGGTACGTTACGAGCGGACAAAAGAAGATTTTGAGATGGATCTACAGCAACTATAAGTGCTCGTTCAAGATCAAATTTCTTCATAAAGGCTGCAAAGTCCCTTGTTGAAATTTTATCAAAATCAAGTTTATCCAAAAGGGTAACCCTGTTATTACTGTTTGACATAGTCAGCAGCGATTTTATTGCTGACTTACGTGCCTTCTTATTCATCTGCAAATTATAGATCTTAGGTTGCGGCCCAAATACAACTCCACCGCCTGGATACTGTGCTGCACGTGAACTACCTTGACGTGCATTTCCTGTACCTTTTTGTTTAAACGGCTTTCTGCCACCACCAGAGACTTCTGAACGGTTCTTAACCTTTGCAGATCCGGCACGCCTATTAGTTAACTGAACTTTGAGAGCCTGGTGAACAACTGCTTCTTTTACTTCCGCATTAAATACTTCATCGCTTAATGCTACTTCACCAATGACATCTCTGTTCATATTATAAAGTGCTATAGTTGGCATACGCTGACCACTCCATTAATTACTTGACAGTTTTTACACTGTCTTTAATAAGCACAACATTGTTATTTGAGCCAGGTATCGATCCTTTGATCATCAGAAGATTCTGCTCTGCATCGACCCTGACTACTTTCAAACGCTGAACTGTAACCTTCTCATTTCCCATCTGCCCAGGCATTTTCTGATTCTTGAATACACGTCCAGGAGTAGCGGAAGAACCTATTGCACCTGGTGCACGGTGAAAACGCGAACCGTGTGAGGCTCTGCCGCCTCCAAAGTTATAGCGCTTTATAACACCCTGAAACCCTTTACCTATGCTGATACCGGTAACATCTATCAGGTCTCCTGCTACAAACTGATCAACTGTCAGCTCATCACCAACATTCAGTTCAGTATTCAGAGGATTTTTAAATTCCTTCAAGAATCTGAAAACACCTTTACCAGCCTTCAGACAATGACCTCTATCGGCACAATTAGATTTTGCAGCGGAGCGTTGTTCAAAACCCACCTGAATTGCATTGTATCCATCCTGATCAATGGTTTTCTTTTGCAGAATCACACAAGGACCTGCCTGAACCACTGTTACAGGTACGCGAGTGCCATCTTCCATGAAGATCTGAGTCATACCTACTTTTTTACCGATGATTCCTTTATTCATATCGATGGTCCTATCAAGAAAGCTACAATTTAATTTCAACATCAACACCAGCAGATAGATCAAGCTTCATTAGGGCATCCACCGTCTGCTGAGTTGGATCTAAAATATCAATTAAACGTTTGTGTGTTCTTATTTCAAACTGGTCACGGGACTTCTTATCAACATGAGGCCCCCTTAAAACACAATACTTATTAATGACGGTTGGTAGAGGGATTGGACCAGCAACCCTTGCACCGGTACGCTTTACAGTTTCAACAATCTCACCAACCGAAACATCAAGGAGCTTATGATCATAGGCTTTAAGCCTAATCCTTATTTTTTGGCTCTGCATTTAGTACCCCTAACCATTTATTCCACAATAGAGCTTACAACACCTGCACCGACGGTACGACCACCTTCACGAATGGCGAAGCGAAGTCCCTCGTCCATTGCTATAGGGGTGATCAGGTTGACTACAAGGGCTACGTTGTCACCTGGCATTACCATTTCTGTGCCTGCAGGAAGTTCGGCTACACCGGTTACGTCGGTTGTGCGGAAGTAGAATTGCGGACGGTAGCCGTTGAAGAACGGGGTGTGACGACCTCCTTCTTCTTTGGTGAGAATGTAGGCTTCTGCTTTGAATTTGGTGTGGGGGGTGATGCTGCCTGGTTTGGCAAGTACCTGTCCACGTTCTATGTCTTCTCGCTTGACTCCACGCAGAAGGGCACCGATGTTGTCACCGGCCTGACCCTGGTCTAACAGTTTACGGAACATTTCTACTCCGGTGACTGTGGTTTTGGTGGTGGCTTTGATGCCTACGATTTCTACTTCTTCGCCAACTTTTACTATTCCGCGTTCTACACGACCGGTGGCTACGGTGCCACGACCGGAGATGGAGAATACGTCTTCTACAGGCATGAGAAACGGTTTGTCGATGGCTCGCTCTGGGTCAGGGAAGTAGCTGTCTACGGCATCCATGAGGGCCATGATGGCTTGTTCGCCCAGTTCGTCCTGGTCGCCGTTCAGGGCCTTGAGGGCAGAGCCTTTGATGATCGGAATGTCGTCGCCAGGAAAGTCGTAGCTGGAGAGAAGTTCGCGTATTTCCAGTTCTACCAGTTCAAGCAGTTCTGCGTCGTCTACCATGTCGGCTTTGTTGAGGAAGACTACTATGTGAGGTACGCCTACCTGACGGGCAAGTAGTATGTGCTCACGAGTCTGAGGCATGGGACCGTCGGCTGCGGAGACTACAAGGATCGCTCCGTCCATCTGGGCAGCACCGGTGATCATGTTCTTTACGTAGTCGGCGTGACCAGGACAGTCTACGTGGGCGTAGTGACGCTTGTCGGTTTCGTATTCTACGTGGGAGGTGGCTATGGTGATGCCACGCTCACGCTCTTCAGGGGCGTTGTCTATCATGTCGTATCCACGGAAGTCTGCTCCCCCACGGGTTGACAGTACTTTCGTTATGGCCGCCGTTAAGGTGGTCTTACCGTGGTCTACGTGACCTATTGTCCCTATGTTGACGTGGGTCTTGTTACGCTCAAATTTCGCCTTTGCCATGTTACCTTATCCTCCTGTAATCTTTATTAAAATCAGCCTTTTATTTTAGCAACAATCTCATCAGAGACAGATTTAGGCACTGGTTCATAATGGTCAAATGTCATGGTATAGGTGGCTCTGCCCTGGGTAGCAGAACGAAGGTCGGTTGAATAGCCAAACATATTGGCCAGTGGCACCATGGAGCTGACAACCTGTGCACCAGCACGGGAATCCATGCCCATGATTTTACCACGACGGGAGTTAAGATCGCCAATCACATCTCCCATATACTCCTCTGGTACAACCACCTCAACAGACATAATTGGCTCAAGCAGAACTGGAACAGCCTTCTGGCACCCTTCTTTGAAACCCATAGAACCAGCGATCTTAAAAGCCATTTCTGATGAGTCAACATCGTGATATGAACCATCAACAAGGGTTACCTTAACATCAACTACGGGATAACCAGCCATTACACCGTTATCCATAGCCTCCTGTATACCCTTATCTACAGCAGGGATATATTCACGTGGCACCACACCGCCCTTAATGGCATCAACAAACTCATAACCCTGGCCGGGTTCTTGCGGTTCCACCTCAAGCCAAACATGGCCATACTGCCCACGACCACCTGATTGACGTACAAATTTACCTTCTACTTTGACCTTTTTGCTGATGGTCTCACGGTAGGCAACCTGTGGTTTACCAACGCTGGCCTCAACCTTGAACTCACGCATCAAGCGATCAACAATAATTTCAAGGTGAAGCTCGCCCATTCCAGAAATGATTGTTTGACCAGTTTCTTCATCGGTTTTTACACGGAAGGATGGATCCTCGCTGGCCAGCTTCTGAAGGGAAATGCCCAGCTTTTCCTGATCCGCTTTAGTCTTTGGCTCAATTGCAATTGATATAACTGGCTCTGGAAACTCGATTGACTCCAGTGTTACCTCATTGTTTTCATCACAAAGGGTGTCGCCAGTTGTCGTGTACTTAAGGCCCACCGCTGCTGCAATATCACCCGCACAAACCTCTTTTATCTCTTCACGCTTATTTGCATGCATTTTCAGCAGGCGACCAATCCGTTCTTTCTTGCCCTTAGCAGAGTTGAACACATATGAACCAGATTGCAGCACACCTGAATAGACACGAATAAACGTAAGCTGACCCACAAATGGATCGGTCATAACCTTAAAGCCAAGGGCTGCAAAAGGCTCATTATCATCAGCTTTACGCTCAACTTCCTCACCTTTGGCATCAACGCCCTTAATGGCAGGAATATCAAGAGGCGAAGGCATGTAGCTGACAACAGCATCAAGCAAATTCTGAACGCCCTTGTTTTTAAAAGCTGACCCACAAACAACGGGAATGATTTTAATATTTATAGTGCAATCACGTATGGCAGCAACTATCTCTGCCTCGCTAAGCTCTTCTCCGCTAAGATACCTCTCCATAAGCTCATCATTATGGCTGGAAATCTCTTCAATCAGACGCTCACGCCACTCACCAGCCTCGTCAGCAAGATCTGCCGGAATATCAGTCTCATCAAAGTTTGCAGTCGGAGAATCCTCGTGCCAAAGAATAGCCTTCATTCTAACCAGATCAACAACACCCCTGAACTGATCTTCTTTTCCAATAGGAAGTTGAACAGGAACCGGATTAGCCTTGAGACGATCCTTGATCATCTGAACGCCACGGAAGAAATCAGCACCAACACGGTCCATCTTATTGATAAAGGCTATCCGAGGCACACAGTACTTGTCAGCCTGTCGCCACACTGTTTCCGACTGAGGCTCAACACCGCCAACAGAGCAGAAAACAGCTACAGCACCATCCAGAACCCTCAAGGAACGCTCTACCTCAATAGTGAAGTCAACATGACCAGGAGTGTCAATAATATTAATCCTGTGATCTTTCCACTCACAGGTAGTTGCAGCAGAAGTTATGGTAATTCCACGTTCCTGCTCCTGCTGCATCCAGTCCATTGTTGCAGTACCTTCGTGAGTTTCACCGATCTTATGGGATATACCCGTATAGAACAGAATCCGCTCAGTCGTGGTGGTCTTACCAGCATCAATATGTGCCATAATGCCGATATTACGATATTTATCTAACGGTGATTGACGCGACACTTACTAACTCCTTAAACAGACCAACTACCAACGATAATGAGCGAATGCACGGTTTGCCTCTGCCATCTTATGCGTATCTTCACGCTTTTTAACAGCAGCACCACGACCGTTATATGCATCAAGAATCTCTGCGGCCATTTTTTCGGTCATGGTTTTTTCGGAGCGGGCAGCAGAATACCTGATCAACCAACGCATTGCAAGCGACACCCTGCGATCAGGACGAACTTCAACCGGCACCTGATAAGTGGAGCCACCAACACGGCGAGACTTAACCTCTAAAGTCGGCTTAATATTATCAAGCCCCTTCTTAAGAGCCTTTACAGCCTCTTCTCCTGTTTTACGCTCCACAATCTCCATCGCATCATACAAGATAGATTCCGCAACACTCTTTTTACCACCAACCATCAGTATGTTAATCAACTTGGCAACCGTCTTATCATGATACTTTGGATCAGGCAGTATCTGGCGCTTTGGAACTTCACGTCTTCTTGGCATAAAATGAACCCCTGAATTTTACTTATTACTTGGGACGCTTAGCCCCATACTTGGAACGGGCCTGCTTACGATCCTTAACACCAACAGAATCAAGTGCCCCACGCACAATATGGTAACGAACACCCGGCAAGTCCTTGACCCGCCCTCCACGAATCAGCACAACTGAGTGCTCCTGCAGATTGTGCCCCACCCCAGGAATATAAGAGGAAACCTCAATACCATTAGTAAGACGCACACGAGCAACCTTCCGTAGTGCCGAGTTAGGCTTTTTGGGAGTAGCCGTGTAAACCCTTGTGCAAACCCCGCGTTTCTGCGGACATTCCCTTAAAGCCGGTGCAGCCGACTTGTCGCGCTTCTTCTCTCTACCCTGACGAATCAACTGATTGATAGTAGGCATACCCTGATGATCTCCAATCACACTTTTTAAACAATAAAACAACGTCCAGCCGCAATTTGTCGACTAAATTACAATTAATTTATTTGCTTAGACAGCATCCCTGAGTTGCCTTGGTGGGGGATGGAATAGGTGTAGGGCTGGAATTAACCAGCATCTCCATCCTGTTGGCCTGGATCATTTATCTAAAAGGATACTGTTTCAAAGACAGAAAGGCACTATACTTCTGTTACCAACACTTGTCAACACTTTACTTTATTTTGTTTTAAATTTTCCACCCGTGCTATGGAACTTGTCCAGCACGGGTGGAACAGTTTTAATTTAGGCAGCTTCCTGCTCATCCTCAACAAGGACTTCATGGCACAAATCCACATCTTCAGGCAACCTTGCAGCAGCCTCTTGCTGTTCATGATGCATTTGCAATTTAAGATGTCGGTAGCGAGAAATTCCTGTGCCGGCCGGAATCAGGCGCCCCATGATTACGTTCTCTTTTAATCCATGCAGTGAGTCTATTTTCCCTTCAATGGCTGCCTGGGTCAGCACTTTGGTTGTTTCCTGGAAAGAAGCAGCAGAAATAAAGGATTCTGTAGAAAGCGATGCCTTAGTGATCCCCAATAGCAATGGCTCAGCAGTTGCTGGCTGTTTTCCTTCTGACAGCACCCGTGCGTTCTCTTCCTCAAAGAACCAGCGTTCAACCTGGTCATCCACAAGCAGGTTGGTGTCGCCGACATCTTTTACCTTAACGCGACGCAGCATCTGGCGGACAATAACCTCAATATGCTTATCATTGATTTTTACGCCCTGAAGCCGGTAAACTTCCTGAACTTCATCAACCAGATATTTGGCCAGTTCTTTAACTCCAAGAACCTTAAGAATATCATGGGGATTGGACGAACCATCCATTAAAGGCTCACCAGCCATAACAATATCATCTTCATGGACACTGATATGCTTGCCTTTGGGAATCAGGTATTCTTTGGGTTCGCCAATTTCAGGGGTAACAAGAACCTTGCGTTTACCCTTGGAATCCTTTCCAAAGCTGACCTTGCCATCAATTTCAGTAATCACTGCAAAATCCTTTGGTTTACGAGCTTCAAACAGCTCTGCAACCCGTGGCAAACCACCGGTAATATCTTTTGTCTTGGTGGTTTCACGAGGAATTTTGGCTATTACGTCTCCGGCACTGATTTCTGTACCTTCAGCCACGTTAATAATTGATCCCACAGGAAGGTAATAACGTCCAATTGTACCACCGGCTTCACCCACATCTTTAATGGCAATCCTTGGCCGTTTCTCAAGATCTTTGCTCTCTACAATCTCTTTACGGGAAAGACCTGTCACCTCATCAAGCTTTTCCTCCATAGTGACACCTTCAACAATATCACCAAACTTCACCCGTCCTGAGACTTCAGAAAGGATCGGCATTGTGTATGGGTCCCACTCTGCAATGGTATTACCAGCCGTAATTGCACCATCCGGGGCAATTTTAAGTTTGGAACCAAATACAACCAGGTATCGTTCACGCTCACGACCTGTCTCATCCACTACAGCTATCTCACCGTTACGGTTCATAGCCACATGAATGCCTTCAGCGTTAACAACGGTCTGCAAGTTGATATACTTAACAATACCATCATAACGAGCTTCAAGAGATGTTTGTTCTGCTGCACGGGATGCGGTACCACCGATATGGAAAGTACGCATGGTCAACTGAGTGCCTGGCTCACCAATTGATTGGGCAGCAATCACACCAACAGCCTCACCAAGGTTAACAATATGGCCCCGAGCAAGGTCACGCCCATAACATTTGGCACAGATACCACGTTTGCTCTGGCAGGTCAGAACAGAACGGATTTTGACACGCTCCAGCCCTGAATCCTCAATCAGCTTAACCAGGTTCTCATCAATTTCCAGGTTTGCAGGCACCAATACTGCATCTGTAACAGGATCGAGTATATCATCCAGGGCCACACGGCCAAGGATTCGGTCACCGACATGCTCAATCACTTCTCCGCCTTCAGTAAGAGAGCTGACAATCAGTCCATCCAACGTTCCGCAATCATTCTCAGTAATGATTGCATCCTGGGCCACATCCACCAGACGGCGGGTCAGGTAACCAGAGTTAGCGGTTTTAAGGGCTGTATCCGCCAGACCTTTGCGGGCACCATGGGTTGAGATAAAGTATTGTAGAACAGTAAGACCTTCGCGGAAATTGGCTGTGATCGGAGTCTCAATAATCTCACCTGATGGTTTTGCCATCAGGCCCCTCATACCTGCAAGCTGGCGAATCTGTTGTGCAGAACCCCTTGCACCGGAGTCGGCCATCATGTGAATGGCATTGAAAGATGAAATTTCAACCTTATTCCCGTCACTGTCCACAGCAGTTTCTTTGGAGAGGTTATCAAGCATCTCCCTGGCAATATCCTCTGTTGCCTTGGCCCAAATATCAATTACCTTGTTATACCGCTCGCCATCGGTAATCAAGCCTTCGGTATACAGATTCTGGATCTCCTGAACATGGCTGTTAGCTTCATCAATAATGGCCTGCTTGCCATCAGGGGTCACCATGTCATCAATACAGATTGAAATTCCGGCCAAAGTGGCATAACGGAATCCGATTTCCTTCAGCTTGTCAGCCAGAATAACGGTTTCCTTGTTGTCAGCCAGGCGGTAACAGGCATCAATCAGGTTAGAGAGTTCCTTCTTGTTCATCACCTTATTGACCACTGAAAATGGAACTCCTGCCGGCAGGATCTCCCGCAGGATGATCCGTCCCACTGTTGTTTCAATCAGTTGCGGTGCAGGGTCTGATTCCAGGTTTTTCATCCGTACCTTGATCCTGGCCTGAAGATCAACAGCACCGTGGTCATAGGCAATCCGCACCTCTTCAGTTGATGCGAAAACTGTGTTCTCGCCTTCAACACCAAAGCGGTCACGGGTCATGTAGTAAGCCCCCAGAACCATGTCCTGGGATGGCACGATGATCGGCTTGCCGTGGGCCGGTGAAAGTATATTGTTGGTGGACATCATCAGAACACGGGCTTCAACCTGGCTTTCAATGGAAAGCGGCAGGTGAACTGCCATCTGGTCACCGTCAAAATCAGCATTGAAAGCGGTACAGACCAGCGGGTGGAGCTGGATCGCCTTACCCTCTATCAGCACCGGCTCAAAGGCCTGAATACCCAGCCTGTGCAGAGTCGGGGCACGGTTCAGCATAACTGGATGCTCTTTAATTACCTCTTCCAGTACATCCCATACCTCGGACTTTTCTTTTTCCACCATTTTTTTGGCACTTTTTATGGTGGTTACAAAGCCACGCTCTTCAAGCTTGTTGTAGATGAATGGCTTGAACAGTTCCAACGCCATCTTTTTAGGCAGGCCGCATTGATGCAGTTTAAGCTCTGGCCCAACCACAATTACAGAACCTCCAGAATAGTCAACCCGCTTACCAAGCAGGTTCTGGCGGAAACGCCCGGACTTGCCCTTGAGCATATCAGAAAGTGATTTAAGGGGACGTTTGTTTGGCCCTGTAATGGCACGCCCACGGCGACCATTATCAAACAAGGCATCAACTGCCTCCTGAAGCATCCTTTTTTCGTTTCTGATGATGACCTCGGGAGCCTGCAACTCTGACAAGCGTTTCAAACGGTTGTTACGGTTAATAACTCGGCGGTACAGGTCATTCAGATCAGAAGTGGCAAAACGGCCACCATCAAGGGGTACCAATGGACGCAGCTCAGGCGGCAACACCGGTATACATTCAAGGATCATCCACTCAGGTTTGTTGCCAGACTGCTTGAATGCCTCAACCACCTTGAGACGTTTAGCTACTTTTTTACGCTTGGCTTCACTGGTTGATTCAAGCATCTCCTGACGCAGCTCAACAGCAAGTTCATCCAGCTCCAGACTTTTAAGGCATTCACGGATCGCCTCTGCACCCATACCACCTTCAAAGGCATCCTCGCCATAGTCTTCCTGTGCTTTTAAGAATTTATCTTCAGGCAGCACCTCACAAAACTTTAGCGGGGTTGTACCAGGATCTGTAATTACAAAGGCCTCGAAGTAGAGTACTCGCTCCAGATCCTTGAGGGTTATATCCAGCAGGTTGCCAATCCGGGAAGGTAATGATTTTAAAAACCAGATATGGGCCACAGGAGTTGCCAGATCAATATGCCCCAGCCGCTCGCGACGCACTTTGGATGGGATTACTTCAACGCCGCATTTTTCACAGACAATACCACGGTGTTTCATACGCTTGTACTTACCGCAGTTACACTCATAGTCTTTGGTGGGGCCAAAGATCTTGGCACAGAACAGTCCGTCCCTTTCTGGTTTGAAAGTACGGTAGTTAATCGTTTCCGGTTTTTTTACCTCCCCGGAAGAACGTTCACGAATTTTCTCTGGTGATGAGATGGAAATTCTGATAGCAGAAAAATGTATCGGATCTTTAGGTTTTTCGAAGAAGCTGCCGGTGAAAAAATCTTCCACGGTCTATCCTCCTGTTGGTTAAGCAAAACGGTTATATAAACGACTAGATGTAAGACCTATTGAAAGTCAGTCTTCCTCTTCAAGCAGCTCCACATCAAGACAAAGTGACTGCAACTCTTTGATTAAAACGTTAAAGGACTCTGGCAGACCCGCTTCAAGGGTATGCTTACCTTTCACAATCGCCTCATACATTCTGGTGCGGCCAGAAACATCATCAGACTTTACAGTCAGAAATTCCTGCAAGGCGTGGGAACAGCCATAGGCTTCCATTGCCCAGACTTCCATCTCACCCAGACGCTGACCACCAAACTGGGCCTTGCCGCCCAATGGCTGCTGTGTAACCAGTGAGTACGGCCCGATTGACCTGGCATGGATTTTATCATCAACCAAGTGATGCAGCTTCAGTACGTACATTATTCCAACTGTAACCTTATTCTTGAACGGCTCGCCAGTGCGTCCATCGTACAGTGATACCTGACCACTGGTATCAAAGCCGGCCTGCACCAGCAGCTTATCAATAGACTGTTCACTGGCCCCCTGAAAGACTGGGGAAGCCATTGGGACACCACGACGCAAACGGCGGGCAACCAGTAACAGCTCATCACGATCCATTTTGTCAAGCAATCGATCAAACTCAGGGTTTTCGTAAATCTGCTTGATAAACTTCTTGAGATTTTCTTCCGAGGTCTGCTCTTCCAGCATTTTCTGGATTTTATTGCCAAGCCCCCTGGATGCCCAGCCCAGGTGGGTTTCCAGAATCTGACCAACGTTCATACGGGAAGGTACGCCCAGCGGGTTCAGTACAATCTCCACTGGCCTGCCATCCTCAAGGTATGGCATATCCTCTTCTGGCAATATACGGGAAACAACACCTTTGTTACCGTGGCGGCCAGCCATTTTATCACCAACCTGCAATTTACGCTTGATGGCAACATAGACTTTGACCATCTTTATGACCCCTGGGGGCAGGTCATCGCCACGCTTTAGTTTCTCAACCTTATCTTCAAAAATACCGTGGATCAGCTTGACTTCATCACCCAGTTTGCCAAGGATCTCTGCTACCTTTTCCTCGGCACCCGCATCACCAGATATGGAAATTGTCTTCCAGCGATCCATCGGCAAAGCTTCAAGTAGTGCGTCAGTGATTTTCTTGCCCTTGGCAAGCACGGTTACACCCTGACGGTCTTCAATCTTGGCAGCAGCGGTTTTACCAACCAGCAGCCGCTTGATCTTGTCTCTGGCAGAGTTGCGGATGATACGTACCTCATCCTGCTCATCTTTACGAAGCCGTTCCTCTTCCAGCTTTTCTATATGTTCGGTTCTGGCATCCTTATCGTTGCCTTTTCTTGAAAAGATTTTAGCACCGATTACTGTCCCTTCCACACCAGGCGGAACCTTCAGGGAAGTATCACGAACATCGCCCGCCTTCTCACCAAAAATTGCTCTCAATAACTTTTCTTCCGGTGAAAGCTGGGTTTCTCCCTTGGGCGTAATCTTGCCTACCAGAATGTCGTCGGTCTTGACAACAGCACCAATTCTGATTATGCCGGATTCATCCAGATCTTTAAGGGCTTCTTCACCGAGGTTGGGAATATCAGAGGTAATCTCTTCCTTGCCCAGCTTGGTATCCCTGGCAACACACTCAAACTCTTCGATATGGATCGAGGTGTAGCGGTCATCCTTGGTGAGCCGTTCAGAAACAAGAATGGAGTCCTCAAAGTTATAGCCGCCCCAGGGCATAAAGGCCACAACCACGTTCTGACCAAGGGCCAGTTCACCCATGCTTGTAGATGGACCATCGGCAATAATATCACCACGTTGCACATGGTCTCCAACTTTTACAACCGGCTTCTGGTTAATACAGGTATTCTGGTTTGAACGGGAAAACTTGATCAGATTGTATATATCTACACCGGTTCCAGCCTCATCAAACTCTTCTTCATCAATCTTCACAACAATCCGGCCAGCATCAACCGCATCAACCACACCATTGTGACGGGCAGTGATGGATACTCCGGAATCTCTGGCAACCACCCGCTCCATTCCCGTTCCAACAAGGGGTGAGTCTGCCTGCAAAAGAGGCACTGCCTGACGCTGCATGTTGGAACCCATCAGGGCACGGTTAGCGTCATCATTTTCAAGGAAAGGAATCAGGGCGGCGGCCACTGAAACCAGTTGCATTGGTGCAACGTCCATCAGCTCAATCTCATCACGATTGGCCAGGACAAAATCTCCGCCCTTACGTGCAGATACATATTCGCTGATAAACATTCCATCGGAATCAAGGTCAGAGTTAGCCTGAGCAATTGCATGGCCTTCTTCTTCCAGTGCCGAATAGAAGCGAACTTCATTGGTTACTTTGGCATCCCTGACAATCCGGTACGGTGTTTCCACAAAACCATGTTCATTGATTCTGGCGTAGGTTGAAAGCGATGCAATCAATCCAATGTTAGGGCCTTCCGGTGTTTCAATCGGACAGACTCGTCCATAGTGTGTAGGGTGGACATCCCGTACTTCAAAGCCAGCCCGCTCACGGGTAAGGCCACCTGGCCCCAGGGCAGACAGACGACGCTTGTGGGTTACTTCAGAAAGCGGGTTTGTCTGATCCATAAACTGTGAAAGCTGCGATGAACCAAAGAACTCCTTAACTACTGCCGAAACAGGCTTGGAGTTAATCAGATCGTGGGGCATCATGGTCTCAACTTCCTGAAGAGACATCCGCTCCTTAATAGCACGCTCCATCCGCACCAGACCGATCCGATACTGGTTTTCCAGCAACTCTCCGACTGCTCTCACACGCCGGTTACCCAGATGATCAATATCATCAATATTGCCACGACCATTTTTCAGGCTGAGCAGGTAGCGGACAATCTCCAGTATATCGTTGCGGGGATTTACAGAAATTGACTCTTTGTATGCCAGTTCAAGCAGCATCCGGTTACGACGCAACGCTTCAATACGCTTGCGTACCTCATCAAAACCACCCTTGTCAATCTGATCAATCAGTGCTGTAAGTGAATCATCTGTTTCAATGCCGTCCAACAGTTCTGATGTATAGAATTCAGAGTCTTCCATCAGGTTGTTCAACGCATCTGTAAGCTGATCAAGCTGACGATCAGATACTGTTTGGTCTGCATCCAGTTTTTTAAGTGACTTTAAAAGCTCGGCAGGCAGATGCTCACGCACTGACTTATCAATAGCCCGTTTACCAGTAAGGATACTCCTTATCAGCAGTTCGATGCTGCTGAAATCATCGGCAGATAACATTGCCGGTGCATTGAGTACGGTACAGGAAGGCCAGACCTTGAGTCCAAGTTTGTAGTTAAGCTTAAGTCTGCCGACGGTTGACAGATCATAACGCTCTGGGTTGAAAAACAGGTTATCAAAAAGTGCCTGTGAGGTTTTAATGGTGGGAGGATCACCGGGACGCAACCGGCGGTAGATTTCCACCAGTGCCTCATCACTGCTATACACTTTATCGGTCAGCAGCGTCTCTCTGAAGCAGGCTGTAATGTTCATCCCATCAATGTAAAGAAGCTTAAAGGACTTGACTTCCTTCAGTCGTAATTCTTCAAGTTTCTCTGGCGTAAGTTCTTGGTTACACTCAAGTATAACCTCACCAGTTACGGGATCTATTACATCTGCCGATGCAAAACGTCCACAAATTGCTTCTTCAGTAGTATTGATAGTGGTTATATTGTTATCTGCAAGCTTCCTTATAGCAGCTTTTGTAAACTTACGGTTAGCTTTTACAAGTAGTTCACCATTATCGGACACTACATCAGTTACAGCTTTTTGCAGTGACAGCAGTTCAGGCTCAACACTTTTTAGAATATGATCCTGACTCAGGTAGATGGTTTCACTTTTATAAAAGTAATTAAGCAGTTCTTCTACAGTATACCCCAGTGCCTTTAAAAGCACCGTTGCAGGCATCTTACGCCGTCGATCTATACGCACATAAAGTATGTCTTTATGATCAAACTCAAAATCAAGCCACGATCCCCTGTAAGGGATCACTCTGGCAGAATAAAGCACTTTGCCACTGGAATGTGTTTTGCCTTTATCATGATCAAAAAAAACGCCGGGCGAACGGTGAAGCTGGCTGACAATTACCCGCTCAGTACCATTTATAATAAAAGTACCATGTTGGGTCATAAGAGGTATTTCACCAAAATAAACCTCTTGTTCCTTTATGTCTTTAATTGCACCAGAGCCAGCTTCTTTCTCTGTATCCCATATGATAAGTCTTATCTTGACCTTCATGGGAGCAGCAAAAGTCATTCCACGCTGATGGCATTCTTCAACATCGTACTTGGGCTTGCCAAGGGAATATGAGACGTATTCCAGTGATGATGACTCACTGAAATCTTTTATAGGAAAAACAGACCTGAAAACTGCCTCCAAACCTGAGTCTGTGCGCTCCTCCGCTGTAGTATCAGATTGCAGAAAACGTTGATAAGAGTTTTTCTGTATATCAATCAGGTTAGGAATTTGAATGATGTTTTTTATTGTGGCAAAATTTTTGCGCAGCAGGTGATTGTTGGCAATCAAGTAAGCCATACCTTCTCCTTCGGCAAGTCAAGTAAAGAACGTTTTAACTTATCAGTATCTATAGATAAAACAGTGAGCATACATAAAAACGGATCTGCAAGGCTCACTAGGCCACGGGATGATATATATTAATAACTGCTACTGTTAATACTTGTTGAAAGTCAGTTGATTACAAATAAAACTAATAAATCATTATCCTAAATATTTACACACTGCTTAAATAGGACTAGCCAAGGCTGTTCAAGACAGCCTTGGCTTCCAGTAGATATAATATTAATATTTTATTTAACTTCGACTTCTGCACCAGCTTCAGTTAACTGCTTTGCAGCTTCATCAGCCTCTGCCTTAGCAATGCCAGTCTTGACAGGGTTAGGGGCACCATCAACCAGATCCTTAGCTTCTTTCAGGCCAAGGCCTGTCAGTGTCCGTACAACCTTAATAACGTTGATCTTGTTGGCACCGGCACTCTTAAGAACTACGTCAAACTCTGTCTTTTCTTCAGCTGCATCAGCAGCAGCGGCAGTTGGGGCAGCAGCTACGGCAACAGGTGCGGCAGCAGAAACACCAAACTTCTCCTCCAGTTCCTTAACCAGTTCAGCCAGCTCAAGAACTGTCATCTTCTCAATAAACTCAATTACATCTGCTTTAGTGATATCGGCCATCTTATCCTCCTGATAATGTTTGATTTAAGGTTTTAAATTGTTAAAACTGGACAGGCTATGCCTGTTTTTGGTTTTTGATAGCATCAAGTACCCGCACCAGTGAGCCTGGCAGTGCAGCCAGTACACCCACAAAATTAGTGGCAGGAGCTTGCATTGAACCAAGCATCTTGGCAATCAGCACCTCACGGGAAGGCAGTTCTGCCAACGCCTGAACCTGTGCAGCACTAAACACCTTACCGGACATTGCACCGGCTTTAATTACGAAAACGCCTTTGGCATCCTTTGAAAACTTTGCAAGCTGCTTTGCAGCCGCTGCAGGGTCATCATAGGAAATTGCAACGGCTGTTGGACCAGCCAAAAACTCATCCAGACAACCATAGTCTGTCTCTTTGGCAGCCAGGTCGAACAGTGTGTTTTTAAACACTCTGTATTCAACATTTATATTTCGCAGCTCATTACGCAGTACTGTTGCTTGTTCAACATTCAGTCCACGAAAATCTGCCAAAAAAACTGCCTTAGAGCGTTTCAGCTTTTCGTGCATCTCTGCAACTTGTACTTCTTTCTGGTTTTTCTTCAATGGCTCTCCTCCTTTCTTTTGGTATCCGGGCATAGCCCTGCCAAAGTCTAGGAGCACAATCAGTGAACCCAAGTCTCGGTAGGACAGGTATAAAACCTGGAGATTTATACACTAAATGCCTGTGTCTGATCTATTTACTCTGCAATAAAATCCTCACAGAACTTTCAGTGACACCTACTGTCTTCGACTTTGGCTTAAATATGTTAAAATCAGATCTGAGCAGTTACCTCAGTAATATCGAGATTAATACCAGGCCCCATTGTAGACGAAATTGAAATCTTTTTGATATAGGTTCCCTTTGCAACTGCTGGCTTCGCCTTAACAAGTGCTTCAACTATAGCCAACAGGTTACCCTTCAACTTCTCCGCATCAAAAGATACTTTACCAATCGGGGCATGTACAATACCGGCCTTTTCAACACGGAATTCAACTTTACCAGCTTTTGATTCAGCGACAGCTCTGCCAACATCAAAGGTAACAGTTCCTACCTTTGGGTTCGGCATCAGACCACGTGGGCCGAGCAGCTTGCCAATTTTACCCACAACGCCCATCATATCCGGTGTTGCAATGGCAGTATCAAAGTCAAACCAACCTTCCTGAATCTTGGCTACCAGATCATCGCTGCCAACATAATCTGCACCGGAATCCAGTGCCTCTTTCTCTTTTTCACCCTTGGCAAAAACAAGTACTTTGACAGATTTACCAAGTCCGTTAGGCAGGACAACTGCACCCCTGACCATCTGGTCGGCATGTCTAGGGTCCACACCAAGCTTCACAGCAATATCTACTGTTTCATCAAACTTGGCATAAGCTGCATCTTTTAACAACTCAATCGCCGCCTTCAGAGGATAGACCTGTGTACGATCGACCTTTTCATTTGCAGCGTCATGTTTTTTAGAACTTTTTGACATGTTCATCCTCTCTCAAATAGTACTATCTGTTTATATGTCAGACTATATCAACACCCATAGAACGTGCAGTACCTTCAACTGTACGCATTGCAGCTTCCAGAGATGCAGCATTCAAGTCAGGCATTTTCTTTTTAGCGATCTCTTCCACCTGGCTTTTAGTCAGCTTGCCAATTTTATTTTTATTGGGCACACTGGATCCACTTTCAATACCAAGGGTCTTCTTAATCATTACCGGCACTGGCGGTGTCTTTGTAATGAAAGAAAAGGAACGATCAGCATATACAGTTATAACAACCGGCGTAATAACTCCATCGTCAGCCTGAGTCTTGGCATTAAAGGCCTTGCAGAATTCCATAATATTTACACCATGCTGACCTAGTGCAGGACCAATTGGTGGCGATGGGTTGGCCTTGCCAGCAGGAATCTGCAATTTGATATAGCCTGTTATTTTCTTAGCCATTGTAAGTTAACTCCTTTAAATTTCACAAATACCACTTAGGGCTATAGATTTTAAATCAGCTTTTTTCCACCTGAATAAATTCCAGCTCTACTGGCGTTGCTCGACCAAAAATGGATACTGACACACGCAGCTTGCCTTTATCAGGCTTTACATCCTCAACAATGCCTGTAAAGTTCATAAAAGGGCCATCAATTACACGCACCGTCTCACCAACATCAAACTCTATTTTGGGACGTGGTCTCTCAGCACCTTCTTCCATCCGCCTGGTGATCTTTCCAACCTCTTCATCTGGAATGGGGAACGGTGTATTGCCGCCTACAAAACCTGTTACCTTGGCAATATTTTTAACCACATGCCAAGTCTCATCAGTCAGTTCCATTTTAATCAGAATGTAGCCTGGGAAAAATTTTCTGGATGATGTCTTTTTTTCTCCCTTTTTCAGCTCCACAACAGTTTCAGACGGAATCAGGATTTCGCCAAACAGTTCTTCCATCTGTTCATTCTTAATTCTTTCAAGAAGATTAAGTCGAACTTTATTCTCAAAACCCGAATAAGTATGTACACCATACCATTTTTGACTCATCTGATTTTCCTGTTACCCCAAAACGACCTGCATAACCTTGGACAGAAGTATGTCGCAAAAACCAAGATACATTGAGACCATAAATACAATCATTATAACAACACCAGTTGTTGCTACGGTCTCTTTGCGGGAGGGCCAAGTAACCTTTGCAAGTTCCTGCTTAACAGACTCCAGAAATCTCTTTAATGATTGCACTTAATTAGCTCCGGTATTCTTTTTAAAGCAGAGGATTTTATTTCATTTTGTTTAATTATAAGTTGCACAAACAAAATGGCAGGCCAGGAGGGATTCGAACCCCCAACATCCGGTTTTGGAGACCGGCGCTCTAGCCGTTAGAGCTACTGGCCTGTAAACTTCAAAACATCCGCTTTATTTTGTTTCCTTGTGAGGTGTATGCTTCCGACAGAATCGGCAATACTTGTTAAATTCAAGTTTTTGCGGGGTTATTTTTTTGTTTTTGGTAGTGGTGTAGTTTCTTTGCTTACACTCACCACATGCAAGGGTAATGATGTCTCTCATCTCTGTTCCTTAGGGGCTGATATAAAAAACAGATTGCAGCCCGTCTTTATAACGGGCTGCAATCAGACCATTTATTCCACAATAGAGCTTACAACACCTGCACCGACGGTACGACCACCTTCACGAATGGCGAAGCGAAGTCCCTCGTCCATTGCTATAGGGGTGATCAGGTTGACTACAAGGGCTACGTTGTCACCTGGCATTACCATTTCTGTGCCTGCAGGAAGTTCGGCTACACCGGTTACGTCGGTTGTGCGGAAGTAGAATTGCGGACGGTAGCCGTTGAAGAACGGGGTGTGACGACCTCCTTCTTCTTTGGTGAGAATGTAGGCTTCTGCTTTGAATTTGGTGTGGGGGGTGATGCTGCCTGGTTTGGCAAGTACCTGTCCACGTTCTATGTCTTCTCGCTTGACTCCACGCAGAAGGGCACCGATGTTGTCACCGGCCTGACCCTGGTCTAACAGTTTACGGAACATTTCTACTCCGGTGACTGTGGTTTTGGTGGTGGCTTTGATGCCTACGATTTCTACTTCTTCGCCAACTTTTACTATTCCGCGTTCTACACGACCGGTGGCTACGGTGCCACGACCGGAGATGGAGAATACGTCTT
>CAZRKG010000007.1:29688-43099 GCA_964600635.1 uncultured Geobacter sp. | reverse complement strand
ATTGTATGATTAAATACTAAAACATAATACAAGGGGCGAACCGGTGTGTTCGCCCTTTTAAACTCACGTTACAATGCTAAGGGCAGACACATCGGTCTGCCCCTACCTATGATTATTTCGGGCTAAAGCCCTCGCAATGACCGGTTTTGTTATCACAGTTCTTCCGTGTTGTGGCACAGACACAGTTACATCTGTTTAAGTTCGCAGCAGTTCATTCAGGTCTATAATCAGGGCGATTCTGCCATCACCCAGGATGGTGGCACCGGAGATAATCCTGGCATCACGGTAAATTCTGCCCAGTGGCTTGATTACCGCCTTGACTTCGCCATGCAGTTGATCAACGGCCAGACCAACCCGACGGTCGTTCTGCTTGATTACAACAACAAAGCGGGCTTTTGTGGATATGGACTCCTGCCGTAAAACATGGTTCAGATCAATACAGGGCAGTGCTTCATCACGCAGGTTCAGGTAGCCCCGCTGTTTAAGTTCAGCTTCTTTTTCCTTTGGCAGGTCAATGGTTTCTTCCACCTGATCCATTGGCAGGATATACAGATCAGTGCCGGCCAGCACCATAAAGCCGTCAATCAGAGCCAGAGAAAGTGGCATCCGCAACTGGAAGCAGGTGCCTTTCCCATCCACACTTTCAATATCAATCTTGCCCCGCAGATCTTCTATTGTCCGCTTGACAACATCCATCCCAACGCCGCGGCCGGAAAGCAGTGTGGTTTCATCCATTGTGGAGAAGCCTGGTTCAAAAATAAGAGACAGAATTTCCCGATCAGTAAGTTCAGCAGAACGGACAAGCCCTCTGGCTGTGGCCTTGGCCAGTACGCGGTCACGGTTGATACCGCAACCATCATCCTGCACCTCAATTATAATATTGCCGGCTTCGTGGAAGGCGTTCATTTGGATGGTACCACAGGCAGATTTGCCATTGGCCTCCCGCTCCTGCGGGGTTTCCAGGCCATGATCAATGGCGTTTCTGATCAGATGCACCAAAGGTTCCCGCAGCCGTTCAGCCATAACCTTATCCAGCTCTGTTTCTATTCCGGTGGTAATCAGCTTGATCTGCTTGCCGGTTGAAACCGACAGATCATGCACCAGACGCTGGAAGCGTTTGAACAGATCGCCCACCGGCACCATCCTGAACACCATCGCCCGTTCCTGAATCTGCTTAACCAGTTGGGAGACTGCCGAGGCGGTTTCCTGCGTAGTGGCATCGGCCACTCGTTTAACCGATGCCTCAAGCTCTGATGTTGTGGTAACCAGCTCCACCACCAGATTGATCAACTGATCCAGTTTATGGGCATCCACCTTCACCACCTTCTGCATGGCAGAGGTTTCTTCCTGGGGATGGATTTCAGATTCAGTCTGCTGGCTGACAGCTTCAATTTCCGGTGCTTCATGCTCTGATTGTTGATCGGAGGCAGGTTCAGCGTTGGCAGGTGGTGACATCTGCCAGAGTGAGATCTGGTTAAGAAGTGGGATATGCTTGGGTGGTGTGTCTTCCTGACCAGCCTCAAAGGCTACAATCAGGGCTTTAATATGGTCATGGCATTTCAGCAGAAGGGAAAGCAGCTCACCTGCAAGCGGGTACTTGTCATCACGGGCTTTAACCAGCAGATGCTCCAGAGCGTGGCAGAAGCTTTCAACATTGTCGGCACTGACTATGCTGGCAGAGCCTTTTAAGGTATGGATTGCACGGAATAGGCGGTTAAATTCACTTTCTGAGGTTTGGTTACTGTCAAGGGCCAGCAGAGATTCTTCGATTTCAGTCAGCATCTCTGCCGATTCCAGGGCAAAGGCTTCCCTTATCTCAGCCAGTTCATCAATCACATTCAGTCACATTGGGAGAGCTTACCACCTGATTGCGTCCCCTTCGCTTTGCAAGGTAAAGGGCATCATCGGCACGTTTGATCAGGCTGCTTACCGTATCACCCTGAATTGATTCAGTGATACCAATGCTGGTGGTCAGTTTTATATGGTGATCTGTGCTTACAATTACAGACTGTTGAACCTGGTTTCTGCAACGTTCTGCCAGCGATGTGGCCTGCTTTAATGGTGTACCGGGCAGGATGCAACAGAACTCTTCACCACCATATCGGCCAAGGATGTCAGTGTTACGGACAAGTTTTTGCAATAATTTGGAAAACTGCCGCAGGGTGTGGTCACCACAAAGGTGGCCGTGGGTGTCATTGATATTTTTAAAGTAGTCAATATCAAGGATCATCAGGCTTAAGGTACTGCCGTAACGGCAACTGCGTTCCAGCTCTTCCGCCAGGCGACGGTCAAGGTAGCGGCGGTTGTAGAGGCCGGTCAGGCCATCTTCTTTGGTCATCTGAATCAGTTTCTGTTCATAGACAACAACATCGGTTACATCGTTTATGGTGATGTAGACTCCATCAATTTTGTTTTCCTGATTACGCAGTGGTCCAAATGTACAGTTTTGCTGCATGTAGGGCAGTTGCAGCTTGGAACCGTGGGGATTTTTAAGGGGAATCAGGTATTTGTGCAGTTTCTGGGAGTATGAGGCATAGTTGCCAAAGAACATTACACTTTTGATAATCTTGTTAAAACTGCCCTTGGTAAGGTTTGGATAAAAGGTGTAAATGGATTGCCCTTTGATTACCTCTTCCTTAAAGCCGGTATGGAGTTCCATCCAGCGGTTCCAGGAAACGACTTTAAAATCCATATCAAGTACAATCAGTCCTGTACTGATTGTGTCAAATATTTGTCTGTACTTACTCATAGGAACCCAGGAAGTCTGCAATTGCCTGTTTTAACCAGGGCATGATGCTGTATTGGCTGATAAGAAAAAGATAGCCGCTTACGTTATGCTGTTCAAAATTAAATACAGTTTTGAACAGGATTGCAAAGGAGTTTTTATCACTTAAAACATCACCCAGGGTGATGTAGATCTGATCCTGGTTAAAGTAACGGGGAGGTGCATAGGAGACAACATCACCCAGCATTTCGGCAATTTTACCAACACAGGCACCGATGATGATGTTACCTATCTCCACCAGGGTTTCTTTTTCCAGCACGTCAATATCGTACTGCTCACCCATTAAAGGGATTTCTGTATCAAAAATTCTTAAAAGTTTGCGTCCTTCTCCGTGGGGGAAAACCAGAAAGCTGCTACCGTTGAATTTACCGGTGAAGAATTGGGTCACCATGCTCATATCGGTGGTGTCGGGGATCTCGTGGTGGATATACTGCAAAACATCTTCGGCATTCATAATGGCGATTTTAGGTACAGACAGTATTACATGCAGGTCAATTATCTCTTCCAGATCAACTGCGGCCCTGCCAAACCCGATGTTCATGATCTCCTGTAGTGCATCCAGCTCCAGAGGGCTGAGTTCTTGCAGTTCCTTGCTCATTTGCAATCTATCTCCTTAAGTGCCTTTTCCAGTGCAGCCAGAACATTCTCTTTTACAGGTGGTTTTTTAAGTACGTCATAGGCACCAAGTTCTTGAACCTTATCTATGGTTTTACGCTGTATGTCTGCGGTCAGTATGATTATCAGTGCGTTGGGGTCATACTTGCGGATTTCAGCCAGGGCTTCAATGCCATCCACGCCAGGCATGGTCAGATCCATAAAGGTGACATCTGGTTTGTAGCTTTTGTAAAGTTCAATAGCTACACTGCCATCGTTACCCTCCTTAATTTCGTGTCCGGCATCCTTGGGCAGGCAGGCTTTAAGGCTCAGGCGGGCTACCAGAGAGTCATCAATAATCAAAATCTTGGCCATAATGTCTAAAACTCCTGTCAGGTAAGGACGTACTAAATGGTGCAAATATACAGCTATTCTGGGAGAATTGTACCACATACATTTAATGAGTTAAAGTCTTGATTCGCATACCTTATTAATTCACCGTATATTTATATGCAAGTCTAATCATGGCCTGCCGGCCGGACAGAAGAAAATCAGGGTTTGAAATTTAACCGTAATCTATGGTAATAAGTTCAGATAATTTTACATGTCACTACCTGTCACTAAAAAGCAGAACAAAAACTAAAAATAGGAGGGCAATTTAGATGGCTAATATTCTGATCGTTGATGATTCATCCACCATGAGGAAGATTATTTCGCGTTCTCTGCGTCAGGCCGGTCTGCCGGTTGATGAGATTCTGGAAGGGGGCGATGGTATTGAAGGTCTGAATGTTTTGCAGACTTCCGGCAAGACAGTTGATCTGATCCTTTCAGACATCAATATGCCCAATATGGATGGTCTTGAGTTTGTAAAGGCAGCACGTGCCAATGGCTTTGAAATGCCGATTGTTATGATTACTACTGAGGGTGGCGAAGATGTAATTGCCGAAGCCATTGCAAGTGGTGCCAAAGACAGCATCAAAAAGCCATTTACCCCTGAGCAGTTGAATGAAAAGCTTGGGTCACTGATATGAGCCTGAATGCCGAAATAGCAGAGAGCCTGAAGTTTACTGAGCAGCAGCTATCTGAGTATGTGGTTAACGCTACTCAGGATGTCTTCTCCACCATGGTGATGATGGAGCCTGCTGATGACTTTCCCCTTAAAGAGCCGATCACACATTTTAAATGTAGTATTACCGGTATGGTTGGCTTTGCCGGAACCTATTCTGGTGTGATTTCCATCCATTGCCCGCTGGAGCTTGCCAAGAAGATTACCTGTGCCATGCTGGGTATGGAGATGGAGGATGTTGAAGATGGTGGTGAAGATCTGAACGATGCCGTGGGTGAGATTGCAAATATGTTGGGCGGCAATGTTAAAATGCTGCTCTCCAAGGGCGGACTTGATGTGAAATTGTCGATTCCAACGGTGATTGCCGGCGAAGATTATACTGTTAACTCCCTTTCTGATATTGATTGTGTTGTGATTCCATTCACTGTTGATGGTGGAGACCGCTTTATAGTTGGGCTGACGCTGAAAAAAGAAGATTAGCAGCAAGTTTTTAAGAAACATTTTTAGGTTTAAGCAACTGATTTGTTTTTTGAGAATATTCTGTTTACGGATCAGAATGGAGTGCAGACTGCACTCTGTTTTGATTTATAGGCCGGATCAAAACCGTAAAGGTCACTATGGATGGATTTGTAAAATTACGTGAAATGCTGGAAACAGCTCTGCGTCAGGCGGGAGAAGAGGCTGGGATGCTGCTGGGACAAGAGCTTTCAGCAACCCTGACTGATTCTCTGTCATTCAGTAAATCTACCTATTTTGCTGATCTTGACGATGGTGTAATGGTTCTCAGCATAGAATCCAGGGAGGAGTACGAGGGATGCTTTTATCTGCTCTTTAACCTGCGTGATGCCATTTTAATGAGCAGTATGCTGCTGGGGATTCCTGTCGCCAGGATTAAGGAAAAGCAGCGTTTATCCATCATAGAACCAGATGATATTGATGCCTTTGGTGAGATTGGCAACATGGTTAACGGTGCACTTAACACCGTATTTCAGAGTACCCTGCCAGATAAATCTCACCTGAAGCTGCTTGGCTCCAAGCAGTATGTTCCTGAAATTGACGTATTAAGTGATGATGAGCCGATTCCCAACGGGGATTTTCTGCTTTTCCGTGCCAAGCTGGAGATGGAAGGCCAGGAGATGCAGTACCTGGATCTGATGATTCCCGTTGAACTGGGGAGTCTATATGATCCACAGCCTGATGAGCCTGAAGAAGCAGAAATAACGGCTGCTGCTGCTGAATCAGATGAGGTTACAGAAACAGTTCAGGCCAAATCTGCCATTGCCGGTACAACCGGCGAAGATATGATTATCCTGTTTGAAGATGTGGATACAGACCGTAAGGATCTGGCTGAGTCTCTTGGCTTTACAGGCATGAAGATTGCTGAAGCCTTAGTGGATGCGGATGTGAAGGAGGTCTTCTCCCAAGGCAATGCCAGGCTGGTTATGATCTGTTCCGAAGATGCTGATGACCGTGAGCTTGCGGTCTGTATCAAGATCAATGCCCTGCGTCAGGATAAACCTGTGCCGGTTATGATGTGTGCCAGACGCTGGACACGAACGGCAGTTCTGAAGGCTCTCAAGTATGGTGCTCGGGATATTATTATCAAACCGTGTGAGCCGGCAGAACTGACTGAAAAGGTTAACCGCCTTTTGAGGCTGCCTGGCATCTGACTGGATCCTGATGATGCTGGTGCCTGACGTTGTGGCAGTATTGTATGGAATAAATGGTTGAGTGTCACCTGAAGGAGGATTGAAATGATTTATCGTCATCTTTCAGCTTTACTTACATACGTTATGTTTGTTGCTTTTACGGCTCTTGCTGTATTCATTATGCCCGGAATATCGGATGCGGCTGTTGCCAGCACAATTCAGCGGATTGATGTCAAGCCCAGAACAAACTTTACCCGCATTGACCTTCAGTTTGACCAGACTCCTGACTTCAGGCTTATACCATTGGCGGGTGACCGGGTCAGAATCCGCTTCAAAGACACTGCCGGCAATGCTTACAAGACCTTCAGGCAGTATTCGGATGCAAATATAAACAGGGTGGTGTTATCGCAAAATGGCGATGACATTATTATTACCTTTATACTATCCGGTTCTGAAAAAGGCTGGCGGGTGACTCATCTGAAAGGTGTGCCTGCCGTAAGTCTGGATATTGGGCCGATCTTCCCACGTGAAAGGGCAGAACAGCAGGCCCTGCCAGGCCGTGAGCGTATCAAGGCCGGTGCAGAAAAACTGCTGAGAAATTTTGATCCTCCCCTGAAGCCTGAAATTCCATTTGAGCCAACAGACCGCAATGCCCTGAAAAATGTACTGAATCCCGAAGAACAGCAACAGTTTCTGGCTGCTGAAGGGGCTTTGTACAAAGGCAGGCTGACCGTAGCAGAGGAGACTTTCAGCCTTTTTGCAGCAAGGGATTCCAAGATCCGGCCACTGGCCATGTACCGCCTGGCCGAGGCCCAGTACAGATTGCAGAAGTACAGACAGGCACTGGATACTTTTCGTTCAGCCGTGCAGCTCTGGCCGGAATTTCTGTCCATAAATCCGGCGGTTATGTTTTACTTTGGAGACAGCATTGCCCGTAATGGCGATCTGCCTGGTGGCAGGCAGCTTTTATCCCGCCTTGTGGCGACCCATGCAGATAAAAAGTATGCTCCTGTGTTGCTGGTGAGGATGGCTGATGTGCTGACCCGTCAGGGGGTGGAAGAGAATGCCTATGCCATTTACAGCACGGTCTCCCAGAACTTCAAGGATAACAAAGCAAGTCAGATTGCAGCCCTCAAGCTGGCTGACCGTCGTTTTCTGGATAGTACGCCAGATACTTTTTATGGGCTTGGCAAGACCTATGAACAAATTGCTGCTACCACAGGTGATTACGATTTAAGGGAAGAGGCCACCTTTAAAAATGCACTGTTGAACGCAATTAACGGCTCACCTGATATTGCACTGGATGCAGTTCAATTGTATCAGAAGCGGTTTCCCAGGGGTGTCTACAGCACTGTTATAAGAGATATTCGTGAAGATCTGGTGGCACTGATTTATCAGGATAAAGACTGGAGCAGAAAGCCTGAAGAACTGATCAGCCTGGTGACTGATAATCAGGAGTTTTTGGCAACAGCCATTAAGCTGCCTGGCTTTTTGTCATCCACAACCACCGCCTTTGAAAAAGGTGGCCGTCCGCTGGATCAGATTACACTATACTCAGGGCTTCTGGAGCAGCCCTGGGTTAGTTCAGAGGCAGCCTCATATCTGGCTTTGCAGGTGGCAGATCAGTCTGAATTGCTTGGCGATAGTGTCATGGCCCGCAAGGTGCTTCAGGACACAATGAGACGTTATTCTCCTGGCCATGCACAATCACGCTGGGCATTGGAGCGGTTAGGGGCGATTCAGTTTAATGCCGGTGAAATGACAGAGGTTCGTAAAAGTCTCGCCTGGCTGTTGAACAAGCAGGAGCAGGCGACTTTTCCAGCCAGTTATTACTACCTTGGGCGTGCTTTGCTGGATGGTAAGGACTATGCCAATGCCTCACTGGCTATGGAGACCTACCTGGCGGTGGTGCGTAGTGATACCAGGCCGCCAGTCCTGGTGGCCGATGCCTACTACGTTGCTGCATCAGCAAAACTGGCCATGAATGATACCAGGGCAGCTACTTCGTTACTGGAAAGCGGTCTGGAGCTGGCAGAGCAGGAGCGTAAAGACCAGTTCATGTATAAGCTGGCAGAGCTGGCAGCAGTTGAGGGGCGATATGAGCAGTCACGCAGTTTTTATGAGAAAATAATTAATGAGGGGCATGACCCTGATTGGAAACGTATGGCCAGGTTAGCACTTGAAGAGAGTCAACTAAAGGGCAGTTCAGCAAAATAATACCAGGGCAGGGATAGCTGTAACCAGACATGTATGATCCTGAATTATTACGTGTTGTATGCAGCAGACCTGTCATGAGATGTTATCAGCCATGGCTATGTATTAATGCAGGAATAGGCATAACAATTGCAAATATAAATAAGTTAAGATGAAGTTTACGATAATATTGCAGCTTTATTGTTTTATATTAATGGAGTTCAAGTATGCAGGTTGAAGGTTTGTTTAGCAAAACCATACAGATTCTCGGCAAAAGTGTTGACTTGCGAGTGCAGAATCAGAACCTGATTGCATCTAATATAGCCAATGCGGAAACCCCAAACTATATACCCAGGCAACTTGATTTTGAAAGTCAGCTCCGTGAAGCTGTCAAAAAACCGGCTATGTCAAGTGGCAGTGGTAATGGTGTCAGCCATCCGGCACACTTTCCGTTACGTCAGATAGGAAGCCCGGGCATTGCACAGGTGCAGGGAGAAGTGAAGGCCAAGCCGGCAGCTACACCAGGTCGTGATGGCAATGCGGTTGAGATGGAAAATGAAATGGGTGCCATGATGCAGAACCAGGTGCTGTTTAACGCATCTGCCCAACTGCTTGCTAAAAAATTTGAAGGGCTTAAATCAGCCATCAGGGAAGGTAAATAATGGATCTGTTTACAGCAATGAATACCAGTGCTTCGGGGCTTGCTGCTGAACGCACCAGGATGAACCTGATTTCCAGCAATCTGGCCAATGTGCATACCACACGCACTCCTGAGGGTGGCCCATACAAACGTAAGGATGCTGTTTTTATGGCTGCACCTGCTGCCAGCAACTTTGGGCAGATGCTGGATGGTGCTGCCGGAAAGTTTGTACGTGAAGTTAAAGTGGCTGAGATTGTGGAGGATCAGAATGAACCAAGGATGCATTATGATCCGGCTCATCCTGATGCTAACCCTGAAGGCTATGTCATGATGCCAAACGTGAATGTGGTCGAAGAAATGGCAGATATGATTACAGCTACAAGAACCTATGAAGCCAATGTTATGGCTGCCCAGGCAGCTAAAAACATGGCACTTAAAACACTGGAAATCAGTAAATAGGAGCTTTTGAGATGGAGATAAAAGCAATCGGTGCAGTTGGTCTGTCACCAACCCTTCAACTGGATAAGGTTGCTCACCAGAACAATACAATTGTAGAAGGTGCTGGCAAGTTTTTTCAGGAGCTGGTGGGTAAAGTCAATGAAATGTCACTTCAGTCTGATCAGGCTATTCAGCAGCTTGTCACCGGGGAAAACCGTAATCTGCACGAAACCATGATTGCGGTTGAAAAAGCCAGTATCTCTTTCACCTTCATGTCCCAGGTCCGCAATAAGGCATTAGAAGCCTACCAGGAAATCATGAGAATGCCTGTTTAGGCAGGTTGAATACCTTAAAAATGGTGACTCGTTAAATGCCAGAGGCATTAAAACGTATAACAGAGCCGTTTATGGCTTTGTCTCCAGGTAAGCGTGCAATGGTGGCAGGCGTATTGATTGCCTGTCTGCTGGCATTTGCATTTCTGATTGTACTTGCCAACAGGACGGACTACCGCCCGCTGTTCACAAACCTGACCAGTGAGGATGCCGGGGAGATTATTACCAAGCTTAAAGAGTCCAAGATCTCTTACCAGATTACTCCTGATGGCAAGGGTGTCATGGTGCCGTCAGACCGTGTCTATGAGTTGCGTCTGTCACTGGCATCGGAAGGTCTGCCACAGGGTGGTGGCGTTGGGTTTGAGATCTTTGACCGTAAGAACTTCGGTATGACAGAATTTGTCCAGAAGTTGAACTACCAGCGTGCCCTGCAAGGGGAACTGGCCAGGACAATTACTCAGATCAGCGGTGTGGAGCAGGCCAGAGTCCACCTTGTCATACCTGAGAAATCCCTGTTTAAAGGGGCTGAAAAACCTCCCACTGCATCGGTTGTACTGACCATGAAGGGCAGTAAGGCCCTGCGTGAAAGCGAAGTGCAGGGTGTTGTGCATCTGGTGGCCGCCTCCATTGAGGGGATGGATTCGGATAATGTTACTGTGCTTGACAGCCGTGGCAAGATTCTCAGTAAAGGTGGCGGCGTTGTCGGTGATGTAACCACCAAGGCCACCAATGCCATGCAGGAGATGCAGCGTCAGTACGAACGTAATATGGAGGATCGTCTGCAAACCCTGCTTGACCGTGTTGTTGGTGGCGGCAAATCAGTGGCACGGGTTGCAGCAACCTTTGATTTTAAACAGGTGGAGCGGGTTGAAGAAAAGTATGACCCTGAAAGTATCGCTGTACGCAGTGAACAACGCAGCGAAGAAAAAGCAGCTTCCGGCACCGCTGTAATGGGTATACCAGGTGTGCAGACAAACCTTGGACGGGTTGAGCCGGGTACTGGTGGTGCAAGCAGCGGCGGCAGTAAAAATGATGAAACCCTCAACTATGAAGTCAGCCGCTCCACTGCCAGAATTATTGAGCCGGTTGGTTCCCTCAGCAAGGTCTCTGTGGCAATTCTGATTGATGGAAAGTATGAGACAGAGTCAACAGAAAATGCACGGGATGCTTCACAGCCTAAATATGTTCCACGTTCTGCTGAAGAGCTTGAAAAGATTGAATCTCTGGTAAAGGGAGCAATCGGGTTCAACGAAGAACGTGGCGATCTTATCAGCATTCAGAATATACCGTTTCAGGATTCACTGGATGGTGCAGGTGCTGCCGAGTCTGCCAGGTGGTGGAGCAGTCCGATCTTTATGGCACTTTTCAAAAATCTGCTGATTGCCGGTGCGTTTCTGGCAATTGTTGTGCTGGTGGTCAAACCACTACTTAACACTCTGCGGACATCCAGACCACCTCGACCTGATTTCCTGGATGTTCTGGCACCTGAAAACCAGGAAAAGCTGTCTGCCAGTGAAAAGGCCCAGCTTGCAATGCAGATGGCAGAACAACAGGATATGATGGAGAAAGCAAAGTCCAACCCATACCAGGTTGCCCAGATCTTGCAAAACTGGATCAATGAAAGTTAGTCAGGGAAGGTAATCAGATGACCGGAGCGGACAAGGCCGCAATTCTGCTGCTTTACCTGGGTGCCGATGTTACGGCCCAGGTTTATGAGCATATGGAAGATGATGAGATCAAGAAGATCTCCAGAAGCATGGCCGCCTTAGGCCATGTCAGCCGTCAGGCCATTGCAGAGGTTGTTGATGAATTTAATGATGTGATTTCACCGGAATCCGGCATCTTTGCACAGGGTGATGAGTTTGTCCGCAAGGTGTTGGAAAAGGCATTGGGGCCAACCAGGGCACAGATGCTGATGGAGGAGTTGCAGGCATCAAGTTATGGTGATCTGGTTGATGTGCTGGGTGCCATGGACCCCAAAAGTATTGCCAACTTTCTGTCGCAGGAACATCCCCAGGCTATAGCTGTGATCCTGGCCAAGCTAAAATCCAAGCAGACCAGTGAAATAATCTCCATGCTGCCGCAGGAATTACAGGCAGAGGTTGTACTGCGTATTGCCGATGTTGAGCAGGTCTCACCGGAGATACTTCAGGAAATTGATGAAGTTATGAAGCGGGAGATCAAGTCCATGGGTGGTGTGCAACGCTATAAGGTGGGTGGTGTTGAAAAAGTTGTTGATATGTTCAACTACTTTGACCGCTCTAAGGAAAAGCAGATTCTGGAAAAACTGGATGTGCTCAGTCCGCCACTGGCAGATGTTATCCGTAAACACCTGTTTACCTTTGAAGATGTCTTTGCATTGGATGATCGCTCAATCCAATCCATCATGCGTGAGGTGTCCAATGATACCCTGACCCTGGCCATGAAGACCTCCACCGATGAAGTCAAGGAGAAGATTTTCAGAAACATCTCCAGCCGTGCGGCAGAAATGATCAAGGAAGACCTGGAGGTGATGGGTCCAGTACGGCTGTCCGATGTGGAAAAAGCCCAGTCGGAAATCATCAAGGTTGTCAGAAAGATGGAAGAGGAGGGCAAGGTTGTATTGGGTGGCCGAGGCAGCGAAGATGTCCTCGTCTAAAATTATCAAGGTTGGTGATTCAGAACACCAGATTGAGGCCCACAGTTTTGAGGTGGAGCTTAAAGGTGGTGCGGATCTCTGGCAAGCAGCAGGTCAAAAACCTGACAAATTTGCTCCACTACATTTTTTTGACCAGTCAGAAATGGTCAATATTGGCAAATTTATAGTTGATGCCCAGTATAATCAGGAGCCGGAAACTGAAACAGATACGGCGGAAGAACCGCCTCCACCACCAGGGAAATTCATCACTGATGATGATCTGAGCCAGCAACTGTCAGATAGTTACCAAAAGGGATTACATGAAGGCAGGTCACAGGTTGAGGCTGAACTGCACAATGTATTTAATACCATGCGAACCGCTGCGGAAGGTCTGCTGGAATTACGCGAAAAAGCTCTGCTTGATTCAGAATCTGATCTGCTCAAACTGTCTGTTATCATGGCAGAAAAGGTTATTGCAGGTGTTGTTGAGCAGGATCAGGAGATTGTTCTCAGGCTGATCAAGACAGCGGTAAAAGGCCTGAATGATCAGGAAGAGCTGCTGATCAGGCTGCATCCAGAGGATCACCAACTACTGACCAGTACATCCCAGCCAGAGCTGCAACAGGCATTACCAGGTATAAAGTTTCAGCTTAAATCTGATGCTGCGGTGGAAAAGGGCAGTTGTCTGCTGGAAACTGAACGTGGCACTGTTGATGCCAGCTTTACAGCCCAACTTGATGAGATTTACCGCAGGTTTCAGGAAGAGCGTACTGCTGTCAAAGTAGTGACAGACGGTGGCCTGGAGCAGGAAGAAGATGCACGCTGACAGCCTGAATATGAATCGTTACCTGTCGGCGGTCAGATCCACACAGTCCATCCGGCTGCATGGTAAGGTAACCCAGGTGGTCGGGCTGGTAATAGAGGGCTACTGTGCTGACACATCGGTGGGGGCAACCTGTGAAATCAGGCCCAAAGTCGGTGAGCCAATTCTGGCTGAGGTGGTCGGTTTCCGTGATAACAAGACCCTGCTGATGCCCCTTGGCGATCTGCGGGGGGTTGGCCTTGACAGCCTGATTACGGTACGGCGGGAAAATGCA
>CAZRKG010000007.1:0-29678 GCA_964600635.1 uncultured Geobacter sp. | reverse complement strand
CAGTTTTGGGGGTCGGGCCAGGCTTGCTGGGGCGGGTGATAGATGGTCTGGGGAACCCCATTGATGGCAAAGGTCCGCTGCAACTGAGTGAGGAATATCCGATTTACGCTGCACCTGTCAATCCAATGACACGACCTCCAATTCGCAAGCCACTTGACCTTGGCATACGCTCAATCAACGGCCTACTGACCTGCGGACAGGGACAAAGAGTTGGAATCATGGCTGGGTCAGGTGTCGGTAAATCGACACTGCTGGGTATGATTGCACGCTATACAGAGGCAGATGTCAACGTGATTGCCCTGATTGGTGAACGTGGGCGGGAACTGCGGGAGTTTATAGAAAAGGATTTGCAGGAGCAGGGGCTGCATAAGTCTGTCGTGGTTGTGGCAACATCAGACCAGCCCCCCCTGGTTCGTATGCGTGGGGCATATCTTGCAACAACCATTGCAGAGTACTTTAAGGACAAGGGTAAAAAGGTTCTGCTGATGATGGATTCTGCCACCCGCTTTGCCATGGCAATGCGGGAAGTGGGGCTGGCCATTGGCGAGCCTCCCACCACCAAAGGTTACACCCCATCGGTTTTTGCGGCATTGCCAAAACTGCTGGAGCGGACAGGTAACTTTCCAGAGGGCAGCATCACGGCCCTGTATACGGTGCTGGTTGAGGGGGATGATTTTAACGAGCCGATTTCAGATGCCATGCGAAGTATTCTGGATGGTCATATTGTGCTTTCAAGGGATCTGGCTGCCCGTAACATCTATCCACCTATTGATGTTATGTCCAGTGCCAGCAGGGTTATGTCCGATGTAACCAGCGATGAACATCGTGACCTGGCAGGACAGTTTAAGGAGGCTCTGGCCACCTATCGCCAGTCAGAAGATCTGATTAATATCGGTGCCTACAAGGCTGGCAGCAATGCTGGAATAGATCGTGCAATCAGTAAGATCGATGCCATGATCGCCTATCAGAAACAGCCGGTTGCAGAATCATCAACCCTGGCTGATTCCGTTATTGCCTTACAGCAGATTTTTAGTGATCAATGATAGTTTGCATCTGATTAGGTCGAGAATATGGCAGTAAAAAAACAGTTTGAACTGCAACAGGTTCTTAACTACCGCACAGAGCTGGAAAAGCTACGCAAGCAGGATTTTGCGGCAGCCAGGCATGATCTGGACCAGGCTACAGAACAACTCTGCTGGCAACAGCAGCAGGTTACAGAGCAGTCAACATTGTTTAATGCCAAGCAGAATGAGATCCAGAATATCTTTGAGATGCAGCTTTATGTCAATTTTCTGGCTGGAATGCGGGATGGTATTAAACGCCAGCAACTGCATATAGAAAATCTTGAATCTGTACTGGAAGAACGGCGTTCAGAGCTTACCCAGGCCACAAAAGATAAAAAAGTTCTGGAGCAGTTAAAGGAAAAGCAGGCGGAGCTTTTCCGTAAGGCTATGGCCTATAAAGAAAGCCTGCTGCTGGATGAAATAGCAACGCAGAAAAAACGACAGGAGTAGCAGCGTGAACAGACGCTGGATCGGGATCATAGCCGTGGCGGTTGGCCTGGGCAGTATTACAACCGTGACCTTGACAGCTTCACAAGGCCCTGGCGGAGACACTTCCATTTTGCCCAAGACAGGGGCAGATGCAGGTACACTCAGCCGTGCTGCCAGAGAAGAACAGGCTATTCAGGATGCCCGCAGACAGCAGCTTGCAGACAGGGAAGCAGCCCTGGCCATTAAAGAAGAGGAGCTGCAAAAACTGGGTGATAAGGTTGAGGCGAGACTAAAGGAGCTGGAAGAGGCCAAAAGCAAGTACGACGCCATGATTAAGTCTGAAGAGGAGCGGCAAACTCACGCAGAAAGTGAGAATGTAGCCAAAATGGTCAAGCTGTTCCGCACTATGAAGGCTGATGAAACCGCCCAACTGCTGGATAATATGAATGAGCGGGAAGTCCGGCTGCTGCTTGATCGCCTGGATACTAAAACCCTATCCAAACTTGTCCCCAACCTGAACCAGCCCAGAACAATCCGTTGGGTAAACGAGAATCTAAGTCAGCGTGTGGCGGAAAAGCAGTCAACCAACTGAACAGTTGGCCGATAAACAGTACTATGGGCCAATGGTTCCAAATCTTTTAACAGAAAGGAGGTGAGAAAGAATGCAAGCAGCACAATTGATGATGATGCCAATGGCAACTGTTTCTGGTGATGTTTTAGTCTCTGGTTTAAATGCAGAGCAACCAGAGCAGGGTGACTGGTTTGGCCAGTTACTTGGCGAAAACCTGGCTACAGAGCTTGATGGTGCAGTCAGCAAACAGCCAGTATTTACAGTACCACTGTCAAAAACCGAGCAAGCTGATCCGCTCAAATCAGAAGATCTAAATATGCAGTTAGCGGCGTTACTGTCAGATAATCTGATGCCGGAACAGGTGACAGCCTATCTGCATCAGGCAGGTGTTATGCAGCCTGCGGCAGAGCTGGTGGCAGAAACACCTGAGCCGGAAGTAGAGGCAGAAGCAGTAAAAGCTGTAACTGTTGATACGGCTATGGTGTCTACTGGCAGGCCAGAAATGCTGGAAGTAAACAAAATGACAGAGCAGATCCAACAGTCACAGCCGGTTACAGCAGAAGCTGTAAAACCGGAAGTTACTGAGCTGGTCAAGCCAGAAGCAGTTGAAACAGCCAGACCGGTTGTAGCGGAAGCTGTCAAAGTAGCTGTTCAGCCAGCAGAAGTCAGCAAACCGGATGTAGTAGTACCGCAGCAGGCACAGCCACAACCTTTTACAGCAGAAGCTGTGAAGTTGGATGTTGCAGAACTGGTCAAGCCAGAAGCAGTTGAGACAGCCAGACCAGTTGTAGCGGAAGCTGCCAAGGTAGTTGTTCAGCCGACAGAAGTCAGCAAACCCGATGCAGTCGTACCGCAGCAGGTACAGCCACAACCACAACCGATTACAGCAGAAGCTGTAAAGCCGGAGATACAACAACATACAATGCAGCAACAACAACTGGTGGTTGAGGTTGAAAAACCAGCTACCCCTGCAACTGCGGTCAAACAGGCTCAGTCAGCACCAGAGCAACAGGTTGTAACGCAACAGCAGCCAGTGGAAACTGACAAACAACAGGCAACTGTGGTTCAACAGCCTGTCAAATTTGCACAGCAGCCAGATGTAGTGGTTGCGGTGGCATCATCAAACAACCAGCAGGAAATGAAGCAGGATCAGAAAGAGCAGCCTGTTTTGCAGGGCAAGCCACTTGCAGAAACAACAGTGCAGGAAAAGCCGGTTCTGACGGAAACAGGTCAGGAAACAACCGGACAGGCCCGTGGTATGGAGCAGCACCTTGCAGTAAACCATGCAGCAGATAAGCCGGTTCAGGCACAACAGGCACAGCAGGTTGCAGAAGCTCCCCAGCCACAGCGGCAGGAGCCGGTTGCACGGCAGGTGGCAGAACATCTGTCTGGCTATAACTTTAAGCCAGGTACAGAGCAGGTTACACTGAAACTTTCACCGGAAAACCTGGGCAATCTGCAACTTAACATCAGTATGGATGATAACCGGCTTAGGCTGGACATAGTTGCAGATACACGTGTAGCCCGTGATGCCCTGTTGCAGCAGGCCGATGAACTGCGGGAAAGTCTGTCCCGCCAGAACATCAAAGTAGATAGCTTTAACGTAACCACCGGCAATGGTGGCAGCCAGTATCAACACCAACAGTTCGCAAACTGGCAGCAGACCATGCCACAACAGAAACAGCACCAGCCACAATATGCTCCGACAAGGCATCAGAACTACCCGGAAGCAGTGGCAGGCAGTTCAGTGCAATACTTTGCACCGCAGTATCAATCAACAATAAATGTAATATCTTAGAAGAAAGGAGGTGTAAGACGGATGGCAACCAATATTACAGATGCAACATCAACAGCAGCAACCTATTCTGCTTCTGATAAGATGAAACAGACCCTGGGGATGAACAAGGATGACTTCCTGAAGTTGTTTATTGCCCAGTTGCAGTACCAGGATCCACTGGCACCGCAGGATCCATCTGCCATGTTAAGTCAGTTGTCACAGCTTACCCAGGTGGAGCAGGCTTACAACACAAGTGCTACCCTGGAAAAAATGCTGGCAGCACAGAACAGCGGCCTGTCAATGGGGGCTGTTTCCCTGATTGGCAAGCAGGTTACTGCCGATGGTGATCTGATAGGCTTTAACGGCACAGATCCTGCTACAGCAACCTACCAATCATTGGTAACGTTAAACGATACAAAACTGTCGATTATGAACAGTGCCGGACAGGCAGTAAGAACTGTTGAGCTGGGTACCATTAATCCAGGCACAGAGACCTATAGCTGGGATGGCAGAGATGACAGCGGCAACCTTATGTCAGCCGGTGCGTACTCATTTATGGTAACCGGTACCAACGCAGCCGGTCAGCCGTATCAGGCTGCCACAGCAACATCCGGCAAGGCCGATGGTGTTTCATTCCATAATGGTGTGGCCTATGTTTCCATAGGGCCTGTGGTAATACCGTTCAGTGATGTAGTCACCGTCAAAGAGATATGAACAGTATAGATCAGGTCTTTTTGCCCAATCCGTTGCAACCTGGTGTTAAAACAGGGCAACAGATTAAACCACAACAGAACAGGCAAGTTGGTGCAGAGTCTCCCTTTGGCAAGCTGCTTGAACAGACCCAGGGGGTTAAGTTCTCCCAACATGCCCAGGATAGATTGAAGGCACGCAATATCACACTTAGCCAGGATCAGTTGCAGCAATTGGCTGGGGCAGTTAATAGTGTGGCCCAGAAGGGTGGTCGTGAATCATTGGTTATGATGGGTGATGCGGCTTTGGTGGTAAGTATTAAAAACCGCACTGTTGTAACTGCAATGGATCGTAGTCAGATGAGTGGCAATGTGTTTACTAATATAGATTCCGCAGTGGTGATTTAATTTGTTTAAGGGCTGGCCCTCCAAGAGGAAGCCCCGAAGATGCCGACCGATTGACGCATCTTCATCCAAAATAACAGGAGGCAGTTTAAAATGAGTATTACATCAGCAATGTACACCGGTGTTTCCGGTCTTTTGGCAAATGCAGAAGGTATTAACGTAGTTGGCAACAACCTTTCAAACGTAAATACCATTGGCTTCAAGTATGGCCGTATGCTGTTTTCAGACATGTTGTCTGCTGATATTGGTAATGGCTCCCAGATTGGCCGTGGTACCATGATCCAGAAAGTAGATAACGTTTTTGGTCAAAGTTCCTTTGAACAGACAGAGGTAGTGACTGACCTTGCCATTCAGGGTAACAGCTTTTTTGCCCTTGGTAAGCCAGGAGGCAATGCTGCGGTAACAGAGCAGAGTGCGGCCTTTTTAACCCGTGCAGGAGCTTTCAGGGTTGATGGCGAAGGGTACATGATAAACCCTGATCGTTATCAACTACTTGATACAAGCGGTCAGCCTGTCCAGTTTTTTGATTCTGGTACACAACCACCAACAGCCGGAGATTATGCCAAGGTTGTTGCAATTGACGGCCAGGGGTTAATAACATACCAGGATAAATTAGGTGACACTTACTACTATACTGCTACAAACACAGTTGGTGTTGCTACTTCAACAAACCCTGATACAAGTACATATCATAAAGTCGCTGTTATAAATCCTGCAAACCCTGGTGTGTTACAAAAGGTAGGTGGTACTTTATTCCAGAACGTAAGTGGCTCTGGTATACCATCAACTGCTTTCAGCATAGATGAAAATGCAGCTAACGGTAGTTCTGAAAAACTGTTTTCCAATAACCTGGAGCAGAGTAACGTTGATATGGCAGCCCAGTTTGTAAAGATGATCCTGACTCAGAGGGCATATTCTGCCAATGCCAAGACAATCATTACATCTGATGAGATGACACAGGAAGTACTGAATATTAAACGTTAATTGTTGTTTATCTCTTTATAAAAGGGAGATTTGTTCAGAAGCATCATTTTATAATAGTACCTTGCCCCCGTTTGCCTGTCTCGGCAGGCGGGGGCAACGCTGTATATGTAAATATGTAACAACTTGCAAAAAGCTCGGTTTCATTCTAAGAATATCAAGATCAGAGCTAATCCATAAAAGAAGTTCAGTAGCGGAGGGGTCGCATGGCTAAAGAAGACCAGGCAGATGTTGAAGTAGAAGAAGGTGGCAACAAGAAGCTGTTTATCATTATTGGTGCTGCTGTTGCTGTGGTGTTGATTGGTGCAATTGCCGCTTTTATGCTGATGGGCAAGGGTGATAAACCCCAGCCTGTGGCAGAGGGGCAACCGGCAGCAGAGTCAGCACACGCAGCCACACCCGTTGCCAGTGATGGTGCCAGTACTGTCTACAGCCTGGATCCATTCATAGTAAATATTTATGATGGGCAGGAGCTGCGTTACCTGAAGGTAAGAATAGAAATGGAAATGGCCAGTGCATCGGTTCAACCAGAGCTTGAAGCACGTCTGGCTGCCATTCGTGATGCGATTCTGGTTGTTCTGACCACCAAGACATTGCAAGAAATACAGGATGTGCAGGGTAAGAACCAGCTTCGTGAGGAAATCCTGCTGTCGGTAAGCAAGATTGTGGCCCAGGGTAAGGTTACAAGAATCTACTTCACAGATTTTGTGGTTCAGTAGCATACAAACCACAATCAGTAATAAAATCAGGATAGCAAAGTAATCTATGGAGAGAATCCTTACTAAAAATGAGATCGATGCACTGCTTAAAGCGGTCTTTGACGGACGGATAAATCCTGAACAAGAGTTGCAGAAGGCAGACCGGACTCCAGTTGATTACGATCTGTTTAATACAGAAGCCTATCGTGGCTTTGTCCCTAACCTGGATATTGTCTACGATGGCTTTATGCGTTACCACCGGATTTCCCTGTCTAACCGACTAAGAAAAACAGTTGAACTTAAAAAGATTGGTGCCCGTTCCTACAAGTTTGATGACTTCCTGCAAACCCTGCCTACGCCGGTCTGCATGGGCATTTACAAGCTGGAGCCTCTGAAAGGTGCTGCACTGGTTGCCCTGGATGCACCTTTGGCCTTTTCAATTATAGACAGTGTACTGGGTGGTACCAGCCGCACAGCCCTTACTCTGGAGCGTCTGTTTACAACTCTTGAACTACGCCTGGTTGAAATGGTACTGCATGATGCCATGAGCGATCTTGAAAAGGCATGGTCTCCACTGTATCCGGTTAAGCTTGATCTGTTGCGTATGGAGATGAACCCCCGTCTGGTTACCATTGTACCGCCGGAGTACCAGGTGGTTACCATGACGCTTAAGGTTCAGGTGGAAGAAACTGAAGGCACCATGGTCTTTGTTGTGCCCAACATGACCATTGAGCCGATCAGGGACAAGCTGAAGGAAGGGATGCAGTTTGACCTGATGGCGATTGACCCGAAATGGTCTTATCGTCTTTCCTCCGGCCTGCTGGATGCACCGATGGAAATGAGTGTGGAACTTGGCAATTCCCACATCTCCCTGAAAGAACTGCTGGATCTGGCTGTTGGTGATACCATTATGCTGGATAAGCCTTGTACCAGCGAGCTGCTGGTAAAGGTAGAGGGTGTACCCAAGTATGAGGCACTGCCTGGTGTACGTCACGGCAACAAGGCGATTCAGATCAGTGATATATTAAACACCTATGAAGGGACAACAAGTGAGTGACAAGCCTGAAACCGTAGAAACTGATCAAGAGCGGAAGAATCTTGAGTTTATTCTGGATATTCCTTTGCAAGTAACGGTTGAGCTGGGGCGTACCAAGCTGTTGGTGAAGGATATTCTGCAACTTAATCAGGGTGCAGTGGTGGAGCTTACCAAGCTTGCCGGTGAGCCGCTGGATATTTTTGTAAACTCCAAGCTGGTTGCCAGAGGTGAGGCTGTGGTGGTTAACGAAAAATTCGGTGTACGGCTGGTTGATATAGTCAGTCCCAACGAGCGGGTGGAGAAGATTCTGTGATTCACCGGGCAGTTACCTGCTGCCTGCTGCTGATTGTCTGGTGTTCTCCCGCAATGGCAGCGGGATCTGATGCTACTGCCACTGAAGTAACCAAAGCTTCACAATTCAGTTTTTTCCATAGTTTTATACAGATGCTGGCAGCCCTGATGCTGGTAATAGGTCTGATTCTGCTGGTTTATTACCTGTCCAGCCGTTTAATGCGTAAAATCCCTGCCTTAACCCCATCCAACCAATATATAAGAGTGCTGGAGGTAAGAACCATAGGCCCACGCAAAGCCCTGCTGCTGGTGGAGGTTGCCGGTGAATATCTGTTGCTTGCCAGTAGTGGCGATAACCTTAATCTGGTCTCCCGCATATCAATGCTTGAAGAGCTGGAGCTGATTAAGGATGATGAAGACCGGCTGCCTTTTGTAACCCATTTAAAGCGTAAACTGTCCCGCTCCAGAGAAGAACAAAATGCCACAATCTCTTCATAAACGGTTAAAACAGTTGTTGCAGGTTGGTCTGTTGACCCTGCTGGCTCTGATTGTCTGTACAACCATATCATCTGCCGCACCGGTGCCGTTCCCTTCCATTAATATCGGAGTAGGCACAGCTAACGGCCCGGCAGAGGTTGCTACAACGGTTCAGATCTTCCTGCTGCTAACTGTATTGTCCTTGGCACCCAGCCTGCTGATTATGACCACATCCTTCACACGGCTTGTGGTGGTGCTTTCCTTTCTTAGGACAGCAATGGGCACCCAGCAGGCACCTTCTAACCAGATCATCCTGGCCCTGTCCCTGTTTTTAACTTTTTTCATTATGTCGCCGGTCTGGCAGCAGGTGAACCAGGAGGCCTACCAGCCATTCAGGGCCGGTGCCTTAACCCAGGAGCAGGCCTTTGGTAAAGCGGTGCAGCCGGTCCGTAAATTTATGCTTTCACAGACACGGGAGAAGGATCTGGCCCTGTTTGTCAGCATGTCAAAGCTGGAACGTCCTGAAAATGCTGATGACATACCCACCTTAACCATTATTCCGGCCTTTATGATTTCGGAATTACGCACAGCCTTCCAGATCGGTTTTTTAATCTACCTGCCCTTTATTGTGGTGGATATGGTGGTGGCCTCAGTTCTGATGTCAATGGGTATGATGATGCTGCCGCCGGTTATGATCTCTCTGCCGTTCAAGATTCTGCTGTTTGTGCTGGTTGATGGCTGGGGGCTGGTAATCGGCTCTCTGGTTAAAAGTTTTGGATAATGATCTGTTTGGAAGAGAGGTATAAACCATGACACCGGAACTGGTAGTTCAACTGGCCCGCAGAAGCTTTGAAACAACCCTGATGCTGGCGGCTCCGCTGTTGTTATTCAGCCTTGTTGTGGGCCTTACCATCAGTATTTTCCAGGCAGTAACCTCCATCAACGAGGCTACTTTAACCTTTGCCCCAAAAATTGTGGCGGTTATGGTGGCTATCCTGATCTTCTTTCCCTGGATGATGAGCTACATGACCGACTTCACCCGTGAAGTCTACTCTTACATTGAGATCATGCGGCGTTAATGTCAGATGTTTCCCTTTGTATCTCCCCTGCCCAGTCCTTCAGATGTTTTTCTGTTTGCACTGGTGCTATGCAGAATTGGTGGCCTGTTTACAGCCCTGCCCTTGTTTGGTGGTCGCAGACTGCCGATGAAGGTGAAGGCAGCAGCCATATTTGCAATTACACTGGTCACCTATCCTCTACTGGTCATTAAAGCACCACCTCTGCCTGCCGATGCGGTTACACTTGGGCTGTTTGTACTTAGTGAAGTTATGATCGGTCTGACCCTGGCCTTTGTGACCCAACTAATCTTTTCAGCAGTTGAGTTCAGTGGGCAGATTATTGGCTTGCAGATGGGCTTCAGTATTGCATCTGTGATTGACCCTGCCATGGGCAATCAGGTGCAGATCATGTCGGTCATACAGAGCTTGCTGGCTACCCTGTTTTTCCTGTCACTAAATATCCACCACGTATTCATCCATGCCATAGCAGACAGTTTTGACATCATCCCCCTGGGGGGCTGGCGTATCAATGAGCAGATGGTCAAATTTCTGATCTCAGCCACATCAGATATATTTATTCTGGGTATCAGGCTGGTTGCACCGGTAATGATTACCCTGCTTTTAACCAGCGTAGTGTTGGGGGTTATGGCGAGAGCCTTCCCCAAGATGAATATCTTCATGGTCAGTTTTCCCCTTAAGATCGGTCTGGGATTTATAGTGCTGGGCATGACGCTGCCCCTGTTTTTTCATGTGCTGGAGATTTCATTTGGCAACCTCTCCACCCAGATTATAACCGTATTCAGACTGATAGCAGAGGGGGGATGATTTCTGGCAGACGAGGATAAGCACTCTAAAACCGAACAGCCCACCAGTCGTAAGCTGGAAAAATCTCGGGAAAAGGGGGCACCGCCATCATCCCAGATGATGACCCAGAGCCTGACCCTTCTGACCGGAATGACAGCCTTATACCTGTTGGGCAGCTATATGCTGGGCGGATTGCAGAGCAATGCAGTCAGGGTTTACTCACAGATTGCCACAATAGAGCTGACTGAACGAACCATCTATATGATGCTGTTGCAGACTTTCAGCTCTGTCCTGCTGATGTTGGCACCGGTGATTATTGTAATCATGGCCACCGGTGTGCTTTCACACATCGTCCAGGACAATGGTCGTATTGACTTCCAGTGGCAGCGGATGAGTTTTGATCTTAGCAAACTAAGCCCACTGAAAGGGCTTAAAAAGCTGTTTAACAAGGACTCTCTGGTGGAGTTCCTTAAATCACTGATCAAGATCTTTGTGGTGGGCTGGGTGGCCTACAAGGTTTTGATGGATGAGCAGCAAAGTATTCTGTTGCTGGCAGAATCAGAGCTGCCAGAGATTCTGGCCTATGCCGGGCATATTGCCTTTAAGATAGTAATACATACCTGTGGCATCCTGATTGTGATCTCGTTTCTTGATATGGCCTATGTCAAGTGGCGTTATATTGAAAACCTTAAGATGACCAAGCAAGAGGTTAAGGATGAGCACAAAGAACAGGATGGTAACCCTGAGATTAAAGGCAAGATCAAGAGATTACAGTTTCAGGCTGCCCGTCGTCGTCTGATTACCATCATCCCCACCGCAGACGTTGTTATTACTAACCCGACCCACTATGCCGTGGCACTACAGTATGACCGTGCCACAATGGCCGCACCGGTTGTTATTGCCAAGGGTGCCGATGAAATGGCACTGGTGATTAAAGAACTGGCCCGTGAAAATGATATTACCCTGGTTGAAAACCGCTTTCTGGCCCGTGAGCTTTACGATCAGGTCAAGGAAAACTATCCGATTCCAGAAGGGCTGTATGCGGCAGTGGCCGAGGTTCTGGCCTATGTTTACCGCTTGAAGGGTGTGATGTGATTCGTGGCTAAAAAAGGGTTTCAAGGTTTTCTCTGTGTCCTTGCCTTATTTTGATGAACTGGTCAGGGTGAGGAATAGCAGGCTTGATACAGTATCTGGCGGCACATAAATTGCATAATCCAAAAGAATGTGGATTATGCTCATTAGCATGCAGATAATACCCGGGCAGCCCTTTTAAAGACAAATAATTGACATTTTGAGCAGGTTTAAAATATGGCTAATGGAGCAACTGCCCAGTCAGCATCCCTGGGTGGTTTAAGAAAAAATTCTGATATTTACATGGCAATCGGTTTGATTGGTGTTCTGGCACTGATGATCATCCCATTGCCACCAATGGTGCTGGACCTGTTTCTGGCTGCCAACCTGTCAATCTCCCTGGCAATTCTGCTGGTCTGTCTCTATACCACCCATCCTCTTGATTTCTCAGTCTTTCCGTCTGTGCTGCTGGTTACCACCCTGTTCCGGCTTGCACTTAATGTTGCCTCCACCCGCCTGATCCTGATGCACGGGCAGGAGGGGATTCAGGCGGCAGGTGCAGTTATCAAGGCTTTTGGCTCCTTTGTTGTTGGTGGTAACTATGTGGTGGGTGCTGTCATGTTCCTGATTCTGGTGATTATCAATTTTATTGTTATCACCAAGGGTGCCGGACGGGTAGCAGAGGTTTCAGCCCGTTTTACCCTGGATGCCATGCCAGGCAAACAGATGGCAATTGATGCTGATCTCTCTGCCGGTTTTTTGACAGAGCGTGAAGCAGCCAAACGCAGGGAAAAAATCCGCCGTGAAGCAGAGTTCTACGGAGCAATGGATGGTGCCAGCAAGTTTGTAAGGGGGGATGCTGTCGCCGGTATCCTGATTATGCTTGTGAACATCTTCGGCGGACTGATTATCGGTGTCTGGCAACAGGGGATGGCACTGGATGTTGCCCTGACCAACTATACGCTGCTTACCATTGGTGAAGGGTTGGTGGCCCAGATTCCAGCCCTGATCATCTCCACCGCAGCAGGTATCATTGTTACCAGAAGTGCCGATGAAAACAACTTTGGTGACGAAGTAACCGGTCAGTTCCTGAACTACCCCAAGGCGTTTTACGTTGTTTCCGGCGTAATGGCCCTTTTTGCCATGATACCTGGTATGCCCCACTTTTCATTCCTGCTGTTATCGGGTGTGGCCTGGCTGGTGGCCCAGATGTCCCGTGAGGCTGTTTCCTCAGCCGAGGCGGAGGAGGCGGCAACAGCGGCTGCCGAAACTGCCAGCGAAGAGTTGATCGACCAGGCCAATGCGGTCAGGCCGCTTGATACGCTTGAGCTGGAGGTGGGTTATGGTCTGGTGCCGATGGTGGATGCAGCCCAGGATGGTGAACTGTTGGAGCGGATCAGGTCTATCCGCCGCCAGTTTGCCCAGAAAATGGGCTTTGTTGTGCCGCCGATCCATATCCATGACAACCTGCAACTAAAGCCCTATGAATACAACCTGCTGATCCGTGGTGCCAGGGTAGGGGGCAGTGAGATGACCGGCCAGTACCTTGCCATGGATTCTGGTACTGTTATGTCCAGGCTGCCTGGTCAGGTATCCAAAGAACCGGTGTTTGGGCTTCCTGCGGTCTGGATACGTGCTGAAGACCGTGAGCAGGCCCAGGTTAATGGCTATACAGTGGTGGACAATACAACTGTAATTGCAACCCATATCAGCGAAACCATCAAGCGTTATGCCCATGAACTGGTGGGCCGCCAGGAGATGCAGCAACTGCTGGATAACGTGGCGGCAGTGGCACCAAAGGTGGTGGATGAGCTGATACCAGGCCAACTGGGGCTGGGTGTTATGTTGCGGGTGATCAAAAACCTGCTCAAGGAAGGGGTTTCTGTCCGTGACCTGCGTACAATCCTTGAATCATTGGCAGATTATGCCAGCCTTACCAAGGATCCCGATGTGCTGACCGAATTTGTACGCCAGTCACTGGGACGCTTTATTGTGGATCAGTTTCTGATAGAAGAGGACACTCTCTACCTTGTGACGCTTGATCGTGATGTGGAGGATGCCATTGCAGAGGCGATTCAGCCGTCTGACCAGGGCAGCTACCTGGCAATAGAGCCTGGTGTGGCCCAGAAGATAATTGCATCCATACGGGATATGGTTGACCGTTTTGGCATGTACGGAGCCCAACCAGTGGTGCTGGCATCACCAACCATCAGACGGCATGTTAAAAAGATGATTGAACGGTTTGTGCCCTTAGCCACTGTTCTTTCCCATAATGAGATTCCCCAGAATGTAAAAATACAGTCATTAGGAGTGGTGACCTACGATGCTGGTTAAAACATTCCAGGCAGAGACGATGGCCGAGGCCCTGAAGAAGGTGAAGGCGGAAATGGGGCCGGATGCCATGATCCTTTCTACGCGTAAAGACAGGACTGGCGGTTTTTTTGGCTTTTTCAGCAAGCAGGTGATAAAGGTGACAGCGGCCATAGACCCTAACCGGCCCCAGGTACCGCCACCTCCGATCCGCCAAAAGCCAGAGCGGGAAAAGACTGCAAAAGAGGAGTTTGAAAGCTCTATGCTGGCACCTCTGGCCCGCGAATTGCGGGATCTGAGGGATAAGGTAGATGTGATAGCACGTAACAAAAAGGAATATAAACAGCCTGAACTTCAGACCGGTGCCGGTCAGTCTGCCAGCACACCGGATAGTAACCAGCAGCCTGCTGTAAACAGTACAGATTTAAGTGGTATTCCACGTCAGGAGCTGGATGAGATCAAACGTCTGCTGCTGGAAAACCTGTCCAGGGATAAGGACAGTAATGTAAAACCGGTACAGTGGCCTGAAGTAACAGCCCCTGAAGTTACTGTTGTAGCAGAACAGCCGGAAACAGAACAAAAGTCAGTGGCTCATGTTGACAATGCAAAGGAAACTCCGCTTGTGCGGGCATTGCGGCAGCAGGGGGTCAATCAGGAAGCTATTGATAAAATTCTGTCCAGTTTTAATGGACTGCCCCTGATGCCTGGTGCGGAAGGTTTGAAAAAACGCCTGGGAGCGACATTTGATAATCTGATCCCCTTTGCCGGAGAGCTTCAACCACGGATGGATGCCCCCAATATTATTGCACTGGTGGGATCAACAGGGGTGGGTAAAACCACCACAACTGCCAAGCTGGCGGCACTTTATGCCCTTAATCGTGGCATTAAGGTGGCGTTAATTACTACTGATATTTTCCGTGTGGGGGCAGTGGAGCAGCTAAAGACCTATACGCGGATTATGGGGATTCCGCTGGAGGTGGCGGCAACGCCCAAAGAGCTGGAACGTGCTGTGGAGCGTCATGCAGATTGCGAGCTTATCCTGATTGACACCGCTGGTCGCAGCCACAAAGATACGGAAAAGCTGGAAGAGATGAAAAATTTTCTGAATGCCTCAGTAAAACCTGAGATCTGCCTTTGCCTTTCAGCCACCACTAAAGATCAGGAGCTGGATCGGATTCTGGAGCGTTTCAGCATGTTTCAACTAAGCAAGATTTTGTTTACGAAGCTGGATGAGTCGGAGAGTATCGGTTGCATTGTCAACTTATTGCTGAAGGCAAAACTTCAGGTCGCCTACTTCACTACCGGTCAGCGGGTGCCTGAGGATATTGAGACCGCAAGTCCTGAAAGGTTGGCAGAGATGGTACTTGAAGGGGTAACAGTATGACTGCTAAACATACAGGCGGTGATCAGGCCGATACCCTGCGTCATATGGCACGGGAAGCCAAGGGTATTGGTCATGCTTTTCAAAGTGCCGGACAGGTTAAAAAACAGGGGATTCGGGTTATTTCCGTCACCAGCGGCAAGGGGGGAGTTGGCAAGAGTACGGTTGTAACCAATCTTGCACTGTCTCTGGCGGCAATGGGACAGAAGGTGCTGATTATTGATGGTGATCTTGGGGTGGGGAACATCGATGTCCTTTTGGGGCTGTCACCGCAGTATAACCTTAACCACCTGCTTTCAGGTGAGCGGAGCCTGTCTGAGATAATTGTTGATGTGGCCCCTGGTGTTAAGCTGATTCCGGCCGGTTCAGGCGTACAGGAGTTCACAACCCTGGGCCAGAATGAAAAACTGATGCTGCTGGATGAGCTGGATTGTTTTGAAGAAGAATTTGACATCATGATTATAGATACCGAGGCTGGTATCTCTGAAAATGTGACCTACTTTACTGTGGCGGCCCAGGAAATCCTGGTGGTTGTTACGCCAGAGCCTACCTCTATTACTGATGTCTATGCCCTGATCAAGCTGCTGTCCAGCCGGTATTCCGAGCGACACTTCAAGGTTCTGATCAATATGGCCCGTGATAGTGAAGATGCCCTGGAGGTGTTTCGCAAGCTGGCTAATGTTGCCGGACGTTTTCTGGATATATCCCTTGATTATCTGGGCTGTGTTGTACGGGATGAACGGTTGGTGGATGCAATTAAAAAACAGAAGGCAGTGGTTAACCTGCATCCTGATGCAGAAGCAAGCGGTTGCTTTGCCGTGCTTGCCAAACGGATAGTGGAAAGCACACGCAGCAGCAGGGTTAAAGGCAATATCCAGTTCTTCTTCCGCCGCTATCTTGAGGCATCAGCCGGAGGCTCAGTTTGAACAGCCTCAGGGCATACAAGGATCAGTCAGGGGAACGCAGTACCCAATCCCGGGAGGCTCTGATCACATCCCACCTGTCCCTGGTCCGTTTTCTGGTGAACAGCTTTACAGCCCAACTGCCAGGCCATATTGATCCCCAGGAACTGGCAAGTGCTGCCATAGTGGGGCTGATTACTGCGGCTGATCGTTATGATCCCAGTCTTGGCATTCAGTTCAGAACCTTTGCAGAGCAGCGTGTCCGTGGAGCCATATTGGATGAACTTCGCTCCTACGATACCCTGACCCGCACAATGCGTCAGAGAAGTAAGTCAGTTGAGAAGGAAATGCAGAATCTGGAGCAGCAGCTTGGGCGTAATCCCAGCAGTCTGGAGATGGCCCGAGCCATGAAGATCAGCCTGGATGAATACTATCAGTTGCTGGATGAAACCCGTGAATACAACTTTCTTAATCTGGATGACAGTTGGAATGATGAAGAGGGTAACCAGATGAGTCTGGCCGATGTTCTGGGGGATGATGCCAGTAAAAGCCCGCATCAGCAGGTTGAAGCCAGCCAACTGGTGGTTGCCCTTGGAGCCGCCATTGAGGCTCTGCCAGATCGGGAAAAGCTGGCAGTGACCCTTTACTACTATGAAGAGATGAATTTAAAGGAGATCGGTGCGGTTATGAAACTGACCGAATCCCGTATTTCCCAGATCATCAGCCAGGCAATGGGCCGGTTAAAGATTAAACTCAAGCAGTTTAAGCCTTAGCCGACACGTATATAAAAGGCAATACGGATACCATGTCCCGATTTATGCACTTAATACATCTGTATCCGGCCTGTTTTATTATGTTTTCACATACCTGTTCAGAGGAGCAATAGTTATATGCACAGCGGAATGTACTCAGCACTTTCAGGCAACCTTGCAGCAATGAAGCGGCTTGATGTCATTGCATCCAACCTTGCCAATGCTGCCACCCATGGCTTTAAGCAGGATCGACTGGCCTTTGATTCTGTTCTGGCCGGCAAGCTCGATCCTCCGGCTGTACCGCCTGGTCAGACCGCCGACCCTGTACTGTTAAGTGAGCGGATGCTGACTGACTTCAGTCAGGGATCAATGGCCCAGACCGGCAACCCGCTTGATCTGGCCATAAGCGGTGATGGCTTCTTTGCCGTCAGAACCCCAGATGGTGTCGCCTATACCCGTCAGGGCAGCTTCAAGCTGACCAGCGATGGGATGCTGGTAACCGCCAGCGGTTATCCGGTACTGTCCGGTGCGGGTAATCCGTCAGAGGGGCAGCCGGTTATGATTCCCATGGCAACTGAAGCTGGTGATACCAGACCGGTTATTAACCAGCAGGGAACCGTCTATATGAATGGTGATCCGGTGGGAACCATCGGTCTGTATGATTTTGACCAGCCCTATCATCTGCAAAAAGCTGCCGGTGCCATGTTTATTCCGCAGGAAGGTACACTGCCCAGGATGGCTGGCAATCTTACAAGTATTTCCCAGGGTGCTTTAGAGCATTCCAATGTGAATACTGTGGCTGAGATGGTTTCCATGGTGGAAACCAGCCGTTTTTTTGAATCCTGCCAACGGGTTGTGCGTAACTTTGATGATATGGCGGCCAAAGCGGTCAATGAACTGGCCCGTGCCTGATCAGACCCCCTGGCTGAATAATTTGAAAGGAAGTAACAGATTATGATGAGAGCACTTTGGACCGCAGCGTCCGGCATGAATACCCAGACCAGCAATATTAACGTAATTGCAAACAACCTGGCCAATGTCAACACAACCGGTTTTAAGAGGAGCAGGCCGGACTTTCAGGATCTTATGTACCAGACCTACCAGAACCCCGGGGCACCATCCACAAATGCCGATCAGATTCCGGTTGGTATTCAGTTCGGGATGGGGGTCAAGCTGGCTGCTGTATCCAAGCAGTTCAGCCAGGGGGATTTTTCCCATACCAACGGCCCTCTGGACATGGCCATTGAGGGTGAAGGCTTTTTTCAGGTGCAACTGCCCGATGGCAACACAGGCTATACCAGGGCCGGTGCATTTAAGACCGACAGTAATGGCAGAATTGTAACTCCTGAAGGCTATCCCATGCTGCCAGAGGTGGTGATTCCCAATGACTCCACCAAGCTTACCATCGGTACTGATGGTTCAATCTCGGTTGTGCAGGCCGGACAGAACACCCCTTCCACCATCGGTAATATTGAGCTGGCCAACTTCATTAACCCGGCTGGCCTGTCTTCCATTGGACGTAACTTCTATCTGGAAAGCGAGGCATCTGGCAATGCAACCACCGGCACCCCTGGTCAGACCAGCCTGGGTACCATTGTGCAGAACTTCCTGGAGATGAGTAACGTTGATGTTGCCACAGAGATGGTTAACATGATTGTGGGTCAGCGGGCATACGAGGCCAACTCCAAGGCGATTACAACCTCCGATGAAATGCTCCAGCTTGCCAACAACCTGAAGCGGTAACAATGGCTTTATTTAAGCAGTTTGCATCTGCATTACTATTGGTTGTCACTTTGTTGTCCGTGACTGTTCTGGCCCAGTCGTCAAACCGGACAACACTGTCTCAGCAGGAGATCAGGTCTGCGGTTGAACGGATGTTGGCTGAAAAGCTGGCAGGCAGTGACTGGGAAGTTTCCATCAGGCAGTTGAGTATTCCCCCCAACCTTACTGTCTCAAAAGGCCCCAGAGAACTTGAAATCATTGCCCCTGCAACCTGGGATGGGTGGGGTGCTGTTACCCTGACCATGCTTGTACGTGTTAATGGTGCTGTGGAACGGAATCAATCCATGCGGCTGGTGGTTGATGCCCAGACCATGATGCTGACCGCCACCCGTCAACTGTTTTCCGGCACTGTACTGACCGAATCTGACCTGACCCTTCAAAAACTTGATCTTGCCCAGGTGGCCGGACAGCCGGTAACAGACCCTGGTGATGCAGTTGGCAAGCGGCTTACCGTAACTTTACGCAGCGGGGCACCAATCAGAAGCAGTCAACTGGCCAATGTGCCGGTGGTGGTAAGCGGGCAGCTTGTTACCATTGTAATTGAAAATAAAGGGCTGAAGATTACTGTTGAAGGTCGTGCCCGCAGTGCCGGTGGTGTTGGTGATCTGGTCCGGGTACAGAATCTTGCCTCCAAAAAGGAGCTTACCGCCCGTGTTCTGGATGCTTCCACAGTGGAAGTTGGCTTTTAGCCAGAGGTGAATTAAAAATGAGATGGCTTTTATTGGCTCTTGGCAGTTTGTTCATATCAGCCTGTGCTTTTCAGCAGTCTGATGTTGTGACCCCTACCTTTGATCAGCAGCTTAAGCCTGCTGCACCCAGTTACAGTAATGGTTCAATCTGGCAGGCTGCTTCAGTTTCTCTGGTGGAGGATGGTAAAGCCCGCAGAATTGGTGATATTGTTACTATCATCATTACAGAAACAGCCAGTGCCAGCAAACAGGCTGCCACTGCAACCGGCAGATCATCACAGCTTAATGTTGGTATCCCCAATCTGCTTGGGCTGGAAGGTTCAAAGATTATTACCAGTAACTTTTCAGATCTGTCCAACCTGATCAATGCCAGTGCAGGTTCTTCTTTTGATGGCAGCGGTTCTACATCACGTAAAGAGACACTAACGGCCACTATCACCACTAAAGTTATTGATCAACTGCCAAATGGTAACCTGCGGATTGAAGGTCGCCGCAATGTAAGGGTGAACCACGAAGATCAGATTGTTACTGTTAAAGGCACTATCCGTTCCCGTGATATTACCCCTGACAATACCATCAACTCCATCTATGTGGCTGATGCACAGATTACCTATTCTGGTGAGGGGATTATATCCGATCGTCAGAAGCCAGGCTGGCTGATGAATATTATTGATAAGCTATGGCCATTTTAGGAGGCAGACAATGAAACGGATCCAGTTGCTGTTATTGCTGTCAATACTTATATTTCCTGTCCTTTGCCATGCCACCAGAATCAAGGATATAGCTTCTTTTGATGGTGTCCGTGATAACCAGTTGGTGGGTTACGGCCTGGTGGTGGGCCTGAGCGGTTCCGGTGACAGTGACCAGACCAAGTTTCCGGTTCAGTCTCTGGTGAATATGCTGGAACGGATGGGGGTTACAATTAACCGTAATGATATTAAGGTGAAAAACGTTGCAGCGGTCATGGTAACCTCTACATTGCCTCCCTTTGCCAAACAGGGCACAACCCTGGATGTGACTATATCTTCTATGGGAGATGCCAAGACCATTGCCGGTGGTACCCTGATTATGACCCCGTTGCGTGGAGCGGATAATGAGGTTTATGCTGTGGCACAAGGCTCTGTGCTGACCAACTCCTTTGCATTTGGCGGGGCAGGTGCCTCTGCAACCAAGAACCACCCCACCGCTGGCCGGATACCAGGCGGTGCGTTGGTGGAGCGGGAACTGCCCAATGTGCTTAGTGGCAGATCGGTACTCAGGCTTAACCTGGCCCAGTCGGACTTCACCACTGCCTCACGCATTTCCGCTGCCATTAACGATGCCTTTGCAGGTTCAGCAGGCAGTTCAGATGGTGGCTCGGTTGTAATCCAGATACCTGATGCCTATCTGGCCCGTCCGGTTGAGTTCATTGCCCGGATTGAAAACCTTGAAGTGGTTCATGATCAGCCAGCCAGGGTTGTGGTTAATGAGCGTACCGGCACTGTTGTGATGGGTGATAAAGTGCGGATTAACAGTGTGGCTGTATCCCACGGTAACCTGACCCTGACCATTAAGGAGACACCGGAAGTATCCCAGCCAGAGATGTTTGCCAGGCGTGGCGAGACAGTGGAGGTTCCCCGTACAGATCTTGAGGTTAAGGAGGAACAGCGTCATCTGACACTGCTTCCTGAAGGAAATACCATCGGTGATGTTGTACGTGGACTGAATCTGTTGGGTGTAACACCAAGGGATCTGATCTCAATCTTGCAGTCCATTAAAGCTGCCGGAGCGTTACAGGCAGAACTGATGATTATCTGAGTTTACCTTTATAGAAAAGCCATTCTGCCGATAAGGTTAACATTATGGAAAACAGCATTAACATATCACCTGACCTGCTTTTGCAGGAAAACAGTGCCAGCCAGTTGGCTGCCCGTGTCCAGAAGACAGGCAAACAGTTGACCGAGGCGGAGCATCAGAAGATCAAAAAAGTCTCCAAAGATTTTGAAGCAATGTTTGTGGGGATGATGCTTAAATCCATGCGGGATACAGTTCCTGAAGATAAGCTGACCGGTGGTGGCCGTGCTGAGGAAACCTTCCAGTACCTGCTGGACCAGGAGTACGCTACGCTGGCAGCAGAGCGGGGTGGCTCTAACAGCCTCTCTGCCATGATTGAAAAGGAATTGCTCAAGCGGTATCAGCAACCAGTGACAAAGCCAGCCACAGATAGCGGGCAGGAGAACTGATATGGCAAACTTTGGTCGTCTTGAAGAACTGCTTACAGCACAGCTTGCAGTGGTGAAGGAGCTGCAACAGACTTTGCAGGATGAACAGAAAGCAATTGCCGATCTGGATACTGGACGGATGGAGTCTTTTAACGTCCAGAAGGAGCTGTTGGTAAAACAGCAGCAGAAGATAGTTACTGAACTTAAAATTGTAATGGCTGAAACAGCCAGACAGTTGGCATTGCCAGCGGCAAGCAGGTTGTCTGTACTGATTGATAAACTGCCTGCTGATGCAAGGCAGAAGCTTGGGCCTTTGCATCAGGATCTGACAGAAACAGGAAGCCAGGTTGCATATCTGGCAGACCAGAACCGGTTCATGCTGGAGCGTTTTCTTGGGGTTGTGAATGACTCCCTTGGCTACATTATGCAGATTCTGGGTACGTCAAATACCTATGGTGCCAGGGGAAATTATCTGGCTAATCTTCAGGCCGGAGCAGTTATGGTGAGCAAGGAGGCTTAGTATGGGATTGTCAGCAGCACTGGAAACCGGCAAGGCAGGTTTAAGGATTTATCAGGTTGCTATGGAGGTAACCAGCGAGAATATTGCCAATGTAAATACAGATGGTTACTCCCGCCAACGGGTGATTCTTGAGAGTGCCCCCCCCACCACCCACAATGGCTTTCCACTGGGTACCGGTGTTAAGATCTCCACCGTTGAGCGTTATTATGATGCTCTGCTGCTTAAGCAGCTTGTGGGTTCAGAAACCACAGGTAGCTATGATTCCAAAGAGCTTCAGGTGCTACAGCAGATTGAGCCTATTTTTAACGAGGTTGCACAGGATGGACTTGGTGCAGCAATCACCGGATTTTTCAATGCCTGGCAGGATCTGTCCGTTAATCCAACAGGTAATGCCGAGCGTCAGTCTGTGATCAGTGCAGGCAAGGTGATGACAGACTATTTCCACTATGCTGCCAGAACCCTGAATGACGCTGCCATATCACAGAACGAAGCTGTTGAACCGGCGGTTAACGAGATTAATAACCTGCTGGAAAATATTGCCCAGCTTAATCGTGACATCAAAACCACCGAGCAGGTCTATGGTAATGCCAATGAGATGAAGGATCGTCGCGATTCTTTTATCCGTGAACTTTCCAAATATATGGAAATTACACTGACGGAAAATACCGATGGCACAACAGATGTAACTTACTCAGATGAAACAGGTAGTTATGATCTTGTAAAGGGTGGATTGACAGCAACATTAAGCGTAACAACCAGCGGTACATTGTCAGATGGTGTTACCGCCAGAAATGTTGTTAATATTGCGTCAGCCGGTGGAGGTGCCGCCACAGAGGTTAAACCTGCTACTGGCAGCCTTGGTGCTACAATGGTAATGCGTGATACCACGATTCCCGATTATCTTAAAAAGGTAGATGATCTGGCGGAAACGATTGTAGATGAAATCAATACCATTCACACAGCGGGCTATGACTTGACCGGTGCAGTTGGCTTGGATTTCTTCACCGCTGGTAATATAAAGGCATCTGATATTGAGGTTGCCATTACAGCTACCAATCAAATAGCTGCCTCTGGCAGTGCTACATCCCTGGGCGATAATAGTAATGCCAGGGCTATGGCTGGCCTGCTTAATGAAAAAACAATGGATAGTGGTACCACTACCTTTGGCGGTTATTACAACGGTCTGGTGGCACAGATCGGACTGGATGTAAATGCTGCCAAGACACGGGTATTTCAGGATAATGCCTTTATGCGTCAGTTGCAGACTCTGCGGGATTCATACTCTGGTGTTTCACTGGATGAAGAGCTGACTGACCTGATTAAATATCAACGTTCCTACCAGGCATCAGCCAAAATTATTACAACTGTTGACAGCATGATGGAAACTCTGTTGCAGATAGTTTGACCAGGGAGATTATAAACAATGCGTATCAGTACAAACATGACCGGCAATAATGCCCTGTATAATATACAACTGGCCCATAACCAGCTTAATAAGCTGAATGAAAAGCTGGCCTCACAGAATAATATTAACCGTCCAAGTGATGATCCTGTAAATGCCCGTCTGCTGATAGGCTTAAATGAAAAACTGGATGCTGGTGAACAGTACAAAAGTAACATAACCAAGACAGATATATGGAATAAAGTGACCCACACAGCTCTGGATGGTATGTATAAGTTTGTGGGCCAGGCTAAAAGTCTGGTTGCTTCAATAACAAGTGGTACCGCAGATACCAATATAGTAAACAGTGCCATCAGCCAACTGACACTGATCAAACAACAGATTGTTGATATGGGTAATACACAGCTTGATGGTATCTATGTCTTTGGTGGTGGTGAAATAGGTAATCCTCCTTTTGATGCTGCCACATCTGTATATAGTGGTGATGATAAAAAGCTGGTTGTTGATATTGGTCTTGGTTCCAGTGAGGTAAAAAACATACTTGGTAGTGATGTACTTACCGGTGCTGGCAGTCCATACGGTTCAACCAATATTCTTGAAACACTGGATGACCTGATTGCAGCCCTTAATACTGATCCCACTGACTCTGCTGCAATCCAGTCTGCTGCCAAGGATCTTTACCAGGGTGGCCTGCAACTTGAAAGTGCCATTACAGCAGTTGCATCCAAAGCTACCAGACTTAACAATGCCAATACCATGAACACCAATACCCAGAACACCCTGCTGACCATTTATGAAGGGGTGCAAAATGCTGATCTGGCTGAACTGGGGGTTAAGCTTACCCAGCAGGAGACAGCATTTAAGGCAACCCTTTCTGCAACTGCCAGGGTAAATCAGCTTTCTTTGCTGGATTATATACGTTAGAAGCACTGTTTCTCGCCCCAACAAAAAGCCTGCCAGAAGATTTATCTCTGGCAGGCTTTTTCATTTCATATACAAGCTGCTTGTGACTATTCAGGATCATCCGGGAACTGTGCCTCAAGCTGGCGGATCGCATCGATATTCTCAAGAAAAACCTCAACCAGTTCCGGGTCAAAGGCTGTTCCGGCATCTTTCTTCAAGGTTGCCAGCACTTCATCGGCCTCCCATGCTTCTTTGTAGCAACGACGGCTTGAAAGAGCATCATATACATCGGCAATGGCCACAATCCGGCCAAAAAGTGGAATTTCCTCCTCCTTTTTTCCGCGGGCAGAGCCATCTTCCTGCTCATAGCCAGGTAAAGGCTTAAGGGTTGCTATGCTGATATACCCTGGATAACCTTTGCCATCCCAGCGTTCATGGTGGTTAAGGGCCACCGTAGCGGCCGCCTCATCCAGCTCGGAAAAATGATCAGGGAAGAGCCTGGCACCATGCACTGTATGCAGCTTCATAACAGCGTATTCCTCTGGCGTAAACTTGCCAGGTTTTTTCAGGATGTTGTCAGAAATAGCTACCTTGCCAACATCGTGCAACATGGCAGCCATTCTGAGAATATCACGTGTACGGTCTATTTCTGTCTGTTGCAGACCTTTTTTGGCGGCCCAGGCTTCATACAGTGCAACCGAGTAAGCTGCTACCCTGTTTACGTGGGGGCCGGTTTCCTTTGGGTCACGCAGTTCCGCCATCCGGTTCATCCGCAGAATGATTTCCCGCGTCATTTTGGTACGCTCAATGGCATTGGCGGCGGTAATGGCGAAGTAGCTGATACCGCTTTCATCGTCACTGTCAAAGGGGATTGTGGATCCGTTTTTATCCCTGGCATTGATAAGCTGCAACACCCCTACGGTTTCGCCCCGCATACTGGTTAAGGGCAGCACCAGTTGGGAGATGGTTTTGTAGCCGGTCATTTTGTCAAAGGAGCTGTTAAAGGAGTAGGGCATTCTGGAATCTATCCGGTAAGAATCAGGGATGTTCAGTTGTTTACCACTAACGGCCACATAGCCTGCAATGGAGCTGTTATCTACCTTGACAGTGATATTGCAGTAGACTGACTTGCGGTGAGAAGCCATGCCGGTGTTGATTGTGTCGTTTTGGGAGTAACGTGCCGCCAGCCAGTGACCGTCCTTGATATAGATGGTGCCAGCATCGCAATTGGTAAATGTTCTGGCTTCAGAAAGGATCTTTTCCAGCAGAAAATCAATATCTTTGATCTGCGAGATTTCCAATCCGAAATTAAGCAGTTGTTGCAGTGTTTCTGTCTGTGTTTTCATGGCTGGCATCCCTTTTGCTGATTTAATCGGGGAGGCTGTACTGATATTTATTTTGCAGGCAGTACAGTATGTCGAATCTCGTCAGATTCAGATCATACTCGATTGTATCCGGTGGGAATAGTTTTAAAAGTAAACCGGGCTGTTTTTTTAATAAGGCGTACATGTTTATGACTTTATGCAATGTTATGATCTGCCAGATCACTAATCAAAAATTATTGACAAACAAACAACGCCCTGGTGTATAACTCATCCTCTAATTGAATATCAGATCATGGTGCCCTCATGGGCTTGATAGGGAAGAGGGGTGTATTTCCATCAGGAAAGAATCCCCCACGGAACCCGCCGCTGTAAGCGATGACAAAGGACAATAAGCCACTGGCCAGAAGGCTGGGAAGGTGTCTGGAGGATGACTCGCAAGTCAGAAGACCTGCCGTTGATCACAGCTACTCATTTTTCCTGACGGTAAAGGGGAGTGGCTGGCTGAACATTACGACTTTGAACACGGAAAGTCCGCCTGATGCTTTGCATTGGCGGACTTTTTTTATTCACTATTTGAGCCTCATAAAAACAAGGGGTTACTGATGTTCCTTCCGATACAGATCCAGATGAATAACCGACCATGCCTGGTGGTGGGTGGCTCTGTTGTGGCGGTGCGTAAATGCAGCAAATTGGCGGAGTACGGTGCACTTGTAACCGCAGTGGCCCCCTTTTTCAGTGATGATCCCCTCTGGCAATCGCCGCAGGTAACCACCATACAGGCACCGTACAGCAGCAGACTGCTTGACGGGATGTTTCTGGTAATTGCAGCAACAGATGACAAAGAGCTGAACCGGACAATAGTTGAAGATGCAGCAGAAAAGGGGGTGCTGGCACAACAGGTTGATCTTTCCGATGCCGGTGATTTCATAATGCCGGCAACCTTACGCCGTGGTGGGCTGACCGTCTCATTTTCAACAAACGGGATCAACCCTGCCTACAGCCGCCTTCTTAGGGATCAGACAGAGGGGAGCTTTGATGAAAGCTACACCAACCTTACAGATATGATGGCAGAGCTGCGTAATGAACCGGCCTGGCAAAAGCTGACACGACAGCAGCGAAAACAGGGGCTACAGGGGATGGCACAAAGCTCTGCAAAGGTTCTGTTTCTTCTGCGTAACGGCCATGCTGAAAAGGGGAGGATGCTACTTGAAGCTGCGGCCGGAATCGGAAACAAACCCACACCTGAAACAGGGATGGTCTCCCTGGTGGGGGCAGGGGCTGGCGATCCGGCCCTTATCACGGTTAAAGGGGCCAAACGTCTGCAAGAGGCAGAGGTGGTACTGTACGACAGCTACGCAAACCGGCTGCTGCTTGAACAGTACGCCCCGTTTGCAGAGCATATTGATGTGGGGAAGCACAAAGGTGGCATATCCCCCACCCAGGAGGAGATCAACCGGCTACTGCTGGAGAAAGCTAGATGCGGTGCCACGGTGGTACGCCTTAAAGGTGGCGATCCGCTCCTGTTTGGTCGGGGTGGTGAAGAGGCCAGGATGCTGGCTGAAAACAACATACCGTTTGAGATCATACCAGGTGTAAGCAGTGCCCTGGCTGTGCCTGCATATTCAGGCATACCGGTAACAGACCGTGATTTTGCTTCATCGGTGGGTTTCTACAGCCTGCACAAAAAAAACGGGGCATTACTCTCTGATAAAGAGTGGCAACGGATGGCACAGGGGCCGGACACCCTGGTGCTTCTGATGGGCAGCACGGTGCTGCATGAGATTGCTGAAAACCTGATCCGCCACGGCCGCCCCCCCTCCACGCCGGTTGCCCTGATAACCAAAGGGACCCACCAGAGCCAGACCCGCTACCTGGGGAGGCTTTCAACCATTGCCGGTCTGGCAGAAAAGCACAGGATAGAACGCCCCGGACTGGTGGTGGTGGGGATGGTGGCAGGTATGGTACCTGCAATGGACTGGTTCCCCTGCCTGACAGTACGGGATGAGGCATGATGACAAAACCTGCAATCCTGATAGCAGGTACGGGGAGCGGCGTTGGCAAGACCTCAATCACCCTTGGCCTTGTGGCGGCACTTAAACAACGTGGTCTGACAGTCCAGACCTTCAAGGTTGGCCCTGATTTTCTTGACCCTACCTGGCTCTCCCTGGCATCTGGCCGGCCATGCTACAACCTGGATAGCTGGATCTGCGGCAAGAAATACCTGTGCGAACTGTTTGCCAAAAAGAGTGCCGATGCCGATATTGCGGTGATTGAAGGTGTCATGGGGCTGTTTGACGGGGCAAGCCCGGTAAATGCCGAGGGGAGCAGCGCCGAAATTGCCCGCTGGCTGGGGCTGCCGGTGCTGCTGGTACTTGACAGCCACGGCGTGGCACGTACCCTGGCCGCCACGGTCAGCGGTTTCTGTAATTTTGAAGCAGGTGTAAATATAGCTGCTGTAATTGCCAACCGTTCCGGCTCCGACCGCCATGCCGACTGGCTTGCCCAGTCACTTTCAGCATCATCACTGCCACCGCTTGCCGGTGCCATCCCCCGTAACAGCCTTCCCCCCCTCCCCGGTCGCCACCTTGGTCTTGTAACCGCAACGGACAGTCTGATGACACCGGAGCTTCTGCAGCAACTGGCGGATCAGATTGAAAAGCATATCAACCTTGATCTTGTTCTTGAACTGGCGACAGATAACCACAACTTGCCAACCATCCCCCCGCCTGACCACCGAGGTGAAGACAGGGTGAATCTGGCTGACCCGCCACAGACAGCCCTCAACAAGGTGCGAATCGGCATTGCAAAGGATGAGGCGTTCCATTTCTACTACCAGGATGATCTTGAGACCCTGACCGACTGCGGTGCAGAGCTTGTCTTTTTTTCACCGATCCATGACAAAGCCCTCCCGCCTGATCTGGATGGCATCTGGCTTGGTGGCGGTTACCCGGAGCTGTATGCCGCCCGACTCTCCTTAAACAGCGGAATGCTGGCAGATATACGTGGCTTCATCGCATCAGGTGGGCCGCTTTATGCCGAATGTGGCGGCCTGATATACCTCTCCCGAAAGATTGAACTGCTGGATGGAGTATATCATCCGCTGGTGGCCGCCCTACCCCTTGACACCCGGATGTTACCCAGACGGAAGGCGCTGGGGTACGTTGAGGTGACATTGCAGCAGGATACATTGCTTGGCAAGGCAGGTCTGGTGCTGCGGGGGCATGAGTTTCATTATTCGGAGGTTGTTGAACCGGCAGATACCGGGCTGAAAAAACCTTACCGCACCTCGGCACGGAACCGGGACAAAGGCGTTGAAGCCGGTTATCAGGATCGGAACCTGCTGGCCAGCTACATCCACCTGCGCCTTGCCGCCCACCCGGAAAGTGCCGCAGAATATATAAAAACATGCAGGAGTTACCATGCCAGAAAAACCGCTAATCCATAACCTGCTTGCAGAACCGCTGACCGGTGAACAGATTGAAGAACGCTCCTTTGCCTGCATAGACAATGAGGCTGCCGGTCACAACTTTCAGGCCGACCAATGGCAGGTGGTACGCCGCCTGATCCATACCACGGCAGATTTTGCGATGATGGATCTGATCCGCTTCTCACCGGATGCGATAACCGCCGGTACTTCCGCATTAAAAAACGGCTGCCGGATATTCACCGACTCAAACATGATCCGCTCCGGCCTGTCCATCCCCCGCCTCTGCTCGGTAAATCCATCCTATTCACCGGATATGATCCATTGCCATGTGGCCGATGCTGACGTGGCAAGGCAGGCAGGCGAAACAGCCCTCCCTCGCTCGCTCTTTGCCATGCGTAAGGCCCGCAATATGGCGGATGGCGGTATCATGCTGTTCGGTAACGCACCGGTTGCACTGCTTGAACTGAACCGGATGATAATGGAGGAGGGGGTGAGACCGGCACTGGTGGTTGCCATGCCGGTGGGATTTGTCCATGTGGTGGAGAGCAAGGATGAACTGATGACCCTTGGTGTACCGTATATTGCACTTGGTGGCAGACGGGGGGGATCGCCTCTGGCGGTGGCAACCCTCCATGCGCTCTGCTCCCTTGCCGGTTAATTCCAATTCCATTTCAAGGTGATATCTTCGTTGGCTCGTCATCGGCTCCTCAACGTACTGCCTGTACGCCTTCGT
>CAZRKG010000006.1:23672-43678 GCA_964600635.1 uncultured Geobacter sp. | reverse complement strand
GAAGAAGCACGACTGGCAGCAGCTAAAAAGGAAGCAGAGCAGTTAAAGGCCGCTGCGGAAGCAAAGCGGATTGCGGATGAAAAGGTCAAAGCAGAGCAGTTGGCAAAGCAGAAGGCCGAAGAAGCACGACTGGCAGCAGCTAAAAAGGAAGCAGAGCAGTTAAAGGCTGCTGCGGAAGCAAAGCGGATTGCGGATGAAAAGGTCAAAGCAGAGCAGTTGACAAAGCAAAAGACCGAAAAAGAACGGCAAAGACTGGCCCAACAGCAGCAACAAGATTTTAAGGATAAGGCTATTGCAGAATACAAAGGGATTATTGAACGCTTCCCGGGCACACCAGCCGCACAATCCGCTGCTGAACGCTTGAAAGCACTTGGCATTGCTGTTGCATTGCCTGCAACAACTGTCGCAGAATCGGCACCATCTGTAGAGATCAGCAGCAATACACAGGTCTTTACCCTTGAAGTGGCCCAGTATGCTGCCTTTGAGCTGTCTGCCCAATCCCCGCAAAGTACCATCCCGGTTGGGCAGAGCTTCCAGGCACCATTTGTATTACAGAACCTTGGCAACGGAATCGACAGTTTCTATCTGGTTTCAGACTTCCCGACAGAATTTAATGCCAGGTTTGCTTCAGCATCTGCACCGGGCAAAAGCATTAACCAGACCCCTGCATTGGCCCCTGGCGAACGTTTTACAGGTGTTTTGCAACTTAAAATGCCTGTGGGCTATATTGATGGCTTCCGCCTGACACACCCCATAAAGGCTGCATCCAGCTTTATGCCAGAGGCATCACAAAGCCGTGTTGTTTCCGCCATTGCCTCGGCCCCACTGCTACGGGCTGTCATCAAGACCGACAAGTCATACATCTCTCCCCAGGAGGTTGTGCCCTACCATATTACTGTAATGAACGTAGGTTCAGCCACTGCCGATGATATTACGCTGAAAATCAACTTTCCGCCCCAATACATCCCCGTGGATGTTGCTGACAGCAATTATCGTCAGGAAATGGGTGCAGCACTGGTATTGGACGGCATCAACCTGAAACCTGGTGAAAGCCGTAATTTTACAGCAAATTTCAAGCTTAAAGCCTCGGCATTGGCCAACGAAGAGCTGATTGTAAGAACAGACCTGATTAACAACCAGCTTGAACTTAATGCCGCATTTGTTTCCAACGCTGTCTTTGTACGCCCGATAAGTGACCTTGGGGTCAGGCTGGCTTCAAACACTCTACAGGCTATACCTGGCCAGGTAGTTACGCTGCCGGTTCGTTTGGTTAACAAAGGCAATCAGCGTGAGAAAGTAAATCTTTCTGTTTCAGGTACTGCCCTGCAACAGGTCAGGATTTTCCAGGATATGAACCGTGACGGCCTGCTGCAAAATGGAGAACCCGAAGTAAGTACAGTCGGCCCACTTGGCTCTCAGGAAGAAATTGCACTGCTGCTGGAAATCTCTACCTTGAAAAACGCCCTTGACGGCAGCAGTGCCAGACTGAGCATTAATGCCACCCCTGAAACCGGCATGGGTGACTCAATAGTGGCCAGTGCAGAAGTCAATTACTCACGGCCAAAGTTGCAGTTGGCCATGAAGGGTCGTCAGGGCAAAATGACACCTGGCGAGCTGATTACAGTTGATTTTGAGGTGCTTAACAGTGGTTCAAGCCTTGCCAAAATGGCACAGCTTGAGGTTACCTGGCCCCACCAACTGGAGCTTGTAACCACAGACCAGACTTCAAGCAGCAGCTCTGTCGGCACATCAACATGGAATCTGGAAGAACTTGGTGCAGGAGAGAAAAAACTGATCAAGGCATCATTCAGAATAAAATCAGGCACAGGGGTAGGTACAGGCTTACAACTTAAAAGTGTATTACAGTATCAGGATCTGATGGGTAACAGGTATTAAAATGAACATTAACCTGCTGAAAAGCCTGTTATTAGGCTCGCTTTTTTACACTACAACCACTGTCTGTGCAGCAGACTATATTTATGCTCCCCAGTCTGCTGATTCCGGGCTGACTGAAGATTCTATCCTGGTGCGTGAAGTTGTTGTTAAAAAGGGTGATAGTCTCTCAATGCTTTCCAGGCAGTATTCTGACAAGGGTTACTACTACCCCCAGATCCTGCTGTTTAATAAAATCCATAATCCTGACCGGATCTATGTAGGGCAAGTGCTTAAAGTGCCGGTTGCCAGCAGTGCCGGTAAACCTGCGGTGCTGAAACAGACACCACGGATAAAGCATAAAAAAAACCGGGCAGATACCAGCTTGCGGCAACCTGTTTTAACCAGCCTGGAGCAGCCTGCAACACGTAGGCATAAGACAACAGATGCCCCTGCCAACAGCAATTCAGTGGCAGCCAGCAAGAAGATGGAACAGGCTGAAAATGAGCTTTACAACCAGGCTCTGGTTGTCTTCAATCAGGGAGATTATACAGCAGCCATCAAACAGTTTGATGTTTTTATCAACCATTACCCTGCATCCATTCTGGTGCCAGAGGCCAGCCTTAACAGGGCAGAATGCTATCTGAAACTTTCTGCTGATTAGATTGACTTTGTTGTCTGACAGGACCGCTCGCCAGCATCATAATAAAAAAAGCCCCCCTTGAACCAGGTTCAAGGGGGGCTTTTCAGTCTTCAACAGACCTGATCAGGCTTATTTGCCACCACAGGTGAAGTTAGCTTCAATCCTTCTGTTCTGCTTACGGCCAGCAGCGGTCTTGTTAGTTGCAACCGGCTTGTCTGGGCCATAACCTTTGGCTTCAATGCGGCTTGCATCTACACCTTCACTCTTGATAAGGAAATCACGGACGCTATCAGCACGACGCTGGGACAGTTTCTTATTATAAGCCTTGGAACCGGTGCTGTCAGTATGACCATCAATGCTGCCAACTGCCTCGGGGAACTCCTTCATGAATTCACCAATCCGGTTGAGTTCTGCATGATACTGAGGCTTGATATTGGCCTTATCAGTATCAAACTGGATCTCAAGTACTGTCGGGTTGCAAAGGTGTACCAGGGCTGCCTTGGCTGCACTCATCTCCTTAACAGGCACTGCAACTGCTACAGATGCGTTGCTGGTTACCTCGCCACCTACGCCGCTACAAACCAGACGATAATCAGCATTTTCAGTCGGGCTGACGGTCATTGAACCGGTGGTGGCCACAGCACCAATACCAGGCCAGATATAGCACTTGTCAGCATTGGTAGAACTCCACTGCAGGTTGGTCTGCTGACCGCTGGTAATGGATTGCGGATTAGCATTAAGCAGGGCTGATGGTGCAACAGGAACAGGTGCCGGAGCTACAACAGGTGCCGGCTGAACAACTGGTGGTACAGGATCAGCCTTGCCGCCAAACGGAATGTAAGCACCAATTGTATACTCCAGGTTATGTCTTACTGTCTGACCAAAGTTATACATAATGTGGCGTACATCGGCACGCATTGCAAAACGGTCAGTAATAAAGTACTTGGCACCCAGACCATAGTCGGCAGAGGCATAAGTGGCATTGTTGGCAGCACCTTTACCATCAAACTGTACGGCAGCGGCACCGGCAGCCAGGTATGGAACAAACTTTTTGTCGGGATAGAAGTGATAGAGCAGATCGCCACCATAGCGATACATCTTTATATCCTTCTTGTTGCTGTCGGTAATTTCAGGGTTCACATAGTCAAACAGACCTTCAATACCAAAGTGTTTGGTAAACATGTAGCCTACACGACCACCAAACACGAGGGTTGTATCCAGATCCTGTCTGCCATCAAAAGTGTAACCACCGATTACGGGTGAAACAGAAAACTCGCCCTGCTTGATTCCGGCAGATGCACTGGTTGCAATCAGTAGCAACCCGATTGGTAAAGCACATTTCAACATTTTTTTCATGAAAATACTCCTTTGCTTGATTTTCGCTACCTGTGTCAGTAGCTGTAAATTGTATCAATTACAATAAATAGCGAATCTATACTAATCAGGAAGGGAAAGCAACATGATATATCTTACCCAAGAGAGGTCAAACCTGCTGCAACCTTGCTGTAAAACAGTAGCCAACAGCATGGACAGTTTTGATAGGCACATCACGATGCGTTGCCTGCATAATCTTAATCCTTAGTCTTCTGACCAGTGAATCCAGAGAGCGGCTGGTATATTCATCACTACGTTGGTATAGCCGCTCAAGTAAAAGCTCTCGTTCTGTAATATTACCATCACCTTCTTCAAAGCAGGCAAGAAACTGCTGTTCCTTGGATGTCAGGCTGATCCTGACACCATCAGGGGTCACCAGACTCCAGGTAACAGACTCCAGTCTCCAGATATTTACCGGCATCTGAGTTGCTGCAATACCGCAAGGCTGTGTTTGTAATGGTGAATGGGGGGGGGAAGCAGACGTAAACCCGTCTGCAAGCCTTGTAGCCAGACTGTTAATGGCTGCAATCAATTCACGACAATCAATCGGCTTAACAAGGTAAAGATCAGCACCCAGGCCATAGCCCTTAACTTTATCATCAAGAGAATCATTGGCCGTCAGTATGATTACACGCACATTGGTGTTGGACCGCAGATATTCCACCAGCATAAAACCAGGCTGGTCAGGCAGGCCAATATCCACAACAACCACACTCCAGCCGCCCTTTGTAACCACGTTATAGAACTCGGCAGCACTCTGGACAGCCGTAACATCAAATCCAGAAAACTCCAGGAACTCCACCATGGTTTCCCGCAGATCTTTATTGTCCTCCACTATCAATACTTTATGTCCGCTTGACATCAACCTGACTCCTAAGAAATTCCAATAAAAACAGTATAGTATCTATAAACCACTGCATTCAAGCCACAAGAATCCACCAAATCCGATTAAATCTGATATTTCCCCGTGAAAAGTTCTTTTATTGACAGCCTGTTTACAACATTATGTAACAGGTTTCATGTTATTCAAGTCCGCACCAATGGCAGTACAACAGATACAACTGTCAGGCTCTTGATCTGATCGCTCTCAATACTGATTGTACCGCCAGCCTGCTCAATAATCTTGCCCACCAGGTACAGCCCAAGACCTGCACCGCGGGTATTATCGCTACTGCTGCCTCGGTAGAACTTCTCAAACAACCGTTTTATTTCATAGCGGGAAACCGTGGCACCATAGTTACTTACCTTAAAAGATACTTTATCATCCTCTCTGGCAACGTTAATCCTGATCAGGCTGTCACTGAATGAATACTTAACTGCATTATCAATCAGATTCAGGAAGGAGGTTTTTATCAGCAGCCGATCTGCATACAGATAACAGTCACTTAACCCTGACAGGCTGAGTTCAAAGCGGCGTTCAGACCATAGTTCTCCGCATTCCTTCAGCAATTCTTCAATCAGCGGACAGATGCTGACCTGCACATTAACCGGTGAAATTGCACGGCTGCCCGTCAGCCGCTGGCTGTCCAGGGCACTTTCCATCACCTCCACCAGACGGGCCATGGCACGTCTCATCTTGGAGAAGTTATTATGTGAAGCAATAGCCGATCCGCTATACTTCATTTCCAGCAGATCCAGATTGGTACGAATAATTGCTAACGGTGTTCGGTATTCATGGGACAACATCTCCACGAAGCGGATCTGGCTATCCAGTGCCTCCTGCTCTGCCTGTAAGGCTGTCTCAAGCTGCCCGTACAGATCCAGCAGGTGTGATGTCATCGCAATCTGCCGCTCCACCCGCAAATTCAGACCTCCGGCATACAAAGAGCCAAGCAGCCCTTTAGCTGGTCTGTGCCTGTTGCCTGACTCATTGCCCAGCAGGGCATCCACCACCTCTGCTTCCCTGTCCAGTCTACGGATTATACTATCCAGCCGGTAGATATAAAGCAGAAGTGTTATCAGGTTCAGGGCCACCAGTAACAATGCAGGGGCCACCCATACCCTGCCAAGGGACAGCAGGAGATAAACAGAGATCAGAGTAAGTACGTTTGATGTCACCCAGATCAGAACCGCCTGCTTTTCGCTGCCCCTGAACTGGAAAACAGCCACCAAAAGTACCAGCAAACCTGTCAGTAACAGTCGAAGCGATTCAGAAACCTGCCTGATCTGGCTGTTATCCAGCAGGTTCTGCAACAGGTTGGCATGAACCTCAACACCATACATCCGGTTGCGATACTGACTGAGCGGAGTCTGCATATCATCCATAGCACCAGTCAAGGTAAGCCCCACCAGTACCAGCTTGTCACGAAACTGCTCTGGCGGCAGCTTTCCCTCCAGAATATCCAGCATGGATACATGGGGGAAGGTGCCAGGCGGCCCATAAAAGTTGATCAGTTGCCTGTCCTGTTGATGGACAACCGGTTTTGAAGGCACATTTGCTGGCTTACGCAGATACTGCTGGCCTGTTGCAAGTTCATAGACAGCAGAGCTGAATGACGGCAGAAAAACTTCATCACTATACAGACTGTGGAAGGCGGAGCGGACAGTATTGTCAACATCCAGCTCAAGATGAATATGGCCGATTGCCTGTGGATTATACCTGCCTTTGTTGCAGACCAGATGACCGCCTTCATCCAAGTGTGCGGCAAGTACAACCCTGCCATGTTTTTTAATGGCAGCAGCAAGCTGATCATCATCAGGGCTTGCATCAACAACAAGTAAATCTATTGCAACCAGCCGAGCCTGATCCAGCCGCTCCAGCAGGTCTGCGTAAAAACTTCTGCGGATCGGCCATTGCCCCAGGCTGCTGGTGGTGTTGGTGTCAATACCAACAATTACAACCTCGTTGCTGACTGCCTGGACAGGACGCAGCCGCAACATGGCATCATAAAAAGAACGATCCAGACCTGCCCAGCCACCCAGAAAATCCACCGCTGACAGCACCTGCATTACAATAAACAGAAAGACGAAAAAATACAGGTTGCGTTTAGAGTTGCTTTCCAGCATCTGTCCCCACTTATGCCTTTACAGCAGCAACATAATTAACAGCACCAGGCCAGCACCACCCAGCATACCCAGGCCATGCAGCCAATAGGTTTCACCCTCCACCGTCAACTTGCCGGTTTGTGAATAGCTGCCCTGATCGCCGCCCTCCACCAGTGGTGATACACGCACAAAGTACTCACCTGCTGGCAGCTCATCACCAATAGCTATTCTGTTCTGCTCTGTTTCCTGATCAAGAACCAGTTCTTTAAACTCAGGGTCATTTGCAATTTGCAGTCGGTAGCCAGCCACACCCTCCAGGGACTGCCATTCCATAAAGCTTTTGCCTTCCTCAACGTTCTGTAACCCCGGAGCAGCGGTAACACGCTTTTCAACTGTAACCAGTCTGACATCAGACCAGTCACCCTGATAACCATCTTCAGCAAATGAGCGGAACCTTAAAAACCAATCCCCTTCTCCAATCCAGGCTGTCTTGTAGGCAGTACCGGCAAGCATGCCTGAATCCACCGCAATTGTTTCAAAATCCCGGCTTTGGGATAGCTGCAACTGGTAATTGGCAGCACCAATCACATTATACCATCTAAGCTGCATCGGCCCCTCCAGCAACTGCTGGTCCTTTGCCGGAACAACACAGGCAGGTGGCAATGGTTTACGCCTGACATTGATCTCCACAGGCTCTGAAAAGGCTCCTTGCAGCCTTTGCTCGCCAATACTGCTGGCCATCAGGAAGTAACTGCCATCCGCCAGATCTCTGAAAACAAAAGGCTCATTGGGGCTGATTTCAGCCTGTCTGACCACCGCCTTGCCATCCCGATCTGTTGACAGCACAACATAATAGGCGGTGGCACCTGGCACATCTGTAAATGCGATCCGGTTGGCTGGATCACCAAAAAAAGACGGCAGGTTCAGTGGCTGGGGCGGTTCCAGCAGTTTAATGGCCTTGTCAGACATGGAGTCCATATCAGCCATTGCACCGCTGCCTTCATCAACCAGCAGTACGCCGTGGGTTGAAGAAAACTCTACGCTGCTTCCCAACACCTCAACCCTGGTGATCTTGTTTTGATCAGCCCAGACCCTGTAGTCCGTACCCCTGGCTGCTGCCAGAGCCGACGGAGTTTCAATTTCAAAGCGTGATTCCTTACCTGTGGCCTGCTTGACTCTGGTAATAATGCGACCAGCCTCCAGCCGCAACTGCCTCAGCAGATGCAACGGCCCTTTTTGCGAGCTGACAATATGCAAATGTGATTCTTCCCTTAGCAGGATGGAGCTGCCATCTTCAAAAGTTATTTCCAGTGTGCCGTTCTGTCCTGTCCGGTACTGCATTCCACCCGCCACAATCTCCTCATTCTGAACAATCACCCAATCTTTGCTGTCTGGTAACTGCTTGTACACAGTACCCTGTATGAAACTGACCCTGCCATCCAAAGGCACACCTTTCAGCAGTTCCACCGGTACAAAAATCTTCTGCCCTGGCAGAACAATATCAGGGTTGATCAACTGGTTAAGGGCCGCCACCTCTGACCACCTGGCAGGTTCCTTCAGATACTGCCGGCATACACCAATCAGGGTATCCCGATTCTGAATCTTTATTTCCACTAACCTCTGATCCATCCCGAATATCAGTCCAACCTGGAACAGCATCAAAAGGCAGATCATGGTAAATATAAATTGACGTTTCATGTACTAACCTCCCGTAAATTGGGATACTACCTAATTATACATCAACAAGATGTGGATTATAATCTACATTATATACCATATAAATGTTTATATATCTATCAAATGACCTATTTCATACTAAATCCGATTAATTCTTATGCAAATCGGAATAAGCAGGCTTTAAGCTTGACACAAATCAGGCTTTCTGTTAGTCATTCCGGCTTCAAATCAGACCTCATAAGTCACATTATACGCATTTCAGATAAATGGAGTGTATAAATCATGGCCACTACAAAAAAGACCGCTACGACTGAAGCAAAGAAAAACACCACAACCAAACCAAAAACATCCACAAAGACCAGGCAGCCAGCCAAGGCAACTGATCAATCAGCCGCCAAAGAAACACCTAAATTAACAGTGACAAAGCCAGCGGCTAAAAAAGCAGAAGATAAGGACAAGACAGCCACACCTAAAAAGGCAGTTGCCAAAACCACAAAGCCAGGGACTGCAAAAAAAGAAGCTGTTGCAGTGCAGATTGACACCACTATAAAAAGCGAAATAACCAGTGTTGAAAAGCCGACCGAGGCAGGCAAAAAACAGACTGTAACTGCCAGAAAAACAGCCTCAAGGGCAGCCAAGGCCGCACCAAAGGACAAATGGCATGAAATCCGACAGAGCCTGCTGGAGATTAAGGCAACAACCCTGTCCGAGATAAACAAGGTTGTCAAAATAGGCTCCGTCAACCAGGGTATTGAAGAGACAACCGGTGATATTTACGATCAGGCTTCGTCCGAGCGGGATCGGGAACTTGGACTGCTGCTGAACGACCGCGAGCGGGACAAGCTGTACAATATTGATGAAGCACTGTTAAAAATGTCAGATGGCGATTATGGTATTTGTGAGGAGTGTGAGGAAGATATACCATTTGGCAGGCTAAAGGTGCTGCCATTTACCCGCCACTGCGTTAAGTGCAAGGCAGAGCTGGAGAAGTTTCAGGCCCAGACCCGCCGCATTGATGACGACCGTGTTTACCGTGAAATTCCGGTCAGTGATGACGATGATTCATAATTTTGAAGATAATTTAAGCAACATGCTTTGCCTGACCTTTAGTGCATCGTTAGGACAAAGCTCACGACAGCACCAGCAACGGATACAACGCCCTGAAGCCACCTTCAGGGCGTTTTTACTGATGCTGATCGCCCCTGGCGGGCAGGCATCACGGCAGATACCGCACAGGGTACAAAGCATCGGATCAGCTTCCGGCAATGGTGAAAGCTGGTTACGCAACAGCCCTTTCAGAAAGCCTGGTATGCCAAACTGCGTATCCAGCCCCTTGGGAAGCCTGAAGGCAGGCACAGCCTTTAAATCTGATAGTTCTGCACCGATGATACTGATCTGATCCAGCTCTGTACCCACCAGCCCCCGCTGCCGTGCAATCTTTTCCACCGGCAGCAGATCAGCAGGAATATCAGCCAGTCTGGCTGCAACCGTATCAATTGCCACCATGTTACTTCCAGCCATCAGCAGCCCAAGATTGCGTGGCGTACCACTGCTGGGGCCATCCCCCTCCATGGCAACCACTGCATCCACAATGGTCAGGGCCACCGGTCTTGCCAGGGCGATCTCCAGCAACAGACCGGCAAACAGCTCCCTTGAATGGCCTGCACTCAGATGCAGACCTGCCTTGGCAGGGCCGACCACTGCACCGTACAGGTTTTTCACTGCACAGGTCAGTGTCATCATTTCATGGGTTTTCAGCTTGGGCAGGTTGATTACAATATCTGCATCCAGATATTCCGATGCCAGCTCCAGCTCCCTGAAAGTACCATCTGCCGCAACCCGCCTTGTGTTGCTGAACGGGACCAGCCTGCCACCAGCCATTCTGACAGCTTCGGCAATACCGGTTTTCTCGGCCACCTTCTCAAACAACCCCAGTCCGGGACTATCCCCCACCAGCACCTTGCCGCCAGCTTCCGACACCAGCTCGGCAACAGCCTGCACTATTACCGGATGGGTTGTAACCGCAGCCTCCGGCGGTTTACCGGACAGCAGGTTGGGCTTTAAAAGCACCCGCTGGCCCGGGCTGACAACAGCGTTCATCCCGCCAAAGGGTAACAGCAGTTCTTTCAGCTTCTGCCTGACCAGTGGCAACTGATACTGATCAACCTGTTGCAGACTTACCTTTTCTGTCATTTTTACGATCAGGAGGAGAGCAGTTCTTCTGCCAGCCGCTGGAACAGCTTCAGGCGATAGCCAGACTCAGCAGCCAGTTTTTCAAGTGCTGTCACCGGCACAGGTTCCGTGGCAGCTAGATCTTCCTGCTTGCGAACCTGGTCAAAGATTGTGGCAAAGGCCAGCCAGCGTAACAGCAGCTCCAGACGCTCTCTGTTAAACCAGGCGGTGCCACGATCTTCATGCACCAGCAGAAAACTTTCCAAAACCGGATTGGCCAGTATAAGTGACAGACGATCAGCCGCTACAGCCGCCTGGTTCCAGATTTGGGATGCAATGGCAATGGCATTGCAAAGTTCTGTGTACCATTGCAGATCACCCCTGTCCGGCTGATCCTGTCCGGTGATAAATCTGGCTAAAGGCCGACCCAGACCATACTGTTGCCAGGTATCTTCACCCAATGGCAACAAAAGTTGTCTGGTCAGCAGGGCAGCAATCCCCACCCGTTGCTGCTGCCGGTTAAGTGATAGCTTTTTACGGCCAATACCGGATTTACGCAGCAGGCGAGCTGCACTGGTTAATGTTGCAATGTCTGTTGCACTGGCAAGCTGCTTCATAAATCCGGCCTGATCCAGCTTCGCCTCTGACTCTGTCAGCAGAGCTTCCTGATACTGATGCAGTGCATCCTCCAGCTCATCAGGGCCGTCCAGTTTATTGATACAATCTTCAAAGGCGTTGATAAGCGGTCCAAACTGCATCTGCACCAGCTCATCATCAAGAGATTGCACCCCCCTGCCATCAAGCTGGCTGCACAGCTCTGCCCATTGCTGTTGCTGGCTGTCCTGTAACAGCCTGAAATCAAAGAAGACCTGGAACTGATATTCACCCAGCTCTGCATAAAGACCGTTCTGGCAAAGGTCCGCCCCATTGCGGATAAACTCCAGACCAGAGACCAGTTCCCGCATGGCAACGTAGAACTTCCGGTCATCTGGTATTGCCAAAGCCTGCTCCAAAGTGCTGCCATGCAGCTCCACCTGTTCATCTGTCGTCCTGACAGCCACTGCCGCCGCAGATCTGATCCAGCCGGATGTATGGCCATAGCGGTTGTTGTAAAGCACCAGGGCACGCTGGTCACCGGCTCGGTTACTGTAGGCAAATACGTTTTCATCAACTGAACCATCATGGCAAAAGAAATCATACAGGGCAAAGTTCTCAGAGCCGGAAAACAGCCAGCGACGTTTCAGCAGCGGGAAGATCCACAGCTCATGGCCCTGTACCAATCCCTGATCCACCGCTTCATCCCAGTAGGCCTTGCGGTATTCCATGCCATATTTTTCATGGAAACCTTCAACCTGGCCATGACCGAACATCGGCAGACCTGGCATAGTCACCAGCAGCACACAGGCCCCGAAGTATTTACCCTGGCTGCCAAACTGTTCCACCGCTGTTTTTTCATCAGGGTTGTTCATAAAGTTGACAAACCGTTTCAGCACTTCCGGATTAAACTCCAGCACATTCTTGATGGTTTCACGATACTTGGAGTTCTCTTCCTTCTTGATCATATTCATAAAGGCAGAGTTGTAGACTCGGTGCATCCCCAGGGTGCGGACAAAGTAACCCTCCATCAGCCAGAACGCCTCGGCCAGCAGCAGGGTATCCGGTGCCTCCACAGCCACCCGGTCCACCACCTCTCGCCAGAACTCCTGGGGAAAGACCTCATCAAAATTGTCACGCCCCATGGCATGTTCCGCACGGGAAGGTATCCCGCCCCCCAGCCCCCGTTGTGGAAACCATAGCCGCTGATAATGCTTCTTGGCCAGGGTCATGGCAGCATCAAAACGGATGATCGGGGTCAGGCGGGCCACATACAAAATGGTCTGCATGACCGCTTCCCGCACCTGGGGAATCAGGTAATTAAGCTGTGCAGTATCATTCCAGGGGATACTGGTGCCATCATTGCCGTGGTAGACGTAACGGGTACGGCCATCACGGCGGTCGATCATCCTGAACACCACCGCTGCATCCTGCTTGGTCCAGTAGCCATCCTCAATCTGAATTGTGATATTCGGGTCATGGGATAGATCTTCGCCATTAAACTGGTAGGTGGGAAAGGGCGGATAGTCGGTCTGGATAAACCAGTCTGGGTGTTCCAGTACCCAGCGGGAATAGATGCCGGTATGGTTCGGAACCATATCACTGGCCAGACGGATACCCCTCTGCCAGGCCCGTGCCTTCAGGTTATGAAAGGCTGCCTCGCCACCAAGGTCAGCGGCAACATTGTAATCGAAAAGTGAATAGGCTGAGGCATGGGCCTCTGGATTGCCGCAAAGCTGCTTGATTCGCTGAGATGCAGAAGACCGCTCCCAGATTCCGATCAGCCAGAGTCCGGTAAAGCCCCAGGCTGCCAGACGGTCCAGCTCTGCATCCGGGATCAGGTCAAGTCGGTTGATGGGCCGCTGGTATGTTTTTGTGAGTTGATCCAGCCAGACATGGGTCATTTTGGCCATCATGACCACATTGGACATCCAGTCAGCATCATAGGAGAAGGCTTCATACTCATGCTGCTCATAACCGGCATGGTGGTCTGCACCATAATAAGCCTGCTCAGGAGCAGGTAGATCATCTGTCGGGGCTTCTGCCCCAAAACGAAGCACCTGGCTTGGCCCTTCCCCACCATCTGACCACTGCCGCTGCTCTTCATCCAGAATATCAAATGCGGTCAATAGCTCTTCCAGCAGTTCTGGCGGAACATAGCGGCCCCACCTGCCACGGATGAACTCCAACTGGGCAGCAAGAGAATCAGGGGCGGCGGTAATGGTTGCCTGCAAGGCATCAACCAGGGTCAGGCCGATACCGGGCAGAACCGGAGCCTTGGCAAGCCCCTGCAAAAGGCCGTTCACGACCTGCTTATAGGCGGTCTGACTGGAAAGTTCCCTGTCATCCAGAAGTGACCGGAACGGATCAACCGCACGGTTCTGGGAGGCAAAGTGCAACAACAGCAGTTCTCGTAACAGCGGATGACGCTGCACTGCCGAACTCTGTTGTAAAAAATCAGCAGCAGGCGGGAATAGCTCCTTAAAGGCTGCTACCGTATTCTGCACCTGGGTGCCATCTGGATCAATCCCCGAATTTTTCAGGGCTTCAAGCAGGAGTTCTGCCCTGCTGCCACTGGCCAGCAGATCCACCAGGTAGCGATAAACATCCATCAGCGAGGCATACAGGTTAAGCCTGGCAGCGGTAATCCTGGCCTGATCTCCCCCTGACCTGGCAACAGCCAGTGCCAGACGGCGATAGAACAGGATACGCGGGTACGGGCTGCCCTGTTCCGGCAAAATGCTGTCAAGATCTAACTGCTGGCTGGCCTTGGCAGACAGTTGAATGGAGAATGGGAAATATGGTGGCAATGGTAGTGACATAACCCTGACTCGAATCTGGCAGCCTCAACACTGCCTGTTAAAGGTAGATTTTAGATTTAACCAGATGAAATAACGCCTGTAAATTCATGGTTAAATGATTCCTGGCTGTGCCGGAATTTCAATCTGAAAGCCAGTGCCGAAAAAACCCGAAACAAAAAAGGCGGCCGGAAAACCGACCGCCAACAATGGTCAGCGTACCTTCTTTTTACCTGGTGCGGCCTTTGGTTTGGCAGCCGGTGCCTGCTGTTTTGTCTTTCCCTTTGGTTTGGCAGCCGGCCTGACGGTTGTATGTCTGTTTGCTCTGGCCGCTGGTGCTGCCTTTCTGGGGCGAGGAGTATTGGATATGGCACGGGGAACCGGCTGGAAATCATCCTTGATGTTATTCAGCAGAAACGATGCCTCTTCCATACTGGGATCAACTTCCTTGGCAGCTTGCAGTACTTCGCGGGCCTCTGCCAGGCGGCCAGTCTTCATGTAAACCCGCCCAAGGGCATTCATGGCACGGGCATTATCCGGCTTTAACTCAATCGCCTTTTTATAGTTGTCAATCGCCTGATCATGCTGTTTGTTAAAATCCTGCATCAACCCCATCTTGTAATAATTGACCGGATCATCAGGGCTGATTTCAATAGCTTCCTGCAAAAGTTTTTCTATCTTATCGTATTTTTTCTCTTTTACGTAGATGGCAATCAGGGCATTGCGACTATCTGCATCATCTTTTTGCAGATCAAGCACTCGCCTGAAATGCTCAATTGCTTGTTTGTTCCTGCCCTGATCACGATATAAAATTGCCAGCTCACGGTTGGCATCCAGATTAGACGGAGCCGTGGCAAGTGCTGACTTGTAAACCTGTTCCGCCAGATCTGGTCTTTTGTTCTGTTGATGTATCTGGGCCAGCTTTAACTGAACAGACGTGTTAGCAGGATTCAGCCGCAGATATTCGGTATATTGCTCCAGAGCCTCCTGGGCGTTGCCACGCTCCATACGGATCTCTGCCAGACGTAGACGGGCATCAGCGTGGTTATTCTGCCGCTCTATGGTCCGTTTGTAGGCAACCACCGCCTCATCCAGATGACCCCGCCTTTCATATAGTTGACCAAGGTTGTAATACACTTCAGGATTTACAGAGCCAAGGTAGGATGCCTCACGGTAGGCTGTAACCGCATCATCATCACGGCCAGCATGGAAGTACAGATTTCCCAGCCGCTCCTGGGCCAGGACAGAATCAGGCTGCTGTCGTATCTGCTCACGATAGGCCTCGGCAGCTTTTTCCAGCTCGCCCTGGCTGACCAGTCTGTCCGCCTGTCTCAAACCATCCGAAGCCGAAATGGCTGCTGTTACGACACCGGACTGCACTGCCACAGCCCCTGCATTGGCCCGCTGCCCGCCCAGAATCCGTTCGTACTCCGCCTGCCTGGTATCCCCACGTTGGGCGTACTGGTCTGCCAGCAGAAGATGCAGACGGCCACTGCCAGGGTTGGATGCTGATGCTTTTTTAAGCACTCCCAACGCATCAGCAGACCGGTTTCTTTCCTGGTAAATGGCAGCCAGTCCGGCAGCAGATTGCTCATGCCCTGGCTCCAGCAACAGAGTACGGCGGTATTCATCAATGGCACGGTCGGTCTGCCCCTGGGCCGTATAAATCTCGGCCTGCCCGGCCAGCAGATCAGCATCAGCAGGTTGGGCAAGCAGAGCCTGTCCATAGTGATACTGTGCCAGTGGATAGAACTTCTTATCAGCCATTAACCTGCCCATTGCCTTATGATAAGCGGTGGCCTGCACACCAGCCAGCCCCTTTGTCAGGGCAACAGCAGCTTCATCATGCATACCTTTCTGCATGTACAGCAACCCCAGATTGCCTGATGCTGCCGCAAAATCAGGCTCTTTTTGCAGGCTGCGAAGGTAGAAGCTGATGGCACCGTCAATATCGCCAGCCCGTTCTGACTGCAAACCTTTGACAAAGTTGGCTGCTGCACTATCCGGGCAGTCACTCAGAATTTTTTCCTCATCCCTGGTCTGTTCGGTAACATCCTCACTGACCACCATTTTGTTGACCAGCTCTACGGTTCCTTTACACTTATCACCACCAAAGTTCCAGTTGAAGCCGGTCAGCAAAAAGACTGATCCGGCCAGTAATGGTAAAATTGCGGTTGCTTTTTTATACATTGTGAAAATTCCTTTTTTTTGGCAAAACTAAATCTGAATATCGGCAGTTCATAAGCAAGCACTGTACTGTAAATACGGGTGAATCATACTGCCAAACCAGGAAAAAGTACAACCGTTTGTACCTTTTTCAGCAAAAAAATCAGTCTTTTCAATACAAAAACATCTGATCTTATTAAAAGAAGGGGTGCAATACAGATGAATAAAAACCTTGAACAAATCATATCTATTGCAGGAGATCTGCCGACTATACCGGTGGTTGCCACCAAAATTATGCAGTTGATGGAAAGTGAAACCACCACAGCCGATGACCTGGCCAGGGTAATTTCATCAGATCCGGCCATTGCCGCCAGGGTTCTGAAAATATCCAACTCATCCTTTTACGGGGCACAACGGATGATCAAGACTTTGCCCCACGCTATTATGATGCTTGGGATGCTGACCCTTAAAAGCGTTGTGGTGGCTGCCTCCATAAAACAGATCTATCAACCTTACGGACTGACCGAAAAGCTGCTCTGGGAACATTCCTATGGTACTGGCCTTATGGCCAGGATGATTGCAATGATGATGCAGAGGGTTAATCCTGATGAGGCATTTTTAGGTGGATTGTTCCATGATATTGGCAAGCAGTTGATGAATCATCTGGAAGAGGAAAAATTCTCTGAGGTTATGCAGCACTGTTACAATGATGGTACACCCTTCTACAAAATGGAACATGAGCTTTTTAAGTATGGCCATGCAGAGGCCGGTGCAATGGTGATAAAAAAATGGAACTTTCCTGAACACCTGGTACGGGCTGTTGAGATGCACCATGATCAGGAGCTGCCAGAAGACGAAGACCCATACACCCTTATGCTGGCCAGGATAGTAAGACTGGCTAACCTGTTCAGCCATTACAACGGTATCGGAACAGTATCAGCCAATACCGCAATTGATCTGGCCAGAAGCGGTCCGGCAGTTCATCTGGAGCTTGGTGATGATCAGATCAAGCTGCTTCAGAAGCAGTTCATGGAGGCTTTTGCAAGGGACAAAGCATTTTTTGCGTAAACAGTGGTCACCTGCACTTACAAAAGATATTCCTGTCGGCTATATCCTGGATAATCGGTCTGCAAACTCACCAGTCAATTGGGAGAATTTTTCTGCCTCTGCCGCCGAAACATAATCAAAGCAGAAGCGTTCCTGAGCCACCCCCATCTGTCTCAGTAGCTTTGAAAGCAGCTCTGCCCTGCAACCTGCCCTCAGATTACCATGTTTATAATGGCAATCCCCCGGATGGCAGGCCAGCACCATAACACCATCGGCACCAGCAGCAAAGGCATCCAGAACCTGATCTGGCTCTACCCTGCCCGAACACATTACACGTATAACAGACAGCTCTGCCGGAACAGGCAACTGGCTGGAACCTGCCTTGTCCGCACCGGCATACGAACACCAGTTACAGAGAAAGGCTACTATTTTAATAGCCGCTGCATCCCGCCTGGCCCCTGCCATAAGCTCTGCTGTTTGTTCCGGCTTTGGTAAACTCTGGCAACTCATGACAGCACCCCCCTGATTTCAGCAGTAAGCATCTGGTGGGTAAAACCTTGCCCGTTAATGGCACCGGCGGGGCAAGCAGCCACACAGGTTCCGCAACCACGACAAAGTATGTCAGATATTAAGACCACCCTGTTCTGTTGATCCCATGTAATTGCCCTATAGGGACAGACCTGCAAACAGGTTCTGCAACCAGCACAAACCGTTGCATCCACAACCGCAACCTGGGGATCAATCACCAGCTCTCGCCCTGTCACCAGCTCTGACAATGCCAGACCGGCCGCTGCCAGGCCGGATGCAAATGCCGCCGGAATATCCTTCGGCCCACTACATGAGCCGGCCAGATAAATCCCGTTTGTGGTGGTGCTGCATGGGTTTGAGATGGTATGCAGCGGTGTCAGAAAACCTGCCTGGTCTGTTTCCAGCTCCAACAGTCCGGCAACATCCCCGGTGCCTTCACCAGGCACAACCGGCCTTAACAGCAGAATCATATCAGCCGGTATCCTCTGGCCGGTTGGTTTATGAAGGATCATGCGCCCTTCATCCGTCACCTGAAGTTCCAACTCTTCAAAACCGCCGTAACGCACAGTCTGGCTATGCTCTTTATGAAACGGCAGGGCGGCATCCACCCCCGGAACAGACTGCTCCTTGATAAGGCGGGTAATGTTTATTCCTGGCGATTTTGACGCTGCAATATGTGCATATTTGATTCCGGCCCGACAGCAGGTACCGGAGCAGTACGAAACCTCATCCTTGTCCAGAGATCCGACACAGTGCAGAATCGCCAATGATTCAGGGGTATTGCCATCAACCCTGATCAACTCGCCGGCGGTGGGGCCGTTCATTGCCAGCAGCCGTTCAAAACTGTAGGCGGTATGCAGATCCGCAAGACCTTCAAAAACAGCCGGAACCGAATGCAGCTCTCTGGCACCGGTGGCCACAATAATTGCACCAACATTTATATCAAGCTGCTGTTCTGGCTGGCTGAACTCAATGGCACCCTCCACCGGACACTCTGCCATACAGCGGTCACAATCCTGCCCTATAAGCCTGAGACAGCTTGCCGCATCAATATGCGGTATGTTTGGCAGGCTCCCTGCAAACGGGACATCCACCGCACCGATCTCACCTGCCATGTTCCAGCGGTTAAAACGTTTTGCCGGACAGACCTCCGCACAGATCATGCAGCCGATACAGAGCTTCTCGTTGATGTAACGTCGCCTCTTTTGTACAGAAACCGTCCAGTTGCCCTGAAAACCAGTGACACCGGTAAGTTCCGCCATTGTCAGCAACTGCACCATGTTGCTGTCAGGGCCGTGCAACAGCTCTGCCATCAACGGCTCCAGCAGGCATGGCCCGCATTCAAGGTTTGGAAACAGCTCTTCAAAACGGACAGGAAGGCCACCTATAAACGGCTCCCGCTCAATCAGATAAACCTTACGCCCTGCCTTTGCCAGTGTCATGGCGGCCTGCATACCGGCCGGACCGGCACCGATCACAGCCACATCGGTTGAAACATCTATTCTGCGTTCTGCCAGCGGTATCTGGTGCTGCACACGGTCAATCCCCCCCCTGATCAGCCGTGCTGCCTTGGCCGTGGCTTGTTCCTGCGAGCCGGTTACCCATGCCACCTGTTCACGCACATTCACCATCTGTAACAGCCAGGGGTTGATACCGGCAGATTCAAGCAGTTTCCTGAAGGTTGTTTCATGCTCCCTTGGTGAACAGGCCGCCACCACCAGATGATCCGGCCTCTCAACCTTGAGACGTTCCGACAGATGCTCCAGGTTGTCCGCACCGCAGGCCAGCTCATCAACGACAAAAACAGGGTTGCCGGAATGGCCGGAAAGGCTCTCCATAACCTGTTGCCAGTCTATCTTCTCTGTAATAATGCCACTGCAGGTGCAGAGGATTACAACGGTCTTACCTGGTTTTTCCATCTGTCCCCCCTTTAATCAGGGTACGTATTATCTGGCAGGCCTCTGGCAAAGCAGCCTCCACAGCCGGAGTCAGTTTTTCATCAAAAGAGATGACATCAGCCGCCACCACCGCCACTAAAACGATATTATCAGGTGTCGGCAGCTTCATCCCCAGTGCCTGACCTATGGATAGCGTCTGGGGGAGATCACAATCATGGCTGCAACAGGCGTTATTGGCGGCAATGCCGATAT
>CAZRKG010000006.1:19249-23662 GCA_964600635.1 uncultured Geobacter sp. | reverse complement strand
TACCGGCTGGCCGCCCGGCATCCAGCATGGCATCAACAATGATGGCCTGTTCCGCCCCTTCTAGCTCTTCCAGCAGCAGCAGACCACCGGCATGCATCTCAACAAACCTGACACCATCGGCACATTCCGCAGCAAGGTTACGCACAACCCTGGGGCCGATGCTGTCATCAGACAGAAACGGGGAACCAAGACCAATTACAACGGTTTTCAACTGCGTACCACCTGATCAAGCAGCCTGCCATCCTCAAGATTACGCAGGTTTAAAACCAAAGGTGCCTTGCCAACGGCATGGGTGGCACAGGAACAGCAGGGGTCGTACAGCCTGAAGGCCATCTCGACACGGTTGAGGATACCATCCGTAACCTTACCACCATGAATCAACCCTTTGGCCGCTTTCATGACAGAAAGGGATATGGAGGCGTTATTGTTGGTGGTACCAACCAGCAGGTTCACCTTTGTCAGCAGACCATTCCGGTCTGTCTCATAATGGTGGGTCAGGGTGCCGCGTGGTGCCTCAACCGAGGCGATACCTGTACCGGCCGCAGGCTCCACCACCTGACGGACATCAGGATCGCAAATATCGGGGTGGTCAAGGATCTCCACCATCCGTTCCGATGAGTGCAATATTTCAATCAACCTGGCCCAATGGGTCGCCATCCTGTTATGTACCGGCAGGTTTCTGCCCCCCTCCGCCTTACCCCTTGCCCCAAAACGATCGTAGAACCTCTCAAACTCGGCCTGGGCAAGCGGTGTCGAAAGCTGGTCAGAGACGTTCAGTCTGGATAGCGGCGTTGACTGGTAGATGCCGCTTTCCTGTCCATCCACAAAACCATGCCAGCCAAACCGTTTAAGGTAGGGGAACTTCATGTAACTCCACGGTTCCACCCGTTCAGCCAGGTGCTGCTGATAATCCGCCGGTTCATACAGGTCAAGCTCCACCCCCCTTGTATCAACCAGCCGGATCTTTCCATCAAAGCAGTTTGACCTCATCCGGCCATCCACCGTCCCCATGCTGTGGGTTTCGTGGCGATACAGCTCTGAAAACAGCAGTTCATGATAAACCGGGTTTTCCAGCACCAGCTCTGCAAAAAGCTTCAGTGAGAACTGTGCAAACTCCACATTCTGTAATGCCCAGGTTCTGAGCTGCACCTGCTGTTCCCTTGTTATTGCAACTGACCAGCCCCCTGGCAGGGCACCGCAAAGGTGGATACCCCGCCCACCCAACTGCTTGATCAGCTCATGGTTCCGTTTGCGGCAGGCTATGACCTTGCCACCAACATCCGCCCCCATCTTGCGGATTACACCCAGTATATTCCGCTCTGAGGGGGGTGCATCGGGGCCAACGATAAAATCAGGCCCCCCCAGACAGTAAAAATGGGTTGTATGGTCAGTCACCATGAAGGCGTGGTAGATCAGCTCCCTTATCCGGCTGGCGGCTGGCAGGCAGGTGACACCAAAGGCTTTATCCACCGCCTTTGCAGCGGCTATATGGTGCGCCTCCGGGCAGACACCGCAGATACGGTTAGTGATATTCGGCATCTCTTCAGCAGGTCTGCCAAGACAGAAGGATTCAAATCCTCGCAGCTCCGGGATCTGGAAACAGGCTGCGGCAACCTCACCTGCATCATCCAGAAAGATTTCGATCTTGCCATGCCCTTCCAGCCTGGTGATCGGATCTATTGTTATACGTTTTGACATTGCTGCTCCCCTGCATTTTGCAGCCTGCTTTTTGAAAGAGTGTAGCGATAAAAGCTACCCAGCGGGTCTGGTACTGCCAACAGAGACTGCTTCTGCTGTAGCTGAATTTCTGCATCACTGCTCCCCCTGGTTTCAGACGGAGCCAGTACCGCTGTAACAGATACCAGCGATGTTGTCCCTGGATCACGGACAAGGTCAACTGGGCCATAGCAGCCGCTGCACGGCATGTTCACAGACGGGCATAGCCCCTTGCAACCACCCCTGGTTGCACTGCCAAGGCAGACAAAGCCCTGTTCCAGCAGGCACCAGCCTGGCTCTGGCAGTCTGCTGCCTGGCCGCACCAGTGCCGCAACCGGATGATCCCGCTTTTCACGGGGACATTCATCACAGACAGCCCGCTGGCTGCAACCCAGCCAGGCACCACGGGGCGGTAACGGCTGCCCGGAAATCAGATGCTGTAAAACCGCCACAATCTGTTCCGGCTCCGGCGGGCAACCAGGCATGAAATAATCAACCGCAACCTGATCAGCCAACGTCTGAACCTTTGGTAAAAGTGGGGGCAGAGACAGCTCAAAACCTTCGTAGATGCTTGTTATTGCAGGCTGCCCCCCCGCAGCATCCAGTCCGGGGGCATCTGTGTAAACTGTGTTGCAAAGTTCCGAAAGAGTCCTCTGGTTGGCCAGGGCCGGTATACCGCCTGTTGTGGCACAGCTTCCAAAGGCAATCAGTATCTCTGATTTTTTACGTAACAGCCGGGCCATCTCCAGGTTTTCTTCCGTACGCAAGGCACCATTAAACAATGTGAGGGCGATTTCGTTATCATCCAATGCTTCAAGATCTGCCCGCTTGGCATCAAGCAGACAGGGGCAGAAGAAGAAGTTAAAATGCTGATCCAGCTCCAGAATAAACTCATGGGTATTTACAACTGAAATCTCACACCCACCGCAGGAAGCAGCCCAGTACATTGCAAGCTTTGGTTTCTGTTTATCCATTTCAACAACTCTCCAGTTCAGAAACGGTGGCTGAAATCACCTGATTACGCCCGCTATGTTTGGCACGGTATAAAGCTGAATCAGCCGCACGGCATATCAGATCCGCATTACCAAACCTGGAAAGTGTCGCAATACCACAACTGAATGTGCAGGAAAACGGCTCCGGTCTGGCAGGGAACCGTAGTTTGCCAAAGCTTTCCCGCAGTTGGTCAAGCAGTGCAACAGCTTTATCAAGGCTGCAATCAGGCAGCACCACTGCAAACTCTTCACCACCATAACGTCCGATTATGTCACTTGTACGCAATCTTTGCCCAAGCATCCTGGCCAGTGAAATCAGAACGTTATCCCCCATAACATGGCCATAGGCATCGTTGACCCGCTTGAAATGATCCAGGTCTATCATTGCAAAACAGAGTTCGCCCTTGCCACGGATGAAAAGCGTAACCAGATCTTCGAGATGTTCCTTCAGTGTGGTGTGGTTATAGAGGCCGGTCAGACTATCCCTGACCATGAAGGAACGCAGATATTTCATACGCTCTGCCCGACCTGCCACGGCAGAAATCAGCCTTTCAGGAATAACCGGCTTGGTCAGAAAGGCATCCCCACCCATGCACATGGCATGGAACTGTTTACCTGTGTCCGTTTCACTGGAAAGGAAAACAATCGGTATGCTGTAGACCGAGCTGATCTGGCGGATGGTCATGGCCAGCTCTATGCCACTGCACTCTGGCATATGCATATCTGTCAGGATAAGATCCGGCTTAAATTCACTAAGCGGCTCCATGATTTTCAGCGGGTTATTAACCTCATAAACCTCCATGCCTGCTGCTTCCAGAATGGTGGCATGGCGACCTGAAATAAATGGATCATCATCAACAATCAGTATCCTGTATGGTTCAGGAATTTCGTCTGAAGCCAGTTTGCTGAGGGTGGCAGATAGCTCGGTTATGTTGATCGGCTTGGTAAAGTAGGCACTGGAACCGGCTCTGGTTGCTGCCAGCCGCGATACGAATGTGTTGGAAGATGACACAAAGACCACTGGAATCTTATGGTCACTGTTTTGATTGATCTGGCTGATGGTATCGGCACCACCAAGCGGGTTATCGGGAAATATCAGATCCATTACTATGGCATCAGGCGGAGAGTTTTTAACCGCCTGCTTTAACTGATCCAGGTTACTGAACGAAGTAATGCTGAAACCAAAACATTCAAGCTGGGTAGCCAGGGTTAAACGCTGAAAGTTGTCATCTTCACAGATATAGATCAGCTTTCGGGCACCATCACCCCCCTTTGGAGCCGGTGCAGAGACCAGCTCTGCTCCCCTGGGATCAATACCGGCTGTATCCTGGTTTTCAGCTTCATGCCTGACCAGAGAGTAGGCCTCCTGCCACTGCATATGCCATTTCTGCTCCGGGTGGCCGGGCTGGAACACGGAATCTTTAAGCAACTTCTCCAGCTCTGATACTGCCGATGACAGACGCTTTAATCCAAAGGAAGCACTGCTGCCCCGCAATGTGTGTACCTGGCGATGCAGACCAACCAGATCACTTCCTTTGCCACGCTGCTCCGCAAACCTTTCATACTCTTTCAGGATAGCATCAAGCTGGTCTGGCAGTTGTTTCAGGTAGGCATCTTTGATTCTTTGCAGCTTAATTGCCGCTGATACAGCCCTGTTGTCCATGGTTAAACTCCTTGATTCATCCATCAAGCAGATGATTTACCA
>CAZRKG010000006.1:0-19149 GCA_964600635.1 uncultured Geobacter sp. | reverse complement strand
CTTGATTCATCCATCAAGCAGATGATTTACCAGTGCCGGCAGGCTGTCCTGCAACTGCTCATCCTTGGAAAGGACACCGGCCAGACCCGGATGGGATTTTCTGTACGGTTCTGCATTCTCTCCTGTCAGCAGAACAAACGGAATCTGGCACCCTTGCTGTTGCAGCTCTTCAAACAGCTCAATACCGGTCATAAACGGCATATTCATATCAGAAATCAAAAGGGCTACAGATCGGTTTTCAGACAGCTTTTCAAGTGCATCCGGCCCACCTTCAGCCATAATCACGGTATAACCTGCCATTTCCAGCAGCATACCGGTCAGCTCGGCTGTAAACAGATCATCATCAACCAGCAGAACGGCTTTATTACCGACATCCATTTTATACCCCCCAACCCAGCAGGCTTTGTACTGTCTCCACAAGGTTATTCTGATCAAAGGCACCTTTGACAATATAGGCGTTGGCTCCAACCTGTATTCCACGCTGCTTGTCCTCCGGCTTTTCCCGCGAAGTGACAATGATAACAGGTGTAAGGCTGTATGCAGTATCCGCCCGCAGGCGTTCAGTCAGGGAAAATCCATCCATGCGGGGCATCTCCACATCGGTCACAATCAGGTCATATTTTTTCTGCTGGCATTTCTCATAGCCATCCACACCATCTACACCAAGATCCACCTGATAACCGTGGGCTTCAAGTATGCTCTTTTCTATCTCGCGGGTGTTGCAGGAATCATCCACAACCAGGATTGAAGCTGTCCGTAGTTTCTCGTTTTTATCCGGCTTTCTACCCGGAACTGCAATCTCCCTGGCAAGCCGCAGCAACTCCGGCACATGCAGCAGGGTCAGAATACTGCCCCGCTCACCAACTGTTACACCGGAAACCAGTTTCAGATTTTGCAGATGTTCCGGCAGCGGCTTGACCACCATTTCATCACGGCTGATGACATCTGTCACCAAAAGCCCCAGCTTTTCATCCCCATCCCTTACTACCACTATCAACAGTTCAACCTTATCCTCTGAATCCTGTGGCAGCCCCAGCAGGCAGGCCAGCTCCTCCACCGGAATCAGTTGCTCCCGCAGCCTGATTGCACGCTTGTTGACAATTTCAATCAGCTCTGAAGCCGGCACAGTTAGCATCTCCACAATGGAAGTAGCTGGCAAGGCACAGATGCTGTTGCCGCAAATCACCCTGAACAGCGGGAAAACCGCCAGGTTAAGGGGCAGACGCAACATAAAGGTGGTGCCTGATCCTTCGTTGCTATCCACCAGTATTGTTCCTTTCAGCTCCTCAACAATGCACTTCCTGACCACATCCATGCCAACACCACGGCCAGACAGGTCTGTGATAATCTGGCTGGTGCTGAAGCCAGGCATGAAGATCAGATTGACAAGCTCTGATTTTGACATGCTGTCCAGGGTTTCCTGGTTGTAAAGCTTCCGTGCAATGGCCTTTGCCCTGATCCGATCAAGCGAGATCCCCCTACCATCATCTGCAAGGGCAATGGTGACGCAACCACCGTCATAGCAGGCTGAAAGGGTAATGGTTCCCTGGGGCTGCTTGCCTGATGCGGTCCTTTCCGAACTGCTTTCCATACCATGATCCAGGGCATTCCTGATCAGGTGTATCAGCGAATCCCCGATACGGTCTATAATCTTGCGATCAAGCTCTGTCTCTCCACCTTCAATCACAAAGTTGACTGACTTACCGACCTCCTGTGCCAGCTCCCTGACTGTACGACGCATGGGATCAAACACGGTTGAAAGCGGCTGCATCCGCATCCGCATGGCTGTTTCCTGTAGATCATAAATCAGATGTTCCTGCATCATAACTGCATTTCTGATGGTGCTGATGGTGTTATGGGTAAACTCCTTCAGCTCTGTCCCCTTTTGATGCAGCAGGTGATACTCTGCTGCACCGTAATCTGATTGCTCAAGCTGTTCGTTCAGCATTCGCTGGTAAAGGGATAAACGCCGTTCAAGCTCAGGCAACTGGGCAATATCCCGCCGGAAGTGGCCATGCTCTGAGACGATTTCACCCATTAAACGGATCAGCTCATCCAGTTTTTCAGAATTAACACGCAGGTAATCAGCCTGTTTACGAACAGTAGCAGAAGCTGCCAGGTGTTGGATCGCCTCCGGCTGCTGTTCCGGTTTCGGCACTGTTTCTGTTGCAGGATCATCAGTGGAAGCTGGCCTTGTATGGGCAGGTGGCTCCTGATTGGTATCAGCTTTTTCCTGTGTGGAGGCTATAGCATCTGCAACCGTGGCTTGCGGACTGGATGCGGGTCTTGATGAAGCAAGAACTGTTTGTTGCTGCACGGCAACTGCCATTGTTTCAGGGTTTAATGCCTGTTCCAGCAGATCACAGATCTCCCTGGGAGCTTCCGGGGCTTTATTGCCGTTTGCAATATCTTCCAGCATTGCCTGCAAAAAATCATTTCCCTTTAAAAGCAGGTCAGCCACCCCTGGCGTAATTACCAGACGGTCAGAACGCACCAGATCCAGCAGGTCTTCCATTTTGTGGGCCAGCTCTGTAACCCCCATCAGCTTCATCATCCGTGATGAACCTTTAATTGTATGGGTGGAACGGAACAGACTGTTAATAAGTTCTTTATCACCAGGGGTCTGCTCCAGACTCAACAGGCCGTCACAGATGCGGGAACAGTGTTCCCTGGCCTCTTCCACAAAGCGGATCAGAAATTTTGAATGGTCAAAAGCCATGATTGCTACCTGACTTCTTTAAGAAGGGACAGTTTATGTTTGCTGATGGTAACAAACTGTCCGGTATCAAATGAGAGTGGGAAAAAAATACCTGAATTTTGCAGGCTGCCTTCCTTTAAAAGGGATACTGTTTTCTGGTAACCGGCATTGGCCAGCTTGTATTCTTTACGACTGTAAAGGATTTCAGCAGAATAGAAGTGTGCTACCCAGCAATCCTGCTTTAAGAAGATGGCCTTGCGGAAATACTCAAGTGCATCCATCTCTTTGCTGTTCTGCCGGGCAATCAGGCCAGAGATCAGATAGGATTCACACCGTAACGGATCAATGGCGTTGACAGACTGGCAGGCACTGGCAGCCTGCTCATAACAACAGCCGTCAAGCAGCAGACATGCCTTCAACAACAGGGCATTTACAAATGATGGAGACAGGCCGATGATTTTTTCCAGCAGTTCAAGGGACTGTTCCGGCTGCCTGTTCTTTGCCAGCAATAACGCCCTGTCAAAAAGTATTTTAGGCTCCTGACAGCAAAAAGAACTGTCATTTACAGCAGGTCTCCGCTCAACAGATTGTTGCGGCAATGTCTGCCGACTTTCACTTGACCATGTACTGTTTCTGGAAGTAGTACGCCTGTCAGCCAGGCTGCGGGTAGTTGGTTTGCTGTAGTAAAAAAGCTGGTTATGCTCCGAAAGTTTCAGGATACCCAGGTTGTGATGCAGGGACTCTGTAGCACCAACCAGAAGAACGCCACCATCACTTAACAGATCTGCCAGATTGCTGAAGATGCGGATCTGATTCTCTTTGGAAAAATAGATTGATACATTGCGGTACAGGATAACATCGGTCTGTCCGGCACCGTTTTTAAGCCGTGGTTCCATCAGGTTGCACTGCTCAAAGCAGACCATCTGCCGTATAGAAGGAAGCAGCCGGTATCTGCCATCCTCAAGTCTCTCAAAGTAATGCAGCAGCTTTTCCAGCCCATCCCCCCTGAATGAAGACTTGCCGTAAACCCCTGCACAGGCTTTTGCCAGTGCCACTGAATCAATATCCACTGCGGTTATGGAAAACAGCTCGGCAGCTTCCCGCCCATATCGGTTCTGTAGCAGAATGGCTAATGAATATGCCTCTTCGCCGGTTGAGCAGCCGGCACAAAAAATTCTGATCGGGGTATTACGCAGGCTGTTACGCATAACTGGCAGCAAGGCATCCACCAGCAGATTCAGGTAGTCTGATTCCCGTAGAAAATAAGTTTCATTTATGGTCAGCAGCTCCACCAATGCCTGTTGTTCCAGTGTATCCTGTGACAGCATCTGCAAATAATCAGCAGTGTCAGACAGATGACATAGTGCCATCCGCTTACAGACAGCTTCGCCGGCTGTTACAATATGCTCTGCACCCAGCCTGAAGCCTGAAAGCTCTCTGATCAGCCCCAGTAGTTGTTCAGGTATATTAAAGGCAGGTGTCATCTTTACGCTTCTTCTGGTTATCAGCGGATACGTGCAGCGGAACTGCCGCAAACTGTCAGTCCTGTAAGCAATGCAGCCAATTCTGACACCGGTAATACCTGGTTGATATAGCCTTTTTCCACTGCCTCCCTGTTCATGCCATATATCACAGAACTGCCGGCATCCTGTGCCAGAGTTACCCCGCCAGCCGCCTTGACAGCCCCCATCCCCTCAACTCCATCGTGCCCCATACCGCTTAAAATGCAGCCAATGGCATTGCCCTTAAAGCTGTCGGCTACGGACTTGAGCATGGTGTCACATGAAGGATGGTAGACAGATTTTGCAGGGTGCTGGCCAAGCAGTATTGTATCTCCAGCCAGAACCATTGAGTTTTCAGCAGGGTTAATATAGACATGGCCTGGCAGAATCCTGGTGTTACTGGAAGCTGCCACCACCTTTAGCTCTGTTTCAGTGGTCAGCCAGTCAACCATCCCCTGCGTAAAACCATCTGCAATATGTATGGTGATAAGTATTGGCAATGGGAAATTGCCTGGCAGACCTGACAGTATTCTGGAGATCGCCTGCGGACCGCCGGTGGATGCAGCTAAAGCCACCACACCGTTACAACGGCCCGTATTTTTCAAAGATGGACCGGAAATCATTGTTGCTGGTTTAGCCATACTACTGCTTAGAGATGCCAGATGTGTATGTATATCCACCCTGGCCAGTTTACGGATTTTCTCTATCAGACGATCTGCACTTTCACTGCTTATGTCAGGCTTTTCAATCACATCCAGAGCACCTTTGGAGACCGCTGCAAAGGCTGTCTTCACTCCGGTAAGGGCGGTAATCACAAGGATTGGCACCGGATAGCGGGACATGATCTGCTGAATCGCCTCCAGACCGCCCAATACCGGCATTTCAATATCCATCGTGACCAGATCCGGCTTTAATGCAAGCACCTGCTCTATCGCCTCTTTCCCGTTAGAGGCTTCGCCTGCAATCTGTATATCCGGTGCTGAAGACAGGATGCACCTGAACAGCTCACGGATAAAGCTGCTGTCATCCACCACAAGCACCCTGATCTGCTTTTTCATGGCTGATCCGCCTGATCTGACTGTGTTGTTTTGGCCCCTGCCGCAGCTTGTCTGTCACCCCTGAAAATACTGACCAGACGTTGCAACTGGTCCGCCAGGTTAGACAGTTCGCCGCTTACCTGATTGGCGTGCTGGACAGAATCGCTGGAAAAACGCACCCCCTGCTCAATCTCACGCAATGCAATTACCACCTGATTACTTGCAATCTGCTGCTGCTGGGTAGAAAGGGAGATCTGTCTGGCGGCGTTGGTTGTCTCCTCCACGCCATCCACACTTTCAATCAGCATTGCAACAGTGTGAGAGGCATACTCCTGGCCTTCCTGTATTAGTTGGGAGCTTTTTTCAGAGGACATGACCAGCCGGTTGACCGAATCCATAATCTCGGTCACATGCCCTTCAATCTCGGCTGTTGATTCCACCACACTGTCTGCCAACCGCCTGATCTCCACTGCCACCACTCCGAAACGTTTACCAGCCTCACCGGCACTGGCTGCTTCCAGTGCAGCGTTAAAGGCAATCAGTCTGGTCTGGTTGGCAATGTTGTTGATTATCTCCATAATCTTGTTGATTTCCTTGGATTTTCTGCCCAGCTCCACAATCTCATCCAGGTTGGACTGGATTGTTGTACTTATATCCATAATCTTGAAGGTCAGGTTTTCCACCTCACCGGCACCATGCTTTGTATCATCCAGTGTCTTGTCAGCCCGTTGCACCACCGACTGGCTATGGTCAGCAATCTGGCTGGCAGTGGATGAAAACTCCTTCATTGTGGATGAAATCTCCACCACAGAACTGGAAAGCTGGCTTGTAAAGCCTGCATGTTGCCCCATATTTGAAGAGATTGTATTTGAATGACTATGGATCTTGTCCGACATGGAGGAAAGGTTATCTATTATCGGCTCAAGCTGTTTACGATGCAATACAAGCCGCATGAAGGAAAGTGCCAGTGCAACCAGTATGGCCACCACCAGCACAATCATCTGCATCTGTTGATAACCCATGAAGAAATCAGACTGTTTTATCCCAACATACAGTACGCCGATTGTTTCACCCGCTTTATTTTTAATCGGATCATAGGCTGTAAAATAGGTTTCACCCAATATCTCTGCCGTACCGCGGTATGACTGATTGTTCTTGAAGATGGCATCATAGGCAGCTCCGGTAAGCTTTGTACCAACAGCACGACTACCATCTGCCTGAAGAATGTTGGTTGTGATTCTGGTATCTCCCTGAAATATCGTTGCCGTTCCACCAAACAGATGCGTGATTGTATCAGGCAGCTCAAAGTTATCATTCAGGCAGTAATCACCAGCATACATCCTGTTATTTTCTGTTTTCAGGTCACTTCCCTTTGTTTTCAGGAGTTCCCAGAAGGTTTTCAAGGCCGAATCCTGACAAACATTGGCCTGTCGTTGCAGCTCTGCCTGCATTTTGTAGAATGCAAAACCAGTGGTTATGGTGATTGCAATAATAATCATCAGCACATCAATAACGATCATTCTTGTAGTGAACTTCATCTGATTCACCCCTTTTTCTGAATGTTTTGACTAATTTTATGTTGGTAGCTTGATACAGCTTTATATAAGTCCACTATAAAAATCAGTTTATCCTGATCATGTCTTACAACTGCCCAGATCCCGTTTTTACCTGTAAACTGCTCAACCAGTAACGGCAGAGGAGAAATTTCATCCAGATTGCAACTGGTTATATCCTCCACTGAATCAATCACAATCCTGCAACCTGTATATTCGCCACACTTGAGGCTGATGATGCCGGGCTTGATATAATCAAACATATCTGGCCCGTCAAACCCCAGCAGACGGTCTATCCAGAGCAGTTCTGCCGTATCCTCTGCTGTAAATTCATGCAGACTTTCCACCTGGCTGGTCTCAACAGCACAGGCAAACCCCGCCAGATTAAAAACCAGCAGCTCAAGGGTGTCTTCATTCAGGCAAGTCATGGCAGAGGTTACAGCCTGACTTTTGCAGCCAGCCTGGCAATATCCAGCAGTGCAACCAGGTCGTCACGATAATCAAACTCGCCTGATACAAGCTCTCTGGCGTTACCGTTTAAACTGGATAGCGGTGCCTTGATACTGCTTACAAGCAGGTCAAGCACATCATGAACCTGGTCAACCAGCAGACCGGTACGGAAGCTGCCATCTGCCACCATTACAAGCATCTGTGTCTGTCTGTCTTTGCCCTGCTCAATACCCAGCAACTGTTTCAGATCAACCACCGATTCTATATCGCCACGGATATTAACCAGACCTGGCAGATGGGCAGGCAACCCTGGTAACCAGGCAATCTGGCACTGTTGAATGATCTCTCTGACATGGCAGCCATAAACAGCATAGCTGACACCAGACAGCTCAAAAATCACCACCTTGGTGGTTTCCTGGTTTACGTCCACCACTTCCCTTGACTGCCTGACCTGCCTGATTTTTTCCAGCACCTGTTCTGAACTGGAGCCGGTGCTTGTATCAACATTCATACACTCATTCCCCACAAGGCCCGTTTACAGGCAAGGTAAAGTAGAAGCAACTGCCAACACCTGGCTGGCTGGTGGCACCTATGCTGCCACCATGATGCTCAACAATCTGACGACAGATAGAAAGGCCAAGCCCTGTGCCTGCTGGCCGATCAGTCAGAACACTGCCAGCCTGACTGAATTTTTCAAAAACATTATGCAGGTCTTCCTCTGCAATACCAGAACCTGTATCTGTAATCTCAAAGCGGATCTGCCCATTATCATTATCCGCAAGCCTGACTTTAAGGCTGACTGAACCGGAATCAGTAAACTTGCAGGCATTGGAAAGCAGGTTGATCAGAACCTGTAGCAGCCTGTCCCTGTCACCGGTGATAAGCGGCAGACCTTCAGGAACTTCACTGCCAAGCTCCAGACCTTTTTCTTCAAATGAAGAGCCGGTTATGGCAATTGCACGTTCAACAAGCTCTGTAATCTTAACCTGTTCCAGCTTCCATAAGGCTTTACCTGATTCCAGTCTGGATAGATCCAGCAAGTCATTGATCAGTGTAGTCAGACGACTGCCTTCAGCATCAATTACGCCAAAACTCTGCAAAACCCGTTCAATGGAACGTTTTGTGCGTTGATTTTCCATGGATAGCTGGGGAAGAATCGTTTCATTGAGTTTTTTATGGATGATTTTGGCAAAGCCAAGGATAGAGGTGAGCGGGGTACGCAGTTCATGTGAAACAGTGGAGATAAAGTCATCCTTCATCCGGTCTATTTCACGCTCCCTGGTTACATCCCGTACAATCATCAGGTTGCCAAAGGGCTGGTCCTGTTCTGATGTGCCGCAAATCGGTGCAAAGACTGCGGAACCAACCCTGTTGCCTGACAGTTGTATTGTTCTGGTGATTCTGTTGTTGCCGGTATCACCACAAGAGCTGCCCATATCAGGGATTTTATCATGGAACAGTTCAAAGCATGACTTACCTGTTAAATTGCCTTGCGGCAGATCAAACATCTCTTGTATGGCCGGGTTGGCTATGGTGATACAGGCGTGGTTGTTGGCAACCAGCAGGCCATCGGGCATGTTGTTGAGGATTGCGGTTAAGTAGGAGAGAGTTTCTTCCTGCTGCTTTGTTCTGGCAGCCAGTTCCTCCAGAAGCTGGGCATTATGCTGCTTTAGCCGGTGTTTCTCAATGGCCTGTCTGGCTGTTATGCCGATGGTATCCTGAATCCCCTCATCTTTCAGGATATACTCTGTGGCACCGTTATTAAGTGCATCCACAGCAACAGAAATATCACCCACACTGGTTACCATAACAACCGGTATCTCCAGTTGCTGGTCACGCAGGCTTTTAAGGAGGGTAATACCATCCATCTCCGGCATGTTAACATCAGAGATGATCAGTTCTATATCAGGGATGGTACGGCATAACTCCAGTGCCTGTAGACCATTTTCAGCGGTCAGCACCTGGTAGCCGTCTGTTTCAAGGAGAGAGGAGATCACTTCACGCACAAAGGCATCATCATCAACAACCAGTGTCTTGATAGCCTTTGCACCCATGGTTAATCCCCTTGCTTTAATATGTGGAGACTTACAATTTTTATCTGTTTAAAGCCCAAGCACATCACGGGCTTTGCCAAGCACCTGGTCAGGATTGAAAGGTTTTGTCATATAGCTGTCCGCACCTGACTCAAGCCCTTTGTGGCGATCCGATTCCTGCCCTTTGGCCGTCAGCAGCACAATACAGATGCCAGACAGATCAGGATCAGCCTTGACCTGACCGCATACATCAAAACCGTTCATCCTGGGCATCATAATATCCAGAAAAACCAGTGCCGGTCTTTCATCCCTGATGATCTCCAGGGCTGTTTCACCATTATCTGCGTAGATTATGTCTACCCCTTCATCTTCCAGTTCTTCCAGAACCAGCTCCAGCAGAAATCTGATATGGGGTTCATCATCAGCAATCAGAATCTTTGGCATATTCTTACCTATTTAGGTTTTGTACGGGCCGTAAAGTAGGCTTCCATAATATCTGTTTCAAAAAATGCAGCTATTATGGCCGGATCAAATTGGGTACCAGAGTTTCGTTGCAGCTCTTCAAAGGCCTCTTCAAAGGGAAAACCTTTACGATACGGACGGTCGGTTGTCATGGCATCAAAGGTATCGGCCACTGCTATGATGCGGGCCGTGATGTCAATCTCTTCGCCTTTAAGACCGTCGGGGTAGCCACATCCATCAAAACGTTCATGGTGCTGCTTTACCCCTGGCATAATGTCATTCAGTTGGGGAATGCGGCTCAGGATCTCTTCGCCATAGATTGTATGCATCTTGATCTGACGGAATTCATCGTCATCCAGGGGTTCTTTTTTAAGCAGAACCGTATCAGGTATGCCGATCTTGCCAACATCATGCAGTACGGCAGCAAGTTCCAGCCTCCTCAACTGATGCTCTGAAAGGCCAAGTGTCCGGCCAAGTGCCAGACTGTATTCCATAACCCGTTTTGTATGGTTGCCGGTGTAAGGGTCACGTTTTTCAATGGTCTCTGCCAGGGTGTAAACCGTAATATAAAAAGCATCTTTAAGTTGTTGTAAAAGGGCTGAGTTTTCAATCTGTGCCGCTGCCTGTGCAGCAAGCGTGGTCAGAAGCCTTAAATTTTCTGCTGTAAATGTGGTGGGTTTTATACTTGTAACGTACACCAGTCCCAGGATTCTGCCTTTTGATTTAAGTGGTGTACAGATCAGGGAACTGACCGGATATTGCCTGGCAATAAAACGGCTGTCTGCAGTTACATCATTTATTATCTCGGCCCGACCTGAATGCCAGACATCACCCATTATACCTTCCGGCACCAGAGAGAAACCTTCTGCAAAGGTGATGCCCTCTGAGATTACCACCGTAAGCTCATCTTCATCAGGCTTTGACAGGAGTATGTTTATTGCATCAAATTCCAGCAGATGCCTTAACTGATCACCAAGAAGTCTTAAAACCTGTTCCGCCTCCAGACAGGAAGGGAACTGGTCAGCCATACTATATAACGTGGAAAGTTCTTTGTACTTATGAAGCGTCTCTTCACCCAGCTTTTTGTGTTCCAGTTCCAGCTCTGCATTGTATGCAAGTAACTGGGCAAGCAGTTCTGCCTGATCATGGTTGCCACAAACCCAGCCGATTATGTCGTCCCCAAGCTGTACCGGAAACCTGCTTTCGCCATTTACGTCATCACCACTGGCAAGCAGCTTTGTACCATCTGCATCCAGAATCATGACATGAGCAGAGATAGAGGCTGCCAGCCGACTGACAATGCCACTAAAACGTTTTCTCTTTCTTAAAAGCTGTCCCAGGCTCAGATCTGACATCTTGGTGCCTTCAACTAAAACCTGATTTGAGCCCGTTTTTTACCTTCACCCTCATCCCTGATCCACAACAAGGTCTTTCTTGAACGTTGACACCAGTCACGCAGATCCTTTTCAAAGGTAGGACAGTCTGCCGTGATCTCAAGTATATCGCCCGTTTTCATTTTTGTGGATACAACAGTCATTTTTAAGGTGGGCTGTGGGCATTTAAGCCCCACACAGTCAAGTTGCTCAGTAGCCATAAGCAATATCTCCTTTTTGAAGACAAAGTTTGTCACATAACCGATGCGAAAATCAAACAAATTCAAACAAAAACCTACAAATCCAAATTTTGCCACAAGGATCAAAGCTGTTTTTTAACAAAGATCCTACAGACCAGTACTATCAATGCGAACGTAACAGGTTAATATCGTTATCAGTATTCTGCATTCTATCCTGGTGTGCAGGCGGACTGCGGCACTTTTATAAATCCTCCAGATGTTCCAGGATTGAGCGGTGCCAGGTGCCGCTGGAGCGTTTACGGGCTTCATCGGATATTTTGACCATATCATCCCGTTCGTGCAGATCTTCCCCATGCTTTTCACGCTTTTGCTGATTGTCTGAATAAGCCTGTTGCTGTCTCTGCTGCATAGCATCACGGTGGCTATCAACAAGGTCAGTCTTTATAATCGCCTCAATTGGCCTGGTCATGTCTGCCTCCCATGCAACCATATTGCTTTTAAGCCTGATAAATTGATATAATTACCAATTCAACCTTTGTAATCTTAGATTCTAAACAACCGGTTTTTGAACCGGAGAGAAGGAATTTTTATTCTGGCAAGGAAATCAAGGGATTGTGTGGAGACGTACTAATAAGCACGTCGCACAAGCAAAACCGATAATTGACACCACCAGAAGGGAAAAACACCCTTTTCGGACGAAAACTAAATTGAGTACATACCAATATGATATTACCTATTTTAACCTACCCTGATCCGATCCTTAAACAGAAAGCTCTGACCGTTGATCTGGTGGATGAAGAGATCATGCAACTGGCTGAAGATATGGCAGAAACCATGTATGCAGCCCCTGGTGTTGGCCTGGCCGCCCCCCAGGTGGGGGTTTTAAAGCGGGTGATCTGCATTGATGTTGCTGGCAAGGGCGAGCCTCCACAGCTAATTACTGCCATAAATCCGGTGATTATCCATGCTGAAGGTGAAGTACAGGAAGAAGAAGGCTGCCTTTCTGTTGTTGAATACGCCGACAATGTCACCCGCTATAAATCCGTAACTGTCAGGGGTATCACCCTGGAAGGCCAGGAACGGATCTGGCACGCCGAGGGTTTGCTGGCCGTGGCCTTTCAGCATGAAATTGACCACCTGGACGGCATTTTATTTATTGATCGGCTATCCCCCCTGAAACGTGAGCTGTACACAAAACGCCTCAAGAAACGGAGCAGACAATGACCGGCTGGCGAATCATATTTATGGGGACACCTGAGTTTGCCTGCCCCACTCTGCAAACCCTGATTGATCATAAAGAGAACATTATTGCCACCTTTACCCAGCCGGATCGCCCCAAGGGACGGGGGCAGAAAATGCAGCCACCACCTGTAAAGGAGCTGGCACTAGCCCATAACATACCGGTTTTTCAGCCCAATAGGGTACGCTCACCAGAGGTGATTGAGCAGATTCGGCAACTTAAACCAGACCTGATTGTGGTGGTGGCCTTTGGTCAGATTCTGCCCAAAGACCTGCTGGAAATACCACCTGCTGGCTGTGTTAATGTCCATGCCTCTCTGCTGCCCAAATACCGCGGGGCTGCCCCCCTTAACTGGTGCATTGTAAATGGTGAGCAGGAGACCGGCGTTACCACCATGCTGATGGATGTGGGGCTTGATACCGGCCCGATGCTGCTTAAAGCCAGTCTGACGATTGGCCCTGATGAGGGGATTCAGTCTCTGCACGACCGGATGTCAGTTGTGGGTGCCGAACTACTGGCCAGAACCATTGATGGCCTGAAGCAGGGCAGCATCACCCCCCAGGAACAGGATAACAGCCAGAGCAGCTATGCCCCGCTTTTGAAAAAGGAACATGGCATTGTGGATTGGCAACGGACAGCAACTGAAATACATAACCAGGTGCGTGGTCTCTCAATCTGGCCTGGAGTGGTTACACAGCTTGATGGAGTACAGATCAAACTTCACCGCACAACTGTGGCTGATGGTAATGGCCAGCCAGGTACTGTCATCAGCAGTGGTAAAGGCGGGATTGAGGTGGCCTGTGGTCAGGGTTCGCTGATCATCAAGGAGCTGCAATCAGCCGGATCAAAGCGGATGGATGCCGCCAGTTTTATGGCAGGCAGGCCCATAGCAGTTGGTACAGGGTTTAACCAGGTGAGTGAAAAATAATGGATAATGTACAGGAACAGACATCAGCACCACGCAAGCGGCTATTCATCGCCCTGATGGGGTTGACCTGTCTGGCACTAGTGGGGATCATCTTCCTGGCCTGGTGGGTTCCCAGCCGCGGACTGGCCAATATACACCCTGACCTGCCAAGAATCATCGGACTGATCATGCTGGTGCTTTCAGGCATTGCAATCCTTGGTACCGGCCTGCTGGTGCTGACCACCGCCCTTGGTAAAGACCTGTTTTTTACCCGCTTCATGCGACTGATGGTCATCAAGTTTCTGCTTCCGGTGATTGAATTTGTGGGCCGTGGTCTGGGTCTGGATAAAGATCGTGTCCGCCAGTCTTTTATCGCCATGAACAACTCACTGGTAATCTCTCAGAAATACAATATAAAGCCGGACCGGATTCTGATCCTGCTGCCCCACTGTATTCAACTGGCTGACTGCGATATTAAGGTAACCGGTGATATAAACAAATGCGTGCTTTGCGGCCGCTGCGACATAAAAGGGCTGGTGGAGCTGGGCCGGAAATACGGCATTGATATATCCGTTGCCACCGGTGGAACCCTGGCCCGTAAGGTGATTGTGGAAAAACGGCCCAAGCTGGTGCTGGCCGTGGCCTGCGAACGGGATTTGACCTCTGGTATTAAGGATTGTTACCCCCTGCCGGTGATCGGTGTGCTGAACATGAGACCCCACGGCCCCTGCTACAACACACTGGTGGATGTCAGTGCAATCGATGCTGCCCTGCAACAGGTACTGGAACTGCCAGTGGCAAAGCCAACCTCAAATCCGTAACTGCTCCAGCTCTTCCTCGCTGATATTATTCAGGGCCATTAACCCTGTTTCTTCCACACCCTGTCTGACAGTAACCTGCACCTGTTCCCCTTTGGGGGCACGGGTATAGCGTAACAGTATCTGTGCAGCCAATATGACATCATCCTGCTCTGGCTGCCCCACCAGAAGCACCAGCGGACTGCCGCCACCTGGCCAGAATATGGTGGTCTCATCATCCGCAATTGCTGACTTGATCTTCTCATTATCCTCATGGTTTCTGCCCACCACCGCCTTGCAGCCATCCGACAGCCTGAAATGCCGCCCTGCCCTAAGCAGTTCAAAATCACGCACCTCTGGCTGTTGCAGATGGTTAAGCAGATCCTGTACCTTGGGAACATAGCTATCTTCGGTCAGCAGACAGCCACCACCTGGTGCAGGGTACAGATCCACCCCCAACTGCTCTGCCAGCCGGATCTGCTCCTTGCGTCCCCTGCCCTTCATGGCTGGCAACTGTTTGCGGTCAACCCAGCCTTCCGCCTCCGGCACTGTTTCAACCATAAAACGTGCGGAAAGTGGCCGCAGCAGCAGTCCGGTCAGGCCGCTGTCACGCTCTATAATACGCAATGTATCCCGACGCTGGCTCATGGGCCGCTGCCCAAGCACCTCACCGGTAATTATAAAATCTGCCTCCAGCTCCGGCATCAGCTCCTTAGCACGGCAAAGCATAAAGGTCTTGCAGTCAATACAGGGGTTCAAAGCACTGCCATAGCCATGACGGGGCTTACGCAGCATCTCCAGATACTGATCCCCCAACGGGATAACCTTGATCGGAATATTGTAACGTCGTGCATACTGCACCGCCAGCGGCTCACCGTCTTCCAGGGGCGAGCAGCCAAAAAACGGTGATGTGAAGTTAAGGGCCAGCACATCAATCCCCTGTTGCTGAATCACCTTTACAGCCAGTATTGAATCAAGCCCTCCAGAAAACAGGGCCAGGGCACGCCTTTGCTTCATGCTGATTTACTCCTTTTTATGACCATGCGGATCAACATTCATTCCCAAAATCAAAACATGACCGTTATGTTGTTGCGAAGACAGCTTATTCTACACACCATTAGCTGTTTCAGACAGAATCTGATAAAATTACGTATCGGCAAAACCTGACAAGACAGGAGGTTAACATGGAAGCATCGGATAAGAAAACATTGCTGGAGCTGGCACGACAGACCATTATTGCCAAAGTCAACCGTCAGCCATTACCAGCACCTGAAAACCCGCCCCCAGCATTAAATGTTCACTCCGGCTGTTTTGTCACCATCAAGCGACAGGGCCAGTTACGGGGCTGCATCGGAAACTTTGTCAGTCAGCAGCCGCTATGGCAGACGGTACAGGAGATGGCCGTATCTGCCTCCACTGGCGACCCTCGCTTCCATCCTATGCAGGTTTCAGAGCTGGCAGATTTCTCCCTGGAGATTTCAGTACTGTCTCCACTGCAACAGATCAGGGATATTAGTGAAATACAGGTTGGTATACACGGTATTTACATTGTCAAAGGTACTGCCCGTGGCGTGCTGTTACCCCAGGTTGCCACTGATTACAACTGGGATCGGGATACTTTTTTAAGGCAGACCTGCCGCAAAGCAGGTCTGCCTGATAATGCCTGGCAGGTTGGTGCAGATATTTACATCTTCTCTGCCGATGTTTTTGGTGAAACAGACTCAGCTTAACAGGCCATCCTTAAGCCAGATTGTCCTATTGGCAAACCTGCCATTTTCAGGATTATGAGTTACCATCACAATGGTCTGTCCAGACTTATTCAACCTGCTGAACAGATCCATCACCTGTATGCTTGTACTGCTGTCAAGGTTGCCGGTCGGCTCATCGGCAAACAGGATTGCCGGACGGTTAACAATCGCCCTGGCAATTGCAACCCGCTCCTGCTCACCACCGGAAAGCTTACCCGGCAAGCGGTTTCCCTTGGAAGCCAGACCAACCTGCTCAAGTGCATCCTCTGCCTGCTTGCGTTTATCAACTGCATCCATTTTTAGCGGTGCCAGGGGCAGCATAACGTTTTCTGCTGCTGTCAGGTATGGCACCAGATGGAACGACTGAAACACAAAGCCCAGGTTTGCAGCCCTGAAATCCGCCAGGCCATCATCACTTAAACCATAAAGTTTTGTATTGTTGATTTCCACCTCTCCCTCACTGGGATGACACATTCCGCCCAGTATGGTCAGCAAGGTACTTTTGCCTGATCCTGACTGTCCCATGATGCAGACAAATTCACCGGCCTGTATATCAAGGCTTACCCCTCGCAGGGCAGGCACCATACCTTCACCAGAAGGATACTGTTTTTTAAGATTTCGGGTAACAATCATCATAGACTCCTTAACGCATCAGCCGGGTCCATCCGACCTGCCTTTAGAGCCGGCAGCCAGGCCGCCAGCAGACTGACCAGAATAACCGCAACAACAGCAGCCAGAGCCAGTTGCCACTGCACCAACAGATGGGGGTGATCAGACTGGGCCATCAACGGCAAGGCTGTAAATGCAGCCAGCAGCCCCAGCAGCCAACCGCTTACACCGGCCACAGCCCCCACCAGGCCAGACTCCAGCAGGATAATTCCCATCACCTGTCTGGTGCGGTACCCTATGGCTCTAAAGATGCCGATCTCTGCCTTGCGGTCATTTACGCTGCCCATCATGGTTACAAAAACCAGTGCCAGAGAGATCAGGGCTATGACCGCCCCCATCCCCAACGAGAAGTTCCGCAACTGGTCAAGGGTCTGCAAACGTCCTTCAACCACCTGTTTGATGGCACTCACCTTTGCATCCGGCAATACAGCCTTGATCTGATCCACAATCTCTCCAATCGGGCAGCCGGCACAGAGTGCAGCCACCTCAATCATGGTCAGTTGTCCATGCTTGCCGGTAATTTCCTGGACAACCGGCAGGGCAACAAACAGAAGATCATCATCCTGCGAACCTGTTTCTGACAGCACAGCAGCAACTTTCAGGTTGTGCCCCTCTAGCCCGAGATTATCTTGCGGCCCCAACTCCAGCAGTTTGGCAGCATTGGCACCAAGTATAACCTGGTCTGTTCCGGTTGGTTCAGCACCGTTTAGCTGCCACCAGCGTTTCAGCTTGAGTTCTTCATTGAAATCCACCCCCACCAGCAGCAGATCCCTGCCCTGAATCCTGGCTGCCCCCAGAACCTTGGGAGCAGCAACCGCAATATTCTGATGGTTGGGTATGGTCTTGATCCGCTCCAGAACAGAAACATCAAGCTCATGCTGATCAAAGGCCACCCGCCCCAGGCTGATACCGCCATAGCTTAGGGAGAGGTCATTGCTTTCAGGTGTAACCAGGATATTGGCCCCGAACTGATCCATAGTATGCTCAATATCTGCTGTCATGGAGCTGGCCAGGGTCAATAATGCCACCACCGCAGCCAGTCCCACTGATAAGGCCACGGTCAGAAACAGCATCCTGGCTGGACGGCGGATCAGGTTTTTAAGTGCAATCTGACTCACTCTCATGGGAAAAACCTTAAGCCCTGCACCAGCTCTGCTGTTGAGATCTGTAACTGGTTACCGGCAATTTTCGATGGCAGATGATGGGGATTGCAGCCCCCCACCGATGATGGCCCGATCCTGTCAATTGGAAAGGTCAGGTTGCAGTTACGGCAAAGCATCACATTGCCTTTCTGCACATACCCCTTACGTTCTCTGAAGCAGGCATCACAGGCATCCAGGGCGGTTCTGATCAGTCCATCAGAACCCTTGACTGCAAAAAAACGGACTTCTCCGCCATTCAGGCTTACTTTATAAAGGACGGCTTTTTGCGGCTTAATATCTTTAAGCGGAATATTTACAAATGCACCTTGAGGGGTCAGCTTCTTATGGCTGCTAAAGCTGAAGCCGGTTAAAAGCACCAGAGATACAAACATTGTGAATGTTACGAATATATTTTTGAGAGACATGATTAACTCCTTAATTTTACTGTATGAATATAAACACATAGCTCCGGTCAGTTTCCAACTGGAAGCTCCTGCTTTGAAACAACCGGTTTTCCAGGCGGCAAGAAGAGATTTTTTCTTATGGCAGGGAAATCAATGGATTATACGGAGACGTAATCTATAAGTACGTCACACAAGTAAGACCGATGATTGACACAGCCATACGTGAAAAGAAGCCTGCCCAGACGAAAACCAGCTTGGTTTTTAATGGGTATGGATTGCCTGTCCCGCATAGCAAGATGCACTTTTCTGATTCTGTCTTATTCAGATCAGTGTTAATTGCACGGTCAAAACATCAGCAGACCGCTTTTGCAGAACAGGCATGTATCAGGAGAGATTTTGAGGGGGAACGTATATCGGCAGATAAACCTGGGGTGGTTTCTGGGGTACCAGTTGTGGCAGACGTGCGGTCTGAATTACCGGCAGTGGGGGCAATTGAATCTGTACCAGTAACGGAGCGTGGCAGGCACAGGCACAGGCTGATTTTTTACAACAATCTGAACCAGCATCATGCTGAACATCATCAGACTGCTGATGACAACCATTGCAATCATCAACAACATCTGCTTTATGCACCGGTTCCTGTTGATGACACTTTGATACAACAGGTGCCATAAGAATGGTTACAATTGCCAGCAGAGACAGCAGGCTGGCAAGCAGATTATGTTTACGCAGTTTATCCATGAATACAGATTAAAAACCAGCCCCTGAGATTGTCAAGCCCTTTTATAGGCAACTTCCTTAACTAAATATCAACAGGCTGCTGAAATTTAAAAAACACTTGCTTTTATTTTTTTCAGGTGATATTTAGTACATCTTTAGTGCCCAGGTGGTGGAATTGGTAGACACGCAAGATTCAGGTTCTTGTGCTCGCAAG
>CAZRKG010000005.1:0-50886 GCA_964600635.1 uncultured Geobacter sp. | reverse complement strand
TGGATCAATATATTGAGTCATCCCAGGATGAACAGGAGCAGGTGAAAATATTTAACGCCTGCCTTGATATGGTGCTTTCCGATGAGATTGATATGCAGGCCAAGCACCACGCCTCTAACCTGTTATCGGTCTTCTTCAAAAAGGTAGCCAGCACATCCCTTGGCAGCCACCTTAAAGCCAAGTATATGGAAAAACAGGTGGAAAAAGGTGAGAGCGTTTACCGCTTTATCTGCAACGGCAGTTGTGGCCTGACAATGGGCTACCTGAAAGACCTACTGGGGCCGCTACAGGAAAGTAACCGGCTGTATCAGATCAAGATACTGACCTACTTTGCGTTTATGCTGGATAAGATCTGGGATGAAAACGAGGTGGACAGTTATATTGATACCTGGCCCAACAGTTGGGAAGCCAGTCAGGATAATAAAGAGGAAAAGCTTCAGAAGATCCGTAAGACCATTCTTAGCGAAGCAGAGGCGTTATGGCCCCTGACAGATGATGGTGAGGTTAAGGACAGGATTATGGCGGTGGTTTTCAGCGGGCATCAATCCAAAGAAAAACTGCTGGCCAACATTGCCAGCAGACTGGAAACCGGAGGATTGTCAGACATTGCCAGTGAGCAGATCAGCAGGCTGCTGACCTGCTTCATCAAAAGTGATCTGCCCCAGGATGTAAAACTAAGGGCAGTGGAGCTGCAAAAACAGTTTGGCAGTTAAAAAAACGCCCTACCCTTCTTCTCTGCGGGTTGCCACAAAAGACCGCAGATCAGAATCAAACAGCGGCTTGCTCAGGAAGTAACCCTGAATCTCATTACAACCCCGCTGCTCCAGAAAAGCCAACTGGTCTGCTGTCTCCACACCCTCTGCAATTACCTTCAATTTAAGAGCATGGGCCATTGCAATAATCGCCTCTGCAATGGCGGCATCATCCTGATTGGTCAGAATCTCATCAATAAATGATTTATCAACTTTAAGACGATCCAGCGGGAAATGTTTCAGATAGGCCAATGATGAGTAGCCGGTACCAAAGTCGTCCACTGCCAGTTGAATCCCCATCTGCTTTAACATCTGCAACTTCTGCAAAGCCTGGTGTGCGTTTGTAACCAACAGGCTTTCAGTCAGTTCCAGCTCCAGCAGGTTAGCTGGCAGGCCACTTTCCGCCAGGGCATCGGTCACTAAATCCACAAAATCAGGCTCCGCAAACTGGCGGCCAGAGACGTTCACAGCCACCCGTAGTGGTGCCAGGCCGGTCTGCTGCCATTCTGCACACTGTCTACAGGCGGTCCGCAGAACCCATTCACCCAGTTTTATGATAAAGCCGCTTTCCTCTGCCAACGGAATGAAGCGATCAGGCGGAATCATGCCCAGTTCGGGATGTCGCCAACGCAGCAGTGCCTCCACCGCCACAATCTGGTTATCATAAAGTTCCAGTTGTGGCTGATACTGCAAGAAAAAGTCATGATTATGCAGGCTGGCCGACATGCTGCTGTCCAACTGCAACATATAGGCGGCCTGGGCGTTCATCTCCCTGGCATAGAAACGGAAACAGTTTTTGCCATTTCTTTTTGCATCGTACATGGCTGTTTCAGCATTTTTCTGGAGTGCCTCCGGCCCTTCACCATCCTGGGGATAGAGGGCAATGCCGATACTGCCGCTTAAAGCCACCTGCTGGCCCCTGGCATTAAATGGTGTTTCCAGACATTCCAGAATCCGGTAGGCAATGGTTACAGCTTCATGGCGGCTGTCACGTCCGGGCAGGATGAAGGCAAACACATCACCGCCAAAACGGCTTAAGGTATCGCCGGATTGCAGCAATTTACGCAAACGTTCTGCCACCATCACCAGCAACTGGTCGCCAGTTTCATGGCCAAGGGTATCATTTATCAGCTTGAAGCGGTCGATACCAAGGAGCAGAACAATGGCCATCTTCTGTTCCGGTTTGTTTGCTGTCAGTTTATGAAGACAACTGGTGAACATGGAACGATTGGGCAGACCGGTCAGCAGGTCATGCTGCACCATATGATTTACCTGATCTGCCAGTTGCTTATGTTCTGAAATGTCGCTCCAGCAGCCCCGCCGTCCCAGGAAGTTGCCTTTTTCATCAATTATTGAACGACAGGTATGGCGTATCCAGCGTTCTGTGCCACCTTTGGTTAAAATCCGGTATTCCAGTTCAAAATACTGATCAGCCTGTTCCGGTTCAATTTCAGAGATTGTATTTCTGGCAGTCTCCAGATCATCGGGATGAACGATCCTGTCAATCAGATCAGGGGTTTTGTACAGCTCTTCACGGCTGTATCCGGTCAGTTCATAGCAGGAGGGCGACAGAAACTCAAAGCTGCCATTCGGCAACCGCCAGAAGGTGAAATCACTGGTAAACTCTGTAACTATCCGATAACGCTGTTCACTGGTCACAAGGGCACTGGTCTGGCTTTCAAGATCCTGCACCATCTTGTTAAAGGCATTGGTCAGGTTCCCGATTTCACCATTGACAGGCAGATGTATGAAACGCTCATCACCGCTCTTTTCCGGCAGGCTGGAAACATGGCTGGCCAGGGTTGTTAATGGACGGGTCAGCATACGCATCATCAGCAATATGACCAGAAAAGCTGCCAGCATACCGATCAGAGTTACCCAGATAAACAGGTTACGGGCTGATTTGGCAGCGGCGTAAGCCTCAGAAACCTGATAGCTGGAAGCCACCAGGATCTGGGCATTTTTAAGCATCACCAGGCTGGTAATAACATCACGGTTATAGGCATCTTTGTGCCGCAGATTAACTGGTGCTTGTTCCTCAAAGGCCTGATCAATGGCCCTTGCCAGACCATCAACCGCTATATGGTGAACCCTGGACTGATCAGAGTGCAGAATGACCCGATGTTCACGGTTAATCAGCCGGATAGCACCGTTATGACCAATTTTCACATTCAGAAAATTAGACAGGAAATTGGGCCTGTTCATATTAAAACTGCCGGCCAGAACCAGCTTCTGCACACCATTTACCTTCACAGGTGCGGTAAAGACCATCTGTAGTTCTTTGGAGTTGTTGCAACAGGGTATGGGGGTACTTATCTGGGAGCTGCCAAAGGCAAAGGTCTTCCCAACCACATTATGGATATGTTGTTCAGCATGGGTAATATCATGACTTAAAGGGGTAAGGGCCACCACAGAACCGTTCTGGTCAAACACCATCAGATGGTTTGTGAAGAACTGGGTTTTAAGGCCGGTGCGGCTTTCCAGCCATTGCTGGATCTTTTGCGGATCATTTACAATTTCAGCAGGAAAATTTCTGGCATTGCTGGCAAGTGCAAACTGTGCAGTATTTATGGCTGCATCTATGCTGTCAGCCAGCAGCTCCAACATGCCGATCTGATGGGTGGTCAGGGTGGTTTTGTACTGCTTCTGAAAATAGGATAGTGTACCAACAGCAGTAACCAGCATCATTATTAAGATGAGGCTGGTTACTGCCAGTGTCATTTTGGCCCTTAATGATGGATGAGTAAAACTCATAACTTAATCAGATCCCGCCCATGCAGAGGTATTTTATCTCACAGAACTCTTCGATACCGTACCTGGAGCCTTCACGCCCCAGGCCAGATTCCTTGACACCACCAAAGGGGGCGATCTCGGTGGAGACCAGGCCGGTGTTGATCCCCACCATGCCGTACTCCAACGCCTCTGCCACCCGCCAGACCCGACCAATATCGCGGGTGTAAAAGTAGGAAGCCAGGCCAAACTCAGTATCATTGGCCATTTTTACCGCATCTTCATCGCTCTCAAATCGGAAGATCGGGGCCAATGGGCCAAAGGTCTCCTCCCGTGCCACCAGCATCTGAGGGGTTACATCGCAGATAACAGTGGGCTGGAAGAACGTACCGCCCAGATCGTGCCGCTTGCCGCCCAGTGCAATCCTGGCACCCTTTGAAACCGCATCCTCAATATGCTCTTCCACCTTCTGTACCGATGCTTCATCAATCAGCGGCCCCTGTTGCACATCATCGGTCAGGCCGTTACCAACCCTCATTTTAGCCACAGCAATGATAAGTTTATCAACAAAGGCATCATACACACCGCTTTGCACCAGCAGGCGGTTGGTACATACGCAGGTCTGTCCGGTGTTGCGGTATTTGGAGGCGATGGCACCATCCACAGCAGCATCAAGGTCAGCATCATCAAAGACAATAAAAGGGGCATTGCCGCCCAGCTCCATAGAAACCTTCTTCATAGTGCCGGCACACTGCTCGGTAAGCTGTTTGCCGATTTCAGTGGAGCCGGTGAAGGTCAGCTTGCGGACAATCGGGTTAGCAGTCATTTCATCGCCAATTTCCTTGGATGAACCGGTGATAACACTGAACACGCCAGCCGGAATACCGGCACGCTCGCCAAGCTCGGCCAGTGCCAGGGCAGAATATGGGGTGGCGGTGGCAGGTTTAACCACCATTGTGCAGCCAGCAGCCAGAGCCGGGCCAGCCTTGCGGGTGATCATGGCGGAGGGGAAGTTCCAGGGGGTAATTGCAGCACATACACCGATCGGCTCTTTGATTACAACCACCCGTTTATCCGTGGCAAAGGAGGGGATTGTATCACCGTAAAGCCGCTTGCCCTCTTCCGCAAACCACTCAATAAAAGAAGCAGCATAACTGATTTCACCACGGGATTCAGCCAGTGGCTTACCCTGCTCTGCTGTCATGATTATCGCCAGATCTTCCTGGTGTTCCAGCATCAGGTTAAACCAGTTCCGCAGGATAATCGCCCGCTCCTTAGCGGTTTTGGCACGCCAGGCAGGTAAAGCTGCATCAGCAGCCTCAATGGCACGGCGGGTCTCATTAGTACCCATTCTGGGGATGGTACCCAGCAGCTCATTTGTGGCCGGGTTGGTAACATCAATGGTCTTGCCGCCATCAGCAGCCAGCCATTGGCCGTTTATGTAACAGTCCTGTCTTAAAAGTAACGGATCTTTCAGCTTGAGCATCATCAGTTCCTCCTCTTTTTCAGGCGTTGTTTGCAGAACTACCTTTGGTACTGTGTCATCAGGTGACTATAGATATATCAGATTTAAGTCTGTGCGGTACAGACCCTTTTAGACGGATCGGAACAACGGGCTGATCTCTATAGCGATTTACGCATAACAAAATCATCCATCACAAAACCATGACCAATATCATTAACAACAGACTCTGCCACCTGGTAGCCATTACGCTGATAGCTGGCAATGGCCTTCTGGTTATATTTATTGACATTCAGGATAATTGCAGCCGCTCCCTGTTGTCTGGCAAGCGGTTCTATTTCTTTGAGAGCCTGGCTGCCCAGACCTTTGCCATGCAGACCAACATCCAGATACAGCTTGTGCAGCTTGAAGGTGTCACCATCAAATGGGCCAAAGGATGCAAAACCGACCGCATTATCACCCATCATCAGCAACAACCAGGTGGCCTTGCCATTTTCCATCTCTGCGGTAATCCTGGCGGTGGAATATCCATCGGCCAGCATATAGTTAATCTGCTCAACCGTAATAATATCGGGGTAATGGTCATGCCAGATACGGCTGGCAAGCTCTTGCAGCAACGGAATATCAGCTATGATGGCATCTTTTACACTAAAACCATGTGGCATAAAAACCTCCTTAAATCAATACCTGCTGATTACGTAAAATTCAATTTGTTTATCAGTACAGTGTAATATAGACTGGCACATCTGAAAATGGTTTGATCCGTTCCCTTGCGCTGTAATCATGAATCGGCTGCCTCACCCAACAAAGGCTGGATGTATTGATTCTTATTGTGTAAAGACACAGGAGGAGATATGGCAGACCAACTATATCGCTCAGGCCAAAACGGGGGAAGTGAAAGTAACAGCATCCTCAACAATGTCAACTTATTTACCGGCCAGATTACTGCACCTGTCTGTCTGGCAGAACTGCATGGCCCGACAAATCTGTCTTTTTCTCTCCAGATTACCTATCAAAGCTCCACAAGCAGACAGTTTAATACACCAAATCGAAACGCACCTCAATCTGTACTGGGATATGGCTGGATACTCCCTTTGGCGGCTGTTACGGTTACAAACCGTCAAGTCAGAGAGACCTATCAGGCTGATTTTTCTTTCAGCAGCGAAGGCGGTCAGTTCCCGCTCTACAGGACAGGCGGCACAAATGGAGTTTATTCCTTTTACTCACCGGAACATCCTTTATGGGAATTTACCCTGCATCAGGAAAACGGAAAACACAGCCAATGGGTCATCCGAAAGGAAAATGGCCAGATCTGGCGATACGGCGGCAGTGAGGACAGTATCGAACAATTGCTGGCCTGGGATAACTGGGTTGGCCCGACTGTTGCGAGAGATGGAACACCTTTTCCTGTAGGCTGGTATCTCCGATCAGTTGAAAATCATGACGGCGGCGTAATCACCCTGACTTATGACAATGTATGCGAACAGGCAGGTGGTGGGCTGTATACCCGAGCCATGCGATACAAAACCGTAACATCTGCATTCGGCGAAACGCTCCGATTCAACTATGCCCCCAAAAGTAGCTGCGAGTTCCAGCCTGCACATGAATCCATTAAAGGAATAAACGCATATCAGTGTTCTTATGAAGATTGCTACCTGGCATCCCTGGAAGTCCTGTCACCTGAAGGGGTGTTGCTATACAAGCAGGCTCTTGAATACAAATTGCACAGCTTTGGGAGCAAAGCACTGACCAAACGCTATCTTACCTCGGTCTGCCAGGTGATGCCGGAAGATCGTGCCCTGCCACCGATGAAATTCTGTTACGATTTCGACAGCAGTTGCCCTGCACCCGGCACACTTTCCTCAATCTCAAGACCCAATGGGGCACAGATCCGGTTTGAACACAGCACCTTGTCTTTTAAACAGGCGGACGGAACAGCCATCGTAGAAAAACATGGCCCAGAGTGGAAATCCAAAGTCCTGCATGCACAGGATTATTCCGTAATTCTTGACAGCAACGGAACCAGATACCGCTTCCGTATCCTCTATTGGGATACAGGTTGGGCAACCTATGAAGACCAGAGCCTGATGGATGAAAACCTGTCTGATGTAAAAGTTAATCCTGGTCAGGGTTTTGTAGCCCTTACATATTATTCATTGCGGCGAAGTCAATACATACTGCGACTTTTCAACCGCTCCACCAGCCGCAATGGAGAATGGATCTGCCTGGAGATGGCGTTGGACAAGGGAGATATACCGCCTGCCACCACATGCGGCAGCGATTTTTTCGCTTTTCAGCGTAAAGCGGAAAATGCACTGATTGTAATGCAACTGAATAATAATGAGAACACCTGGGCGGAAAAACGCATACCGACACAAAGTATGGATTTTCAAGCCCTGGGAGCAGGACGTGGGTTTATACTTGGTGCCTTTTATAATTCTGCTGCCAAAACCATAAGGCTGCAAACCTTCTATGCCGATGCTGACCACACCTGGAAAAACGGCCATAAGTTTGATGTAAATCAGGAAGTTGACTGGCGATTCACCAGCTCAGGATCAGTATGGTCAGTTGGTGCCTGCCAGGCATCAGCTACGTTCCTGCAATTAAAAGGGGAAACAAAAATTGAAGCACTCACCCTGCTTATGCGTTGGCGTGAGGGGTTTCAGCTTGCCAATGTCAAAACAGATCTTATCTCTCAAAATTGCGATGTTGATAATCCTATCCTGTTCTCACAGTCTTCTGATTCCTTAATCAGCTTCGGCCAGAACTTTTACCGTTACAGGCCAGGCAGTTGGGAAACTCACCAGATACTCCAACCCCAGTCAGGGGGGCAATACCGATATGCCTGTGGAGCTGATCTTGGTTTGGCTACGGAGAAAATCAGTGGACGACAACGCTTTTATGCAATCAGATATGACCCGTACCATCAGACCTGGACACGCGACAAAGTTCCAGTCTGCGGAGATCTTAGCGAAGACGATATATTCCAGCCAGCCGTCATTGGTGATTATGCACTGCTTGGCAGAAATCTATTTTACCGAAATACGGACTCAACCTGGACACTTATACACACTCTTCCCAATACGGTCGTACCTTCAAGCATACGTCTGAGTATAAATTACCTGCTCTATCAGATCAGGGGACGTGAAGTTACAGTTAAAATGCACCTGGACTACGGCAAAGCATCTGAGGAATTGTCACTGCCAGGCGAAATCTGCGATTTTCCGCCTGAATACGGCCATTCTATCGGCATAAACTCCTTTAACACCTTTATGCGGGATAACAGAATCAAGTTATATGCTTTGGCCGATGGCAGATACAGGCCATATCCATCCGTACCAGTGGTGAATAAAATCCAGCTAAAGACCATCCGCACGGTGCAGCAGTACTTAATGGAGTACGATCTCGGATCAGCACGGATTCAGGCATATACCCCCGGATTTGGCCGTGTCCGCTGTATTCCGGTTGATGCTGAAAAGCCCTATGGCTATATAGAATATCTGTATTTCAACGGTATTCCAGATCACCACGCCGAAGCATTTTACCCGGAAGACGATGCCTACAGCAATGCCAAGGCCCATTACTCCAGGTTCTATGGCCAGATGTTTTCAACCGACATGGTGGATGCCGAAGGACACCTTGTTGAACATTCTGTCAATTACCTGAAAGCCCTGGATAGCCGTGGTTTTGTGATCAGAAATACCAAAACCGTCAGGCAAAACTGGCATCCGGTGTATGACCTGGACAAGTATGAAGCTACTGAAAACCGCAATTTTACTGAATCAGTGCTGGTCAACACCTATGAACCAAGGTGGCATCAACTACGCAGTATCATAAAATCAGGAAACGATGGTCAAGGCCGGTTATTAGTCCTGAAAACGCAGTATACATACGGCTTTGAAATATACCCGGAACTTGCGAAGCGTCACATTCTGGATCTGCCGGTTCATGTTATCCGGCAAGAGGAGAAAAGCGGTGTAAACCTTGAAGCATGGGCCTCAAGATGGGGAGAAAGCCCGGACGGAAGATGGCATGCCCTGGAAGAATTGAAATGGAATGGCATTGGTGACCCGGTTTATCCTGTGGGCAATGCTGATAACTGGTACACAATCAAGCGGGTCCACTCCTGGACCAGTCTGGGTTTTGAGGCAGAGGTCACAACTGAGGACGGACGGTTCACCTCAAATCTGTATGATACGCTGGATCGCCAGATAACAGCTTTTGCAGATGGCAACCGTACTGGTGAAGTACTTTTCAGCTCCTTTGAACCCTACGAGCGTATCATCTGGACAGCAGGGGGAAATCGTCTCTACGGACAGATGCTGCATACAGATGAGAGCTTTTGCGGGACAACTTCTCTGATGCTGCAACCAGGGGACGTTGTGATGACCGTTATCATGGCAAACCTGTCTGGGCCATATACGTTCAACTGTGCAGTCAAAACAGCTTGCAGCAGTGTAAAAGCCCATATAACCGGCTCTTGTCTCGGTAGGCAGGAAACCATAACAATAGAGCTTGCTCCTGGCACAGAGCAATGGACACAGGTTTCCAGACTGATCAGATTCAGGGAACTGGCCGAGCTACAGAATGTAAAACTTGAAATTCAGCTTAATGGTCCTGCTTCCGGGTCGGTGCTGATTGATGTAGTGACTCTTGCACCTCTGGACTGTGAATTAACAGGGTATGTGTATACTGGTGATTGGCGGTTACAGACATTTCGTGGTGGTAACCGGAGTGGTGGCAGGTTCACCGTTTATGACTGGATGCAGCGTCCGACAATTGAATATGACCTGCTGAATCGCTGGAGAAACGCCACACTTTACGATTACCGGACATTAGCCGGCCAACCCCTGTCAGATGAAGCGGTTGATGCCAATATTACCGTGACTTTTCCGGGTGAGGGTTATTATTACGATCTTTCACGCGGGACAGATTTAAAGAAACACTGGGATTTACAAGGCTCCTGGTCTTTTGCCGATCGTCAATTATCCCTCGCCGGAAGCCAGGCAGGAACTCTGATCTATAAAAGCGAGACCGGCAATAACTTTGGGCTTTACGTTTCCTCAAAAATAGGAAAAGGCTCACTGTCAATTCATATTGGAAAAACCTCAATTGAGTTAAGTTCTGCTTCTGGCACCTTATATGAAGACAGAATCACCATCAGCCATTTCTCCCTGCTGGATGCCGCAACGGATTTTTTCATCCTGCATATCGGAAACCGGCTGGCTGTTTACCAATCAGGAATGCTTATCCAGCAATCATTTATAGCTGAGGATTCTTGTAAATGTTTATCCGTTAATCTGCTTGGCAGTACTACAATCTCCGCACTTGCCTGTTCCTCTGATCCAGTGGTTATCCTTAAATACACAGACTCTGACGGAACTTTGCTGCAAAACCAGACTATAACCGAAGATGGTATAATTACAGCGGCAACACTCCATAATCCTCTGTGCCAGGTAACGGCACAAACCAGACCTCTTGAAACAAAAGGAATCTTCTGGGGCTACCGTGAAGGTTTCGCCTCTCAGGATCTGTCTACAGGGACGCTTAGTGGTGAAATTGCCGCAGCTTATCCTGAAGATGAAGGCTACCCCTTCCACGGCACCAGCTTTGAGAAATCCCCCAACCCGGCACTTGTTGAAATGGGTCAGCCAGGCAGGTCTTTTGCCATACAGGGAGCTTTAAAAGACCGCACAACCATCAAACTGGGATCATACTACCTTAGCGGCACTCTGCCCAACGGAACCAGAGCGGATGGTTGCACTCTTAAACGTGTTGTTGAACCGGATGGTAAGGAAAACCTGACTGTAACTGACAGCTTTGATAACGAAATATATACGATAATCCGAACCAGGGACGGAGAATGTATAATCAGCGGCTATGATCGGGATTATTGGGGCAGAATAACCACCCGACATGCTCCAAACGAATTTTCAGGTCTGGCCGGAGATGATACCCATGCAGGAACGATTGAATATGATCGGTTCGGCAATCTGAAACAAACAGATAATAGTGATACGGGCGTAACCAGCCTGGTGCATGACCATCTGGGACGACTGCACTACTTCCGCACATCCAGGGGTGAAGCAGAAGGTTTTTTTGTATACAGGATCTATGATCATGCAGGACGTGTAATCGAAGATGGACTAAGCCACGACAGATGGGACTATGAAGCACTGGCCAGGCTGGCACTGGCCGGAGGTGGGCAGCCCCCGAACTCACAGTGGACCCAAAGAAAAACCTACAGCGGAGACAGTGAAGATATAAGACAATGGGGTAACCTTGTTTCAGCTATGCAGAAATCAGCCCAAAATGTTGTGCATGATATTTTCAGCTATGACGATGATGGGCAGATTACCATACATTGTCAGAAAGTGGACGGTCTGGAGCTGGTATGCCGGACAGTTTATGACCAGACAGGTAACAAAAAAAGTATCAGCCTGACCACCGGCAGCGACTGCCATGAAACCACATATCTATACGATCTTACAGGCCGCATGATCGAAGTAAGACAAGACGGAACCAGGGTTTGTCTGTACAACTATGGCAAATCCGGCCAGCTTGTCCAGGAAACCCTTGCCCCTGATTCGCCAAAACCGCTGCACCGTAAATATACCTACAATAGTGCCGATTGGGTGCTTTCTCTTGAGGATGAACTCTTCAGCCAACAGCTCTCCTATGATCAGAAGTCTGGAAGAATTGTCACGATCAACACACACGTTTCCGGTACGCAGGAGGGTTTTCCTGCAAACCTGCAAACAAGCTGCACCTACAGCCCGCAAGGACGGCTGTTGAGTGCTGTTCTGAGAGAAGCCCCCAGCTACAGCCTTGGTCGTGAAAAACCTTGCAGCTATGATAAAAATGGTAACCTGACAACTGCTGATAGCCGCTCTTTTAGCTATGAAGGTACAACCAACCGGCTTGAAGCAGAAGGCCATAAATTTTATCGCTATTCCAGATCAGGAGAGACGGAAAGTATCGAGAGTCCTGAAGGTACGCTGACAATATCATCAGATCCTGCCAGTGGACGGGTTATCCGGGTAAGCGACAGCTCCAGTGTTTGCGAATATCAGTATGGTCAGAATGGATTGGCAGCAGAGAAATCAGATATGCGGGCAGTCTACATGATCAATGATCAGGAAGGCCGCCCGCTATGCTCACACAGCACAGGCGGGGAAACATGTCTGGTTGTCTACGGATTACATGGTGCTGTGGCCCAGACAAAGGGAAATCTGTTGTTTTTTCTGGTACGTGATTACCAGTCATCTGTCCGTATGATCTATGATGGGGAAACCGTGCGTTCTGCCTTCCATTATTCACCCCTGGGTGAAATTATGGACTGTTCCTATGATACCTGTCATGGGCTGATACCTGTACGGTTCACAGGCCAGATACTGACCCCCTTTGGCCTCTATCGTTCTGCCACCAGATGGTATGATCCTGGCACAGGACGATTTCTCAGCATTGATCCCGAAAGTCAGTTTTCCAGCCCATACCTTTACGGTAATTGCGATTGGATTAACTATATTGATGAAGATGGTGCCTGCTCCTGGGGCGTTTTCTGGCGTTCGGCCCTGACCATTATAGGAGGCACTGTAGCCGTGGTTGCCGGCATTGCCTTATCCGTGGCATCAGGCGGATTATCCGGTGCCCTTGTGGCCGTGGGAGTGGCAGTAATTGGTGGCACCGTTGCCGGAGCAGGCTTTGGTGTTGCCATCTATGGTCTGAATGCCATGATCAAGGATGACTTCAACACCAGGGAATTAGGGGTATATGCAGCTATGGGAGCTGCCATGGGAGCGGCATCAACTATTGCCGGAGGTGTTGTAGGTGCAATGGTACCGGCAGGCGGATTGGCTATTTTTTCGGATACTGTGGTTGGAGTAGTTATTGGCGGCCTGGATGGTTATATAACCAACGGCTGGCTGAACACTGTCCATAACACATCCTGGAGTTATGATGCTACTTCCAGCATCTTATGGGGTGCTTTTCTGGGTGGAATTTTCGCAGGAGCATCAGGTGTTGGACGTTCAATCAATAACGCCTCATTAGCACAAAACTGTCGTGCTGGAAGTAATAATATGTTCGAAATAGGTTACGCCCCAAGCAGAAGAAGCATGAACCCGGGCCACTCATATATAGGCAACAAACGTCAATATTATGATCTTTCAATCGAACAAAGCATGACATCTGAGGGCAAAGTGAAACTTGATGAACTGGGAGGCGGAAAATATCGTGCCAAACTTCCCGTGCGTGCAAACGCCCGTGTTGTTACAAATACACAGACCAGACATTACAGGTATGGATTTAACGATTGTGTAACCTTTGTCAGAAGGCAAGTTATACCTTCCGGCTACACACCTCCACTCTGGGCCAAAACCCCCGCTTTGTTATGGCAATGGACCAGGTTGATGCAACTAAGATGAGCATTCAGCTTCAAGATATTTAATCTGATATTAGAGGATATGAAATTGACATAACTCCGGGGATGTTCAGGTCAGACACAACCATCGGCAGATGTGGTGGATTCGGAATCGCCGGATTTGGATGGGTGTACGTACAAACCCGCTTGCAGCAGCACAGATACCAGGGAGGTTAAGCAATGAATGTAAAACAAGGAAAAGTAAATGTTGTCGTAAGAAGAGGTGCCCCGCTTATTCTCAGCTCAACAGCCTCGCCAAACTGTTTCGGAACCATGTGTGTAGAAAAAGGGGCATACGTGGAAATTCAGTCCAACATGGACATAACCATTGATAAACTGGACAGGGCAGAACCGGAAGATGAGTCATCCCCCGAAGCAGGGTATGCGGACTATGATTTCTATATAACAGGACGCAAGGGAAAAGATGGCGAGCCAGGCAAACGTGGTAAAGACGGCAAAGAAGCAGGAGAGAGCGGCACCAGCGGCGGAAAAGGCGGTGATGGATTTCCAGGTTCAGACGGACCAAGCCTTATGATAACGATCTTTGAACTTGCAGATAATTTTTCAGTTTATGGTGCAGGCGGCGGCGGTGGCAACGGTGGAATCGGCGGGGATGGCGGTAACGGCAAAGCCAATGATTCCGGAACAGGAGGTGATGCCGGAGATGGTGGTAAAGGAGGCAACGGCGGAGACGGAGGCAAAGGGCCAAATGCGACCATTACCTACTACATTACCGATGATAACCCCTGTAGAATAAATGCTGTTTCCGGTGAATCAGCTTTCGGGCTTGGTACTGATGGTGGTGCAGAAGGTCACGCTGGCGGCGGAAATACCCCAGGCAAAAGAGGGGATCATGGTGGTTTTGGTTCAAACGGAATTAAAGGGCAAAAGGGCGAAATAACACTTAACGCAATAACTAAAAAGGACATGTCATGAACAGCTCTGAAACAGTACTTAACCAAAGCCTGAAACACAACTTCTCCAATCCAGCTCACCGTAAAGATTTTTTTGACAAGTTCGGCGGAGAAGAGCATGTAAGGCAAACATACCCCGCTGTCTTCAATGCCGTGGTTAAAAGCATGAACAGGGTAATTAACACTGATCCGCTCTTTAATAATACGTTGTGTCTGGCCCCTCCCGGCATCATACCGGCTGCTGTCAACAGATCAACCGGAGACAGCCTGAAGGCAGGCACAGCTTTTGATCTGGTCAGCCAGGCCACCTGTCATTTTCCGAAAGGCATGAAATACATTTTTATGAAGGGAGAACTGAAGGACAACAATGGCAAGCCTTATGACTCCTTTGCCGATGAGTTTGAGCTGACAGACCAGAAAAGCCTTTATGATGCTGATGGTATACTGAGTGCCTACATGCCAGATATGATCAGAATGAACGATATGGCGTACCACTGTACAGGCAATGCCTACGCTGTTGATGCACAGGGACATATCGAACGTCTGGAAGAGAGACGCACAGTGCCTGTAGTAGTTTCCGGCGGAACGTCTATAGTCAAAGAATTGAGTATCAGTGCACCAATCTATACTAATACCCAAAAAAGTAATAACATTATTATGCTCTATGGAAGAGATCCGTTTCAAGATGAGAAGCAAACTTGGGATTACTTATGGGCAAATAATATTGCCAGAAATAACAGGGTTAATACTTTGGTGCCTGTTTCTGGAACTATAATTGTAAAAGATAATTATGTGATAAATAGCGTTGCTGATGTAGGCTACACATTAGAATTACTATATGAGGGAGCTGGTGAGCCTGTTGTTTCATACAATTATCCACAAAGTTCAATTAGTGAGGCTTTTACATTTGCCGATAATAAAAAAAGTTGCACATTCTGTTTTAAAGAAAACTGGAATTGCCCACTTGATTTATCGCTTTATGATAGCAGCAATTGCAGGCAGAAGCTTCATGTTTACTTTTACCTTAATGTTACAAATACTAAGACACAAAATACAGAACTGATTTCAATAATCATAAATAGTACAGACAACAAGAGCAGGCCACATTTTAAGGTGGAAGGTACCACTGTATATGTACCTTATCTGGCAATACGCTGGGGATGCCTGGCTGCCGGCACATTGATTACCATGTGCGATGGAACTATTAAGCCGGTGGAAGCTGTCACACCAGGCGAGATGGTGCAAACACCTGCCGGTAGTGCCAGGGTATGCAATGTTTTTTCAGGATTGGAAGAGATGATGATCCGTATTCTGACTGAAGAAGGCCATGAACTTCTGGCCAGCCGGACCCACCCGATACATACTACGGAGGGGATTAAAAGGGCGGCTGACCTGGCTCCAGGTATACACATACTGACATACAACGGCACAACTGAAAAAATCCGGTTTGCACATGAATGTGAGTACAGTGGGATGGTTTATAATCTGGAACTATCCGATGATGCAGATGCTATGCTGGCCAACGGGTTTGTGGTAGGCGATTTCACTGCCCAGAATAACTTACCGATCACAAATGTTAAGGATACGCCGATTACACCCGAAGCTGTTGAAGTAATCAGCCAGTTCAAGCAGATGATAAGGGACTTCAATCTGATCTGATGCAGTTCATCCATAAACCGGCTTAATGCTGATAAAACTAAGGGGCTATCCTGAACGTGAAACATGCCAGGATAGCCCCTGATAATTTTCAGCAAGCCGCCATCTTTAACCAATACACATTTATAGATTCTGACAGAAGACTTTACTTCATAAGCACCTTCAGGGCCTGCTTCAGCAACTGCTCTACCGTGATAGCTTCAGCCGCATCCAGGCCCACCAGTACCTTGCGTACCTGTGCTTCCTTGTAGCCAAGGTTAAGCAGGGCAGAGATAACATCATCCAGCAGACCGCTTGCAGGTATTGTCCTGCCCACCGCCTCTTCTGCACTTACAGCCCCCAGATCCAGCTTGCCAGCCTTGTCCTTCAACTCCAGCACCAGCCGTTCAGCGGTCTTTTTGCCAATACCTGGAATGGCCTGTAATTTATGCAGATCACTCTGCATCAGGGCTGCTGCCAGTTGTGGTGGCTGGATGTTTGAAAGAATATCCCGCCCAAGTTTTGGCCCGATGCCAGAGACTGAAATCAGCAGTTGGAAGAAGTTTTTCTCCGCTATGGTGCGAAAACCGAAAAGCTGAATCGCATCCTCCCGCACACTGGTATGGATATGCAGCGTTACCAGCCCTGCTTCCGGCAGTTCGTAATAGGTGGAAAAGGGGATCATCACCCTGTAGCCCACTCCGTTGACATCAACAATCAGATGGTCAGGTGTTTTCAGGGCGATCTGCCCGCTTAAAAGTGCAATCATGGACGATAATCCCTCCAGGAACGGGTCTTTTTGCTTTGGCGTGGCACCTGTGCGGTGCCGGTTTTACAGCGTAGCTGATAGGAATTGATATGGCAGACAGCCACTGCCAGGGCATCGGAGGCATCGGCCTGGGCTACTTCCGGCAGGGCCAGTAAGGCCTTCAGCATTTTCTGCACCTGCTCTTTGGCTGCCTTCCCCTCCCCAACCACCGCACTTTTTATCTGGGATGGCGTGTACTCAAAGACCGGCAATCCGGCTGTGACAGCAGCGGCAATGGCCGCTCCCCTGGCCTGACCAAGTTTAAGTGCAGAGCGAACGTTGACGGAAAAGAACAGGTCTTCAATGGCAACAGCAGAGGGCTGAAATTGTTCGATAACATCACTGAGGCCGGCAAAGATCAGTTTCAGTCGGCCAGGAAAATCATCGGCTGTGTCGGTGAAGATGCAGCCGTTATCCAGATGGATCAGTTGGCTGCCACGTTGTTCCACCAGACCATAACCTGTAATTCGTGAACCTGGGTCAATCCCTAGAACCCGCATCCGCCACCGTTTTTCTGGATATACTTCTGGTGATAGTCTTCTGCCTGCCAGAAAGTGCTGGCCGGTACAATCTCTGTGGCGATGCTGCGACGGTATCTGCCGGAACTGTCCAAGGCTTCCAACGATTCTTCAGCCTGCTGACGCTGCTCTTCAGTATGGCAGAAAATAGCAGAACGGTACTGACTGCCAACATCCGGCCCCTGACGATTCAGTTGAGTTGGATCGTGGCATTTCCAGAAGATCTGCAACAACTGGTTGTAGCTGATAGTTTGAGGGTTAAAGATTACCTCCACCGCCTCGGCATGGCCGGTGGTATCGCTACAGATCTGCTGATAGGTGGGATTATCCAACCTGCCACCGGTATAGCCCACCCTGGTGGAGATCACCCCTGCCTGATCATAAAACTCCGCCTCAACCCCCCAGAAACAACCAGCAGCAAAAGTGGCCTTTTCTTCCATGACAGCCTCCCTATCAACAGGCTTTGCAGCCCGCCGGATCAGAGCAGATCCAGTTCATCATCAGATATATCAAAGTTGGCGTAAACGTTCTGCACATCATCACAATCTTCAAGCCGATCCATCATTTTAAGCATACTCTCGGCCTGCTTTCCTTCCAGGGCCACTGAGGTCTGGGGAATCATGGTAACTTCGGCACTTTCAGCCTTGAAACCTCTGGATTCCAGGCTGTCACGTACCTCAATAAAGGCAGCAGGTTCTGTACGTACCTCAATCTGGCCATCCACTTCTTCAACATCTTCAGCACCGGCTTCAAGAGCAGCCTCAAACAAGGCATCGAAATCCACTGATTTATCAAACAGAAGCAGCCCTTTTTTGTCAAACATCCAGGCCACACAGCCAGCTTCACCCATATTGCCATTACATTTTGTAAAAATGCTGCGAACCTCAGAAACAGAGCGGTTGCGGTTATCAGTCATAACCTCCACCAGCACTGCCACCCCACCTGGGCCATAACCTTCGTAGACAATCTCTTCGTAGTTGACCCCCTCCATACCACCAACGCCTTTTTTAATAGCCCGCTCAATATTATCTTTGGGCATGTTTTCACCCTTGGCCTTATCCACGGCACTTCTTAAACGTGGGTTAGAGGAAATGTCGTCACCGCCCAGTTTGGCAGCGATGGAAATTTCCTTGATCAGCTTGGTGAAAATCTTGCCGCGTCTGGCATCGGCTGCTCCCTTTTTGTGCTTGATGTTATTCCATTTACTATGGCCTGCCATACAGACTTACTCCTTTTAGTGGTTTTGTGCCTGCCAGAGCAGACACGATTTTTCTAACATGCAGCTAAATAGCTGTCCAGTCTGAATATTGCTCGCTGATTACTGGACAGTTTGCATACAGACTGATAATCTTTCCAATATATTACATTATCGGAGGAACTACTCCATGAAGCTGCACATACATTGCAAACTGTTGATAGTTTTTTTACTGACAATACTCACCACTGCCTGTGCTGCTGTGCCTGACCTGCGTACATTGCCTGCGGAACCGCCACCGGTTATGGCAATGGATGAGCTGGTGCAGCCCTATGAAAGAATTGCCAGAATACAGGTTGTACGGGAAGTTTATTTTACCGATTATAAACTGAGCCAGGACCCTAACCTGCATGAATGGGCCATTGATGCCCTGCAAACAGAAGCGGCGAAGCTGGGAGCTGATGCTTTAATCCTGCCGGAAATATCCAGTGAGCAGATCAATATCGCTTTTTTTCCATCTTTCCCGGCCACCAGATACAGAGCCGGTGCAGTGGCAATCAAGTTCAAATAGCCTTGACAAGGTGCCACTTAAACCTGTATATATTTTTCCTTTGCAGTATATAAGCATGGCGACGTAGCCAAGTGGTAAGGCAGAGGTCTGCAAAACCTTTATTCAGCGGTTCAAATCCGCTCGTCGCCTCCAGATAAAATAAAAGGGTCAGATGATTCATCTGACCCTTTTATCTGTTTCTACAGACATACAGGCTTGTTTTGCCAGAAGCTTGATATTAACTTTTTGACTGACTGATACCACTGTTCAGATTTAGTAATGCAACATCCTTGGCAGCTCTTTAGCCTGTTCAATCCACTTGATAACTTCCTTTTCACTGGGTACGCGACGGGTAAGCTTTTTCTGCTCATTAACCTCTTCCATAGCCTTGGTCAGGTTGGCTGCATTACGCTGGGCCAGCTCTGGCACTGTATCCACTCCGGCTGCCTCCAGCAGTTCAGAGTACTCGGAACCAACCCCGTTAATCCGGTAAAGATCAACCATATTAGCAAACTTCAGTATCTGTTTGGTTGAAAGACCTGTTTTTTCTGCCAGCTCCTTACGCTGCTTGGGAGTACAGGTGTTTTGTAGCAGAGTGTCTGTATCTTTAACACCTGCATTACGCATTTTTTCACCAATTACCGGCCCGATCCCCTCCAGATCTTCAATCTTGTAGTTCGCCATAGCTCGTCCTCCTTTTTTCGTGTGATTTAATTATGTTACAGTAAGGTTAACAAATAAAGCTGTAAAAAACATTATTAAATACAAAAACAGACGTTTTTAAAACCTCTTCAAAAAACCCGCTATCATTAACTGTAGTGCTTAAAGACTGCACAAAACCGATGTAATTCCGATTTCAGATCAAAGATGGATTCCAGGCGGCGAGGAGATCAGCGACGAAGGCGTACACGTAGTACGTTGAGAAGCCGATGACAAACCAACGAAGAAGACGCTTTGATATGGAATTGGAATAAAACTAGCGGCCATTATAGATCTGTCCACCCTGTGTTGCATAATTTCTCAACACAGCACTGCCAGCTTCACGCATAAAGCCCCTGACCACAGTGACACCTCTTGCTTTCAGATAATCGTAGGACTCCTCAAAGACCGGCCCTTCATCAAAGCCGATTTGCCTGGCATCCTCTGCCTCTGCTGCACAGACCAGCCGCTCAACCCCGGCCCATAAAATTCCGCCCAGGCACATGGCACATGGGGCACAGGAAGTAAACAGCTCGTACCGCCCCACCTCTGACAGACTATGGCGGCCCAACACAGCCTCTGCCATCATGATCGCCACCATCTCGGCATGAAGGGTTGAGTTTCCCGCCGGAACCACCAGGTTCAGCCCAACACCCATAACCTTACCACTGCCAATCTCAAAAACTGCTGCACCAAAGGGGCCGCCACCTGCCCTGATGTTTCTTTCAGCCAGTGCCACGGCCAATCCCATTTTATCTGCATCATCCAGGTAGTACTGTTTTTGTGCAGCCAGATTAACGGCCCATTCCGGCAGACTGATTTCAAGCGAATCTGTCAGATATTTACACATAATAATGTTCCTCTCTGTGCATAATCATCCCTGCCGTCTGATCCGCTTGTCAAGGTACAGGTGCCCAACAACATCACGGCTGCGGGTGCTGACTAGGCCATCAACTGACTTATCCTGCAATACCGTCAGTAACTTACTACAACTGTCATCATCAACCTGATCAGCCCAAAGCCAACTGGCATAACGCTGTAATATATATTCAGGTGAGTGGCTGCTGGTTTTGCTGATCTCTTCAAATTCAAGTTCGGGAAAGTAGCCCCAGGCAAAAAGCAGGTTGAATATATTGTAAATATCATCTGCACCTCTGCTGCCTACGCTGCAACGCTTCAGGCCAAACTTGTCCTGCAATTCACCAAGCAGGCTGTCCTCCCGATGGGCGTATAGCGACATATAAAGCCCGACACGACTGGCATCCAGAGCCTTTTGCAACATGGCTGCACTGGATATAGCCGGACTCATATACATAAACACCAGATCGAAAGCCCCCTGCCAGCCCTGTTCAGTCAGTTGAAGCTCCTCCCATGATGAATGCAGCAGGCTGTCCACCTGCCAATGCAAGCCAGCATCCTTCAGCTTTTTCTCGCAATGCTTCAGCATATTGGCAGAGATCTCCACACCACTAACCAATGCACCACGTTTGGCAAATTCCAACAGATGTCGGCCACCGCCAAAGCTGATTTCCATAAGCTTCGCACCTTCAAGGCTATGGTGTTGCAAGACTTTATGCAGGGCTGCATCATTATCTGAAACAGTAAACTGGTTGACCTCATCAGCCCTTCGATCCCAAGTTTTCTGGCTCAGGTTCAGCTTTGGTTTCTTTTCGTTCAATTTACTTGCAAAATAACTTTCAAGATTCATCTCAACTCCTGTAGCAGGATAAAACAGGTCAAAATGCCAGAATTGCACCGGCTCTTGCCTGAACCGGTGTGATAACAAAAGGCAGCTATGCCTTGAATTTATTCTCTGTACCAGCCAGGAGCCGCTTGATGTTGGAGTGGTGTTTGATGATTACTGTGAGGGAAATCAGGGTGGTGGCCAGCAGAAGCTGGTTAGTGTGTGGACGGAAGAAGATGATTACAGGCATGGCAGCCGCCGCAATTACAGAGCCTAGCGAGATATAACGCCAGACCAGCACCAGCAGCAGAAACACCACCAATGCCCCCAGCACAGCCAGCGGTTCCAGAGCCAGAAAAACACCCAGGGCAGTGGCAACACCCTTACCACCCTGGAATTTAAGGAAGATTGAAAATACATGTCCACAGAAGGCCGCCAGCCCGATCCAGGCCAGCATTGAATCCTGCAAACCAAGTTTAGCAGCCAGCAGCACCGGCAGAAACCCTTTCAGGCAATCCAGAAATAGTGTCCAGACCCCCACCTTACGCCCAACCGTACGGTAAAGATTGGTGGCACCAATATTACCACTGCCTTCTTTACGGACATCAATTCCGTACAGCCTGCCCAGCAGCAGACCGGTGGGGACAGACCCCAGCAGGTAGGCCGCAACTATCCATAGCAGAGAGGTTATCATAGATTGCCAAGCAGCTTGCGGGCATCTCCGATATGACTGCTGCCTGGATATTCCAGCACCAGACGGCTCAGTGCTGTACGGGCCTTATCCTTCTGCTTGTTGTTAATATAAGCCCTGGCCAGGTACAGCAGGGTTTCATCGTGATCGGTATAGTCAGGGAAGTTGGCCAGGACACCTTCCAGGCGGCCTATGGCAGCGGGCCAGGCAGCGGTGCGGTAATAATAGCGGCCTACATAAAACTCATACTGGGCCATCATGCTGCGGCATTCTGTAATTTTATCCTGAACCTTCTCCACATATTGGGATTTAGGATACTGGCGTACAAAGCTATCAAACAGCACCAAGGCATTTTTAATGGGGGTCTGATCTGTATCTGTACCGTTAATCAGGTTAAAACTGGATAGTCCCTGACGGTAGAGGGCAAACTGGGCAAGATCATTGGCGGGATGCATCCGGCGAAACTCTTCATAGGCTGCACCAGCCTCAATGTAATCTGTATTCAGAAAATAGGCATTGGCAATACCGATCTCAGCCCTTGCTGCCAGTTCCGGCTCAGGAAAGGTTTCCCGCACCTGCCGCCAGTAATCAATTGCGGTTTCATAGCGGCTCTTGCTGAAGGCGGTTTCACCCAGGTTGTAAAGCTCATCAGGTGTAAAATCCACCTTGGGGGTACTGGCACAACCGGCAAGCATCAGCAGTCCGGCAAATAACAGTAGTAATGGTCGGAGAATTGACTTCATATAGCCGCCTTATCAGTCAAGTAAATAAACGTTATCTGGCTCTGCAACCAGTTTGGCAATGGTGTCATGGTTAAGCCAGACAGCAGCTTCGGTACTGCTCCAGGAGCCTTGCAGTATCAGGCGGCCTGTGGTGCGGAAAACCACCCGTGACAGCTCGGCACAGACCAGTTGCTTCTGATCTTTGTGCATCCCGATCAGGTGGCTGGAGTTTTCCAGCATAAGTTCCATCTGCTCCTGGCTGGAATGTTGCGGCCAGCTATCAAAATCCAGAGCATTGTTAATCAGCGGATCAGTCAGATATGCAGCAGCACCTGCCAGCATCTGATCCAGAGAACTGCCATCTGCCAGCAATGCGGCACAACGTTCTGTCAGAGCTTTGGCAGCTTGCGGTGCTGCCTGCTGCAAAGAGGTTAAAAGCGGGTAGAGGGACAGCTCAACCCCCAGAAAAAGGGCACTGGAGTTGGTCAGGATCTCCGGGCAGTTGAAGACGGTGGCGTTAATGCCCTGTTTGCGTGCAGCAGCAGCATGATCTTCCAGTCGCATCTTGGCAAAGCCTTGCAGATACGGGGTGTAGGATTGCCATTGATACTGACCGTTTACCAGCACAGCCGTGCCGTGGTAGCCGTAGGCGGTATATACAACTCTGCTACCCGCAGAACCGGCTCGGTTGCGAAGTGGCTCAGACAGTTCAATCAGGTGCAGGAAGGTGTCGGCTGTAACTTCATTAAAACTTGCATCGCACAACTGGCCGATTTCACTCTGCCAGAACGGTTGAGAGGCCAGGTATTTATCACCAGTGCCTTTAAAGACACGGTTAAGCAGTGGCATGAAAAAACGGGCACGGGGGATGCCACCTGCCATTGTGTGGGCCAGAACAATGTTGGATGAAGCTGGCACCAGCTTTTCCAGCTCGGCCAGCACCTGTTGCAGGTTACTGCGAAAACGTTCCTGCCCAAGGTTGATCGCCTGTTGAATAAAGCCATCCTCAAAACTGATTTTATCCCACTCATCTGGCTTGGCTTTTTTAAGGCGTTCTGCCACAGACGGGGCATTGCCAGGGCTTTCCATATCAAAGCCCGCTTCAAGGGGGATGTTTATGATCCTGCCACCCAGCAACGATTCGGCCTCAGCCAGTTCAGTATCATTCAACTGACGCAGGGTTCCGTCACTATCACGACGACCAACGGTGGTGCCGATTACCGTCATACCCAGCCGCTCTGCCTCCTCCAGCAGACCGTTGGCATAACCACGGCCAAACAGTTCACCAATCAGTACCAGTACATCACCAGCTTGATACCCTGCCGCCTCTGGCAGGGTGGTCATGGGACAATAAGTTGTCATATATAATATCTCCTGTTATTTGGATCTCTGAATACTGGATGAAGTTCTTTCAGAATACAGTTTAAAGCCTTTGTTCTGCATACATTCTGCCACCGGACCCTCCTGCTGATCCCTGGAAACTCCACTTAAACCAACCTGATACTTACATTCAGCCAGGGCTGTATGGGCATCTTCCGGCAAAACACCTTCCTTGTACCAGAAGTGCGGCTTGGCAGAACAGCCGACAATCATAGCTGCAATCATAACCACTAACACTAACCCTGAAATACGCAACATGGCAAACCTCCTTAAACTTGAACCGGTTAAATATAAAACTGTTTCTGACAGACAACATCAGCAACCAGACTTTCTACCATGAAGCCGGTTTTATTTGAACCAGAAAACGGTTGCATCGTGACAAGATGCTGGTTTGGTGATAGAAACAGCTTCTGTAGAAAGGGTGTGGTTTATGAATGACGATCTGATCCTGCTTGGTCACGGAAGCGGCGGTATTCTCTCTCATAAGCTGCTGGATGAACTGATTGTAGCCAGATTATCCGGTCAGCACCAGACACAGCTAAACGATGCAGCCCTGCTGGATGCCGGAAATGTCAGGCTGGCCTTTACCACAGATGGCTATGTGGTGGACCCGCCTGTCTTTCCAGGTGGCACCATCGGATCACTGGCAGTACATGGTACGGTGAATGATCTGGCCATGATGGGAGCAAGACCCTGCTGGCTTTCATGCAGCCTGATTATTGAAGAAGGGTTCAGCCGTAGCCAGCTAGAGATAATTCTGAAAGATATGCGTAGTGCCGCTGATACTGCCGGAGTACAGATTGTTACAGGAGATACCAAAGTAGTACCCCGTGGCAAGGCCGACAGGATCTTTATCACCACATCCGGGATTGGTAAACTGGAGCATAGCTTTTCCATCCAGGGTTGTAATGCCAGGCCAGGGGATAAAATCATCCTTTCCGGCAGCATGGCAGATCATGGTATTGCTGTAATGACAGCCAGGGAAGGGCTACCGGTAGAAGGACTGCTGAGTGATTCTGCTCCATTGTGGGGTCTGGTTAGCGAGATGCTGGCAGAAGCTGGTGATTCCATCAGGGTGCTGCGTGATCCTACCCGTGGTGGTGTGGCCACAACATTAAAAGAGATTGCACTGCAATCCAAAGTATCTCTGCATCTGGAAGAAGCCTGCCTGTCGGTTAAACCGCAGGTGCGGGCTGTATGTGATATTATGGGCTTTGATCCACTTTATGTAGCCAATGAAGGCAAGCTGCTGGCAGTGGTGGACGCTGACAAAACAGATCAGTTGCTTGCCAGGATGCAGCAGCATCCGCTGGGCAGGGATGCCGCCATAATCGGGCAGGTTGGGGCAGATAAGCCGGGCAGGGTACAGCTACAGACCACAGTAGGCGGTCTCAGGCAAGTAGAAATGCTGGCCGGAGAACAGTTGCCACGGATCTGCTGAGTGTGTAGGAACGGTGCCTGCTATGCCTGACAAGGGGCACATCAGGCAGCACTACTGCTGATTGATCCTGAAACAAGCAAATAGGTAATCATCAACAAGGAGCCTGACCAGATGTCCAGGGATAAAATACCGGTTACACCGGCAATACGTGCCTTGCGTGCTGCTGGAATTACATTCAGCCCTCACCCCTACAACTATGAAGAAAAGGGCGGCACCGCTGTATCAGCAAGGGAACTGGGGGTGGATGAACATGTTGTAATCAAGACCCTGGTGATGGAGGATGATGCAAAGCAGCCGCTGATTATACTGATGAATGGCGATCTGCATGTATCCACCAAAGAGCTGGCCCGCCAGATCAATGTCCGCTCTGTAGAGCCGTGTCACCCGGAAACAGCTCAGAAACATACCGGCTACCTGACTGGTGGTACATCACCCTTTGGAACAAAAAAACAGTTGCCAATTTATCTGGAAAAGGGGATTGCAGAGCTGCCAAAGATATATATCAATGGCGGCAAACGTGGCTTCCTGGTGGGGCTGGCCCCTGCTGATCTGATCCGTCTGCTGCAACCTGCCATGGTGGAAGTGGGCTACAGCAAATAGAAAGGGGTTCATCATGAGCCTGAGCATGTACATCTTGAAAATAACATTCTGTTTAAAAAAGCAAATCAGCTATAGCAAAGGAATAGATTAAAAATGACCTCAATAACCCTTGACACAACGATGATGGAACAACTGAAACGGGTACTGGATGCGGTGGAGCAGATTCTACCCAAACCGGCACCAAAGGTAGATTGGTCAGTAACCCATGCCGCAAACTGGCGTAGACGTGGTAACAGCGGCTACCTGGAACCGGTGCCAGAGATAGAATCCTTCCACCTGGAGGATCTGCTTGGTATTGATAGCCAGAAGGCAACGGTTGAGCAGAACACCCGCCAGTTTCTGGCTGGCCTGCCTGCCAATAACGCCCTGTTGTGGGGTACCCGCGGTACCGGTAAATCCACCCTGGTACGGGCACTTTTAAGCCGCTATGCAGCAGACGGGCTGCGTGTAATTCAGGTGGATAAAGATGATCTGGTGCATCTGCCGGCCATTGTGGATGCCATTAAACAGCAGCCATACCGTTTTATTCTGTTTTCCGATGATGTTTCCTTTGAAGTCGGTGAATCCAGCTATAAAATGCTGAAAAGTGCCCTGGATGGTTCGGTTTATGCCCCACCGGAAAATGCTTTGATCTACATCACATCCAACCGTCGTCACCTGCTGCCGGAATATGAGAGCGACAACCGTGGTGCCATGATGGTTAATAATGAAATCCATCATGGTGAAACAGTGGAAGAAAAAATCTCACTTTCCGGTCGTTTCGGGCTTTGGATCGGCTTCCACCCCTTTACCCAGGACCAGTTTCTTGAAGTTGCCCGCCAATGGGTAGAACGGATCAGCCAGCAACATGGTACAGAAAATATCTGGAATGAGGATACACGCCAGGCTGCCATTGTCTGGGCAAGGCAAAAAGGTGACCAGAGCGGCAGAATCGCCCTGCAATTTGCCAATAACTGGGTCGGCAGTTGCCTGCTTAAATAAAAAATCCAGTTTCAGATCAAAGATAGATTCAAGGCGGCGAGGAGATCGGCGACAAAGGCGTACAGGCAGTACGTTGAGAAGCCGATGACGAGCCAACGAAGAATACGCTTTGATATGGAAGTGGAATAACGAGGTTACCGCCATGTTACGCAAGGCACAGATTGGTGATGTAAAAGAGATCCAGAAACTGTTGACCCTGTACGCCAGTAAAGGGGAGATGCTCTCCCGCTCATTGTCAGAGCTGTACGAAGCCTTACGGGATTTTTACGTGGAGGTTGACCAGGATGGCCATATCCTTGGTACTGCTGCCCTGCATATTGTCTGGGAAGATCTGGCTGAAGTCCGCTCTGTAGCAGTTGCGGAAAGCACCGGCCGCAAGGGAATTGGCACTGCCCTTGTTTCTGCCTGCATCGATGAGGCCAGACAATTGGGCCTAAAGCGGGTTTTCTGTCTGACCTATAAGCCAGAGTTCTTCGGCAAGCTGGGCTTTGTACTGGTGGATAAGGCTACCCTGCCCCACAAGGTCTGGGGCGACTGTATCAAGTGCCCTAAATTTCCAGATTGTGATGAGAATGCAATGAGCATGGACCTTACTGACTGAAAACTGCTTAAACTACGTATAGAATATAATACTGTCTTGACCTGCATCAAAAACCTGTTAAAAGGTTTTGGCTATAGTGTCATGTTGTTTACCCTGCCAGGGTTCACTGTTCTTGCAGCCCTGCTACTGCCGGATGAAGGTACAGGACAGGTTTTGTAGCTGCCCTGGCTGCTTTTTAATTCTGTTTGAAAGGTTATCTGATGAGCAAGAAAAAGGTCGTCATAATCGGCATGGGCTTTGCCGGTGTTCGTGCAGCAAGGGCATTGTCAAACAGCGGATTGGACGTACTGCTGATAGATCGCAACAATTACCACCTGTTTCAGCCGCTTTTATACCAGGTGGCCAGTGCCGGACTTGAACAGGAGTCCATTGCCCACTCCATCAGAGCCATGGCCAGGCAGTGGAAAAATACCCGCTTTAATCTGACCGAGGTAACCGGAATAGATCTGGCAGCTCGTGAGATCCAGACTAAAAGCAACACCATCCGGTATGATTACCTGATTGTTGGTGGTGGCAGCACAACCAACTTTTTTGGACTGGAATCTGTCCAGAAACATGCCTATGACCTGAAGGCACTGGAAGATGCCGAAATTCTGCGTAACCAGATCTTGGGCTGCTTTGAACAGGCCGTAATTGAGCCGGATCCTGCCAGAAAACGGGCTTTAATGACCTTTGTAATTGTGGGTGGCGGCCCAACCGGAGTGGAGTTTGCCGGTGCCTTGATAGAACTGGTCCATTATGTACTGGCAAAGGATTACCCCGACCTTGGTGTGCAGATGGCCAGGGTAGTACTGGTGGAGGCCACAGGGCGGCTGCTGGCAGCCCTGCCAGAAGAACTGGGGCAATACACCGTACAGAAACTGCGTAATATGGGTGTTGAGGTACTGCTTAACGCCCAGGTTGTGGATGCCGATGCAACAAAGATTATTCTGCATGATGGGGCAATTATCCCAAGCCACACTTTGGTATGGTCTGCTGGTGTAAAGGCCGCTCCCCTGGCTGGACTGCTTGAAGCAGAACGGGGCGGAGGTGGCAGGATCAAGGTACAGCCTGACCTGACATTGGCGGAACAGCCCGAAGTATTTGTGGTTGGTGATATGGCCTGGCTTGAGCAGGATGGACAGGTTCTGCCTATGGTGGCACCGGTGGCAATGCAGATGGGACATTATGCTGGTACGGCTGTGCTGGCCCGTGAACGTGGAGAAACACCGGCACCGTTTGTTTATCAGGATAAAGGCAGCATGGCCACCATTGGCCGTAATACCGCTGTAGCCACCAGCTTTGGCATGAACCTGAAGGGTTTTTCTGCCTGGATGGCCTGGCTGCTATTGCATGTTTATTACCTGATCGGTTTCCGTAACAGGATTGTCGTCATGCTGAACTGGCTATGGTACTACTGGTTCCATGAGAGGCAGGTACGTTTGATAACCAGACACTCCACAAACTGTAATTGTGACTCAGACAACAAGCAGAGTTGAACCGTTTTATTCCAATTACAGATCAAAGATGGATTCAAGGTGGCGAGGAAATCGGCGACGAAGGCGTAACGCAGTACGTTGAGAATCCGATGACGATCCAACAAAAAAGACGCTTTGATATAGAATTGGTAATTACATCCCCTTTGCTGCATATATGCCAGGGGCATTACGCCAACAGCCTTCATAGTCAAGGCCATATCCAAACACAAACCGGTCTGGAACCTTCAGACCGGTAAAATCTGCAATGAAACCGACCCTGGCCTTACGCTCATGCTGCTTTTCTACCAATACTGCTGACAGAACTTCCCTGGCACCACGTCTGCGGCACTCCTCCATCAGAGCCAGCAGAGTCACACCTTCATCCAGAATATCATCCACCAGCAGCACCGTTCTGCCGGACAGCTCCATACAAAACGGTGCAACCCATTCCAGCTCACCACCACTACGGGCCATACCATAGCGGGATACATGCAGGTACCCCACCTCCAGCGGGAAACTCAGCCTGGTCAACAGTTGGCCGGTAAAGATCAGTCCGCCATTCATAATGCAAAGCACCAGAGGATTCTGCTTACCGATCCTTTCCGTAATCTGACGGGCCAGCTTGACAATAGTATCCTCAACCACCTGTTGATCCGCCAGGCAGTCGGCCTCTGACAGCACTCTTAAAGCCTCAATCATTTCCATACCAGACACCTCCCACCACCCGTTGATGACCGCCATGATCCTGCTCTGTCAAAATATCACCAAACTGCTGTTCTGCAAGCAGTTTCACCAGCTCTGCTGCCTGCCCTGCCCCTGCCTCCAGCAACAGCCAGCCCCCTTTTTTCAGATGAAATGGTGCTGATGCAATCAACTGGCGGTAGACAGATAACCCATCTTCGCCACCATCCAGTGCAATCAAGGGATCATATTCAGATACTTCCGGCTGAAGCTGCCTGATTTCCTGACTGGGAATATAGGGCGGGTTGGAGACAATCAGATCAAACTGCCGCCCTGTAACCGGTTGAAATAATGAACCCAGTCTGAAATCAACGGTTGTATGGTGCCGGGTGGAGTTCTGACTGGCAATGGCAATGGCATCTGGGGAAATATCAGTGGCGGTTATGGTGGCATCAGGAAGACGTTTGGCAAGTGCAATGGCTATACAGCCGGAACCGGTACCAATATCCAGCAGAGTGCAACCGGCCTTTGCAAGTCTGGCCGCCGAACTAACCAGCACTTCTGTATCCTGACGGGGAATCAGCACCGCCGAAGTAACCAGGAAATCCAGTCCGTCAAATTCCTGGCTGCCAAGGATATGCTGTAGCGGCTCACGTTTGCCGCGACGGACAACCATACTGCGGTAGCTGGCCAGTTCAGTATCATTCATCGGCTTGTCAAAATTAAGGTAAAGGCCGATCCGATCCAGGCCAGTGGCAGCACATAGCATCCATTCTGCCTCACGGCGGGCATTTTCCACCCCTTTTTCCTGCAAAAAAGTAGTGGTCCAGCTTAATACCTTCAGAGGTGTCCAGGCTTCCTCAGACTGCTTCACTTTGGGCCTTTAGTGCCTCCATCTGGTAATGGGTTCTCAGGGCATCGGCAATTTCGTCGATCTCGCCAGCCATGATGGCATCCAGACGGTAAAGGGTCAGTCCGATCCGGTGGTCGGTCATTCTGCCCTGGGGGAAGTTATAGGTTCGGATCCGCTCAGAGCGATCACCACTACCAACCTGCTGCTTACGGTCTGCGGCCAGCTTGCTGTCCTGCTCCTGCTGGATTGTATCCAGAATTCTGGTTTTAAGCAGTTTCATCGCCTTGGCACGGTTTTTAATCTGGCTACGTTCTTCCTGACAGGCCACAACAGTACCGGTGGGCAGGTGGGTGATCCGCACTGCGGAGTCAGTGGTGTTGACATGCTGACCACCGGCACCAGAAGAACGGTAGACATCTATCTTGAGGTCTGACGGGTTTATATCCACTTCCAGATCCTCAGCTTCTGCCATGATGGCAACGGTACAGGCTGAAGTATGGATCCTGCCCTGGGCCTCGGTTTCAGGCACACGTTGCACGCGGTGGGTGCCTGATTCATATTTCAGCTTGGCATAGACATCCTGCCCTGTAATAGAAGCAATTACCTCTTTATAGCCGCCCCGTTCTGATTCAGAGCAGGAAAGCAGCTCCACCTTCCAGCGGTTTTTCTCTGCAAAACGGCTGTACATCCGAAAAAGATCACCACTGAACAGAGCTGACTCATCACCACCTGTACCAGCCCGGACTTCAAGGATCACGTTGCGGGAGTCATTGGGATCCTTGGGCAGCAGAAGAATCTTAAGATCATCTTCCAGAGTTTCCTTTTCTTCAGCCAGCCGATCCAGTTCCTCCTCTGCCATCTCCTTCATCTCAGGATCAGACAGCAGCAATTTGTTATCTTCCTGCTCTGTCAGCACCTTGCTGTAACGCCGGTAGGCTTCAACCAGTGGGGACAGATCTGAGTGTTCACGGGAAAGTTTGCGAAATTCCGCCTGATTGGAAATTATGGCAGGGTCTGAAAGTAACGCATCTAGCTCCTGAAATCTGATCTCAAAATCCTTTATTCTGTTGAACATATCCATCTCCACTCAGACCACAATCCGGTCATCTGCATATCCGCCGTTTTCTTCCAGGGCTTCCTTTACAGAGCGGATCGCCACCTCTAACTGGTCATCATCCGGCTCGCGGGTGGTCAGGCGTTGCAAGGCCAGGCCAGGGGAAATTACCAACCGTACCAGAGGATGACACTCATACTTTGCACTCCATTTGAGGAATTCATAGGAGATACCGGCAATCAGCGGCAACAGCACCACGCGGGACAGTGCCTTGTAAACAAAGGGCCATGCCTTTGGAATCAGTGAGAAAACTCCGATACTGACCAGCATTACGATCAGAAGAAAGCTGGTACCACAACGGGGATGCAGACGGCTGAAACCTTTAACATTTTCCAGCAGCAGCTCTGCACCAGCCTCAAAGGCATAGATGGTTTTGTGTTCTGCACCGTGATACTGGAAGACACGTTGAATATCCTTCATCCTGGCAATGGACCAGATATAGATCAGGAATACAATCACCCGGATTACCCCGTCCACCAGGTTAAAGATCAGGTTGTGGTCACCAATGATCGGCACCAGCAGTTTGGTCAGGTATAGCGGCAGAAAAAAGAATAGTAATATGCCAAAACCAAAGGCTGCCGCCATTGTGCCTGCCAAGGCCAATGAGGTCAGTTCCTCTTTTTTGACATTGCCATCTTCATCCTGCTCCTCTTCCATCGCTTCGTTGGCTGAAAAGTTGAGGGCCTTTATCCCCAATACAAGCGAAGTAAACAGGGCCACCGTACCTCGCAAAAGTGGCAGTTTCACAATCGGGTAGCGTTCTGAAAGTGGCGGCATGGCTTCACGCCTGACCACAATTTCACCATTGGGCCGCCTGACCGCTATGGCCATCGCCCTGGGGGCACGCATCATAACCCCTTCCAGTACTGCCTGTCCTCCGATATTTATTTTTTCCATTTTAAGCAAGGCTCCTGAACTGCTTGCGGACTTCTGTTTTCTGTCCGCAGGTCAGTTTTCCTTCCGGGCAGGGGCCGGTCAAACAGCCAGGCCCAGCATCACGGAATATGTTTGGTGCCACCTTTTTAGCCAGCATCAGCATGGTTACAGCCATGCTTCTGATCTCCCACTGGGCACGCATACAGCAACGCAGCCTGAAAAAGTGCATCAGCTCACGGGCATTCATGGTGATGATGATTCTGGTTTCAGTGGCATTGGGCAGCAGATAGCGGGCATCCTCCGGTTGTATACCCATCTCCACCAGTTGCTTGTATGCCTGGTGTATTACCCCTACTGTGAAATCAAAGATCCGCCTTGCCTCTTCATCCGCCATAACCGAAGGAGGTGTGACAGCATTAAAACGGTCAACATGGGATACGTAACGCTGGGATTGCTGTGAATAGGATGCCAGTCTGTGCCGGACAAGCTGGTGGGACGTAACCCGCGAGATCCCTTCTACTCCAAAGGTAAAAGAGGCATGTTCCAGTACTGAGTGGTGCCCCAGGGACATGATCTTATCCACAAACTGGCTGTTGTCGCCATCTTCAACCTGCTGTTGTAACTGCTCCAGGTTGGCTGGAGAGTAGCAAAGCCTGGCAGCCAGTGCCACTGTACGTTCCGGTTCCGGGGTATGGTGCAGTAATTCTATTTTCATACTGTCCTCACAATATGGTTACCGTCGTGGAATGTTGCAAGGCCATGATACAAAAAGGGGGATCGTGCCTGAAAAAGACACATCCCCCTTGTGTGGATACAGGCTTTTAGTTAAGCCTTGCCGTAACGCTTCATGAATCTTTCAACACGTCCGGCAGTATCAACCAGCTTCTGCTTTCCAGTGAAAAATGGATGGCAGGCAGAGCAGATCTCAGTTGTGATTTCCTTCCTGGTGGAACTTGTCTGGATGCTGTTGCCACAGGCACAGGTAATGGTTACTTCATGGTATTCAGGGTGGATTCCTTCTTTCATTTATTGCCTCCTGATGAATTGCAGCTCGTCAATAAAGCCGCTGGTTTGTCAAATCTAAAAGTTGGTTATTATCTTACTGTTATGTAAAAAACTCAACTGTTTTCTACTTGCTCATGGAATCAATAAAGTCCTGGTTGGTTTTGGTTTCCGATAACTTGTCCAGCAGAAACTCCATTGAATCCACCACATTCATCGGGTGCAGGATCTTGCGAAGGATCCAGATCCGGTTCAGTGTGGCCTTATCTATCAACAGTTCTTCCTTGCGTGTACCGGACTTGTTAATATCAATGGCAGGGAAGGTACGCTTTTCAACCAGACGGCGATCAAGATGTACCTCCATGTTACCGGTACCCTTGAACTCCTCAAAGATCACCTCATCCATCTTGCTGCCGGTATCCACCAGGGCAGTGGCAATAATTGTCAGTGAACCACCTTCTTCTATATTACGGGCAGCACCGAAGAACCGTTTTGGCTTTTGCAGGGCATTGGCATCCACGCCACCGGTCAGGATCTTGCCCGATGGTGGCAGCACAGTATTATATGCTCTGGCCAGACGGGTGATTGAATCCAGCAACACCACCACATCTTTTTTATGTTCCACCAGCCGTTTTGCCTTCTCAATTACCATTTCAGCCACCTGTACGTGGCGGGTGGCCGGTTCATCAAAGGTGGATGAAATCACTTCCCCTTTAACAGAACGCTGCATATCTGTTACTTCTTCAGGGCGTTCATCTATCAGCAGGACAATCAGGTAAACTTCAGGATGGTTTTCTGCAATGGAGTTGGCAATGTTCTGGATCAGCATCGTCTTGCCAGTACGGGGTGGTGCCACAATCAGTCCACGTTGCCCTTTACCCACCGGAGATGCCAGCTCCATTACCCGCATACCGTAGTTATCCGGTGCTGTCTCCAACTTCAGTTTTGATTCGGGATACAGTGGGGTCAGGTTGTCAAACAGGGTCTTATCCCGTGCTGACTCAGGCGGCTCAAAATTGATCCTTTCAACCTTCAGCAGTGCAAAATAACGCTCGCCCTCTTTAGGCTGCCTGATCTGGCCGGAAATGGTATCACCGGTAAGCAGGTTGAAACGCCTGATCTGACTGGGGGAAACATAGATGTCATCCGGCCCTGGCAGATAGTTGTAATCCGGTGCCCGCAGGAAACCAAAACCATCCTGAAGGATTTCCAGCACACCCTCGCCATTTATGGTGCCATTCTGCTCTGTCTGGGCATTAAGGATGGCAAAGATCAGGTCCTGCTTACGTAGTCCTGAAGCTCCTTCAATATTAAGGCTGCGGGCAATACTGTTTAATTCATTAATTTTCTTTTTCTTCAACTCCTGAAGATTCACGCTGTGGTACTCCTGATGGTGGGATTTGGACAACATGCCAGAACAGCACCGTATGGCTGACCTGGTATTAATGAAAACTGCCATAAGTGGGAATGCAGTAAAATTATTTCAGGTTGATCAGTCTGTTTCAGATATTCAGATTATTGCTCCTGCTTGCTGAACAGGGCCTCCAAATTGGTACTGCTCGTATACTTAAATAATAAATAATGGCACTTTGCTACTTTGCGTTATTTGGCTTTTTAAGCATGGAGATTTTTACTGGCTGGATTAAATATCCTTGCGGAATGGATTTGGGTCTCAGGAAGTCAGGAACAATAATCATATCATGTGGCTGCTGTCAACAGATATTATCGTAAGAACAACTTGACCCTCCGTGTCGAAACGGGATATAAATATCAGCTCTTTAGATAGCTGCAAAGCACCAGAACAGGAAACCTACTCAAATGTACGGACAAGCACTTTTCGATGCCATTGGCAACACATCGCTGGTAGCAATCAGTAAAATCAACCCTAATCCCAACGTCAAGATTCTGGCCAAGCTGGAAGGCAATAACCCAGGCGGCTCTGTCAAGGACAGACCAGCCAGGCAGATGATTCTTGCTGCTGAGGCAGCGGGAGAATTGACAACTGACAAGATCATTCTGGAACCAACATCAGGCAATACCGGAATAGCCCTGGCCATGCTGGCCGCTGCCCGTGGCTATCGAATTAAACTGACCATGCCGGCCTGTGTCAGCATGGAACGACGCAGCATTCTGGAAGCCTATGGTGCTGAAATTGTACTTTCCCCTGGCTGTGAAAAAACCGATGGTGCCATCCGCCTGGCACACAAAATCCTGGCAGAAGAGCCTGGACGCTACTACATGCCTAACCAATACGATAATCCCAACAATCCCCTGGCCCACGAACTGACCACTGGCCCTGAAATCCTTAGCCAGACTGCCGGCAAAATCACCCATTTTGTGGCTGGCATGGGTACTGGCGGTACTTTGATGGGTACCGCTGCTTTTTTTGCCAGACAAGCCTCCCATGTGAAGATAGTTGGCATTGAGCCAAACCTGGGCCATGCCATACAAGGGCTGAAAAACATGAAAGAAGCCATTGTGCCGGCCATTTATGATGAGACCATGCTCTGGCAGAAGATGGTGATCGATGATGACACCGCCTTTGAAACTTCACGCCAGTTGGCATCCCAGGAGGGGATTTTCTGTGGCATGTCAGGGGGAGCAGCAATGGCCGGTGCAATTCAACTGGCCCAGAAACTGGATCATGGCAGCATTGTAGTTATTATTCCAGATCGTGGGGATCGCTATCTCAGCACAAACCTGTTTAAATCCATGTGTGCCAACTGCCCGCCATAAACTTAAATGATATAAAACAGCCAGACATTCAAATATAATACCGAGGGAAGACCATGACGTTTCAAGACCTGATACTTTCGCTTCAGAACTACTGGGCCGGGCAGGGTTGTGTAATCCAGCAGCCTTACGATACAGAAAAGGGTGCCGGCACCTTTAACCCTGCCACCTTCCTGCGTGTACTGGGGCCGGAACCCTGGAATGTAGCCTATGTAGAGCCTTCTCGTCGCCCAACCGATGGTCGCTACGGCGAAAACCCCAACCGGCTGCAACATTACTACCAGTTTCAGGTAATTATGAAGCCCTCTCCCACAAACATTCTTGACCTTTATCTTAACAGCCTGCGTAGCTTTGGCATAAATCCCAACCAGCATGACATCCGTTTTGTTGAAGATGACTGGGAATCTCCAACACTGGGAGCCTGGGGGCTGGGTTGGGAGGTATGGCTGGATGGGATGGAAATCACTCAGTTCACCTACTTCCAACAGGCCGGAGGTATTGATCTGAAACCGGTTTCCTCTGAAATAACCTATGGTTGCGAGCGGATCGCCATGTACCTTCAGGGAGTTGATAATGTCTATGACCTGGAATGGGTCAATGGTGTTAAATATGGAGATATTCACCACCAGACCGAGGTGGAGTTTTCCACCTACAACTTTGAAGAAGCTGATGTTTCCCTGCTGCTGGAGCTGTTCGGCAAGTACGAAAAAGAGTGCATCCGGCTGGCAGAAAAGGATCTGGTCTTCCCTGCCTATGATTTTGTAATGAAATGCTCCCACACCTTTAACCTGCTGGATGCCCGTGGTGCTATTTCAGTCACAGAACGGGCCTCATACATCGGTCGTGTCCGTAATGTGGCCAGACTCTGTGCCGAAGGGTATGTGCGTCAGCGTGAACGGCTGGGGTATCCAATGCTGAAAGGGGGTAAGCACTAATGTCACAGGATCTGCTGCTGGAAATAGGTGCTGAAGAGATTCCTGCCGGATTTGTACCCAAAGCCCTGGCTTCATTGGAAGAAATGGCCAGAAAAGAGTTTGAGTCTGCCAGACTCTGCTATGACAAGATCAACACCCTGGGCACCCCCCGCCGCCTTGTGCTACATATCACCGGTTTACCAGAGGTACAACCCGATGCAGAACTGACCGCAATGGGGCCATCAAAAAAGGCCGCCTTTGATGCCGGTGGCAAACCAACCCGGGCAGCAGAAGGTTTTGCCAAAGGTCAGGGTGTTACTGTTGATGAATTACAGGTTGTTTCCACTGACAAAGGTGAGTATCTGGCAGTCACCAAAAGGGAGACCGGACGCTCCACCGTCTCTATCCTGTCCGAGGTACTGCCACGGATGATTGCTGCCATTCCCTTTAAAAAATCAATGCGTTGGGCTGACCTTGAGATCCGCTTTGCACGTCCTGTTCACTGGATTGTCGCCTTGCTGGGGTCAGAGATCATCCCATTAAGCTTCGGGCCGATCACAAGCGGTAACATCTCCCACGGCCACCGCTTTATGGCAAACCGAAGTTTTGTGGTGCAGAGCTATACCCAGTATCTTAGTGAGTGTGGTCGCCATTTTGTAATTGTGGATCAGGACCGGCGTAAAGATATTATTCTGTCCGAAGCCACCAGACTGGCCAGTGCTGCCGGCGGTGAGCTGCTGGAAGACAACGGGCTGCTGGATGAGATAACCTATCTGGTGGAATACCCCAGTGCCGTCATTGGCGATATTCCGTCAGAATTTCTGGTGGTACCAAAGGAGGTGCTGATCACCTCCATGCGTTCCCACCAGCGTTATTTCTCGGTTGTGGATAAAGAGGGCAAACTGCTGCCCCACTTTATCACCATACCCAACACAGTGGCGGAAGATCCGGCTGTTGTTGTAAAGGGGAATGAACGGGTACTAAGGGCACGTTTATCCGATGCCCGTTTCTTCTTTGATGAAGATCGCAAGGTAAGCCTTGAAAGCCGGGTAGAATCCCTTAAAGCAGTTGTCTACCAGCAAAAGCTGGGAACATCCTATGAAAAAATGGAGCGGTTCAAAACCCTGGCCGGGCAGTTGGCAGACCAACTTAACCCGTCAGTCAAGGAACAGGTTTTACGTACCGCCTTCCTCTGCAAGGCTGATCTGGTCACTGGCATGGTGGGTGAGTTTCCGGAAGTTCAGGGAATTATGGGGCGTGAATATGCCCTGCATGATGGTGAACAGCAGGAAGTTGCCAACGCCATTGCCGAGCATTACTACCCCACCCAGGCTGGGGGAAAGCTGCCAGGCAGCGATATTGCCGCCTTTGTTTCCATTGCCGACAAACTGGACACCATCTGCGGCTGTTTCAGTGTGGGGCTGATCCCCACTGGTGCCGCAGACCCCTATGCCCTGCGTCGTGCAACCATCGGCATTATCAGCATTATTCAGAACAGAGGTTACAAGCTGTCATTATCGGTATTAATCGACAATGCACTGGCACTGCTGGCTGACAAGCTGACCAGACCTGCGGATCAGGTAAAGACAGAGCTGATGGAATTCTTCCGTGGCCGTTTTGCAAATCTTCTTTCAGCCACACGCCAGTCAGATGTTGTGGAAGCCTGTGTTGCCGCAGGGTTTGATGACCTGGCTGATTGTGCAACACGGATACATGCACTTGACAACTTCCGCAAACGGGATGACTTCCAGGCCCTTACCGCAACCTTCAAGAGGGTCTGCAACATTGTTAAGGACGGGGTTGATGAAACTGTGGAGCTGGCCCTGCTTGAGGATGAGACCGAGCATACCCTTTACAATGTGTTGCAAGAAACCAGCAAGAAGACCAGTCAGAAGGTGGCTGACCACCAGTACGAGCAGGCTCTGGCAGAGATTGCCGGTCTTAAATGGGCGGTGGATGCCTTCTTTGATGCAGTCATGGTGATGGCTGAAGATCAGGCTGTCCGTAAAAACCGGCTGGCACTGCTGACCAGCATCAACCGGATGTTTGGCAGGATTGCTGACTTCAGCAAGCTGGCCTAGCACACAGAGAGGCAGCGGATGTCATTTACAGGTCGTATAATATCAGGCAACCTTTTAATTGTTCTGGTAGCTGTCATTGGTTTGACGCTGTTTAACAAAGACGGTAACTGGCTGACAGCCGCTCTGATCGGGTTGTTACTCATGGCAGGTTCCACAGTTATATTGTGGATTTTATGCAAGCAGGCGTTCAAGCCCCTGGATAACATTGTAGCTGCCATGGAAAAAGCCGCTGCCGGTGATCTGTCAATCCGTGTAAATGGAGCAGGCTCCGGCGAGATCGCCCGTCTTGGCAGTTCTTTTAATGCAATGATGAATGACATCAACAAGGCCATGCGTAAGTTTTTCTCAGTGGCTGATCTTGTAAGGGATTCTGTCAACCTGGTGCAGAACACCACCAATGCAATGGCTGCTGCTGCAGAAGAGGTTGCCATGCAGGCTGGTACTATTGCAATTGCCAGTGAAGAGATGGCGGCAACATCGGCAGATATAGCCCGCAACTGTCTTACCGCCGCTGAAAACTCCCGTCAGGCCACCACAAGGACCAAGGCCGGTGCCAACACTGTCCGCAGTGGTGCCTCCATTATGGAAAATATCGCCAGCCGTGTCATACAGTCATCACATACAGTAGAAGGGCTGGGGCAACGCTCTGATCAGATTGGTGCCATTGTTGGCACCATTGAGGATATTGCCGACCAGACCAACCTGCTGGCCCTGAACGCAGCCATAGAAGCGGCACGGGCAGGTGAGATGGGTAGAGGATTTGCTGTGGTTGCCGATGAAGTCCGTGCCCTGGCAGAACGTACCACCAGGGCTACCCAGGAAATCGCAGGCATGATCAAGACCATCCAGCATGAAACAAAATCTGCCGTTGATTCCATGTACGAAGGGGTGGAAGAGGTTAAGCGTGGCACAGCAGGCACCACCAGCTCTGGTGCTGCCCTGGATGAAATCCTGTTTATGATTGATGAAGTTTCAGATCAGATTAATCAGGTAGCCACCGCAGCAGAAGAGCAGACCGCCACCACCAATGAGATCACCAGTAATATCCATCAGATAACAGAGATTGTCTCTAATAACGTTGCCAGTGCCCGTGGCACCACAGAGGCCACCGTCAAACTGGCCCAACAGGTTGATGACCTGCATCAGTTGGTTGGCAACTTCAGGCTGGCCAGTGCTCTTGTCTGGGATGACAGCTTCAACACCAACATCAGAACCTTTGATGATCAGCACAAAGTACTTTTCAACATGATTAACGAGCTGCATGATGCAATGCAGCAAAAACGGAGCAAAGAAGCCATCAGCAATATTCTTAAAGGGTTGGCCGACTACACAGTTAACCACTTTGCTGAAGAGGAAAGGGCTTTTGATAAGACCGGCTACACTGAAACTGAAAAACACAAGCAGATGCACAAAACACTGGTGGATCAGGTGGTTGATCTGATCGGAAAATATCAGAGTGGAGAGACCGTATTATCACAGGATATTATTGATTTCCTACAGAAATGGCTAATGGAACATATCAAAGGCCAGGATAAAAAGTATGCCCCCCATCTGATTAAGCATGGAATCCGTTAAGTTTAGTGCAAAAGGACGTTAAATGATTATTATTCCCGCCATAGACTTAAAAGAAGGCAAATGTGTTCGTCTGGAACAAGGTGAAATGCACCGTGACACTGTATTTTCTGATAGTCCGGCTGAACAGGCACTTAAATGGCAACAGGCTGGTGCAGAACTACTGCATCTTGTGGATCTGGATGGGGCATTTGCAGGTGAGCCAAAAAACAAAGCTGCAATTGAGGCGATCATAAAGTCTCTCAATATACCAGCTCAACTGGGTGGTGGCATCAGGGATATAGCCACCATTGAAGCCTACCTGTCACTGGGGATTTCACGGGTTATCATCGGTACAGCGGCCCAACGTAACCCCCAACTGGTGGTTGAAGCCTGCAAACGGTTTCCTGGCAGAATCGTGGTGGGAATTGATGCCAGAAACGGCAAAGTAGCGGTACAGGGCTGGGCAGAGCTGACCGATATTACAGCCACAGATCTGGCCCGCAGGTTTGAGGACTGCGGTGTATCTGCAATTATCTACACTGATATAAGCCGCGATGGCATGATGTCCGGCCCCAATATAGAGGCAACCAGGGCACTGGCTGAAGCGATCAATATTCCGGTTATTGCATCTGGCGGGGTATCATCTCTGGCCGATATTAAAAACCTGATGGCAATTGAATCCAGCGGCGTAACTGGAGCAATCACCGGCAAAGCAATCTACACAGGAGCAATAGACCTTAGTGAGGCAATCAGGCTGACCAGTACAAACACCTGATCTCAAATACAACCCTTACCTGTCCATCAACCCACCAACAAAAGGAGCCGAAAACAATGCAAAACAAGCGAATCATTCCCTGTCTTGATGTTGCCGAAGGACGTGTAGTCAAAGGCGTGCAGTTTATTGAGCTACGCGATGCAGGTGATCCGGTGGAGATAGCAGCGGCCTATAACAAGCAGGGGGCCGATGAGTTGGCATTTCTGGACATAAATGCCACCAATGATGGCCGTGATACCATGGTAGATCTGGTACGCCGCACAGTGGAGCAGATAAATGTGCCTCTGACAGTGGGGGGTGGTATCCGAACAGTTGAGGATATTCGCAGACTGCTGGAAGCCGGTGTCAGCAAGGTCTCCATTAACAGTGCTGCCGTCAGCCGACCTGACTTTGTACGTGAGGCTGTAGAAGCCTTTGGGTCGAAACAGATCATAGTCGCCATAGATGCCAGAAAAAAGCCTGGTGAGGAACGTTGGGAGATCTACACCCACGGTGGCAAAAAGCCAGCCGGTATTGATGCTGTAGAATGGGCTGTGCAGATGGAAGCCCTTGGTGCCGGTGAGCTGTTACCAACCAGCATGGACCGTGATGGTACAAAAGATGGCTATGACCTCGGTCTTACCAAAGCCATTGCGGATGCTGTTTCCATACCGGTGATTGCCTCCGGTGGAGTTGGCAGTCTGGAACATCTGTATGATGGCTTTGCAGTGGCCGGTGCCGATGCCTGCCTGGCTGCATCGATCTTTCACTTCCGGCAACATACAATTCAGGAAGCCAAACAGTATCTGCGTAGCCGTGGCATTGCCGTCAGACTGGACTAAAGATGGAGAGCAAGGAACAACATATACTTGACCAGCTTTACCAGGTCATTCTGTCCAGAAAATCAGCAGATAGCGACAGCTCCTACACCGCCAGCCTGTTAAATGCAGGAATCGACAAAATCCTGAAGAAAGTCGGGGAAGAAGCAACCGAGGTGGTCATTGCAGGTAAGGGCGGTAACAGCCAGGAACTGATTTATGAATCAGCGGATCTGTTGTACCACTGGCTTGTACTGCTGGCAGCCCACGGCCAGAATCCTGATACTGTCTGGCAGGAACTGGCCCGCCGCTTCGGCATTTCAGGACTGGCTGAAAAAGCTTCCCGTTAATATGACATCCTGTTTGACAACAAAAGTTTTTCTGGTATAGTATTCAACTTTCCAAATATATCTTGGCTTAGTAGTAAAATTTACAAAAGAGAGGGGTGATGATGGATGCCAGGAGTACGTATTCGTGAAAACGAGCCATTTGATCTCGCTCTGAAGAAATTCAAAAAGCAGTGTGAAAAAGCCGGAATTCTCTCAGAAGTTCGCAAGCGTGAGCATTATGAAAAACCAAGCATCAAGCGTAAGAAGAAGGCCATTGCTGCCCGTAAACGGGCACTCAAAAAGCAACGCAAGATGATGGACTAACTACTACGCTAGGCAGTTCAAAAGGCTAAATAGTACTTAGTAATCACAATGGGGCTTTCGTCAGGAAGCCCCATTTGTTGTCTCTGCCCATCCCCTGTCAAATACAGATTTAATTTCGGAGAACTCTGTCACCATGAGCCGCAATGAAACAGTCAGAGAAGTAGCAGAACGGCTTGCCATTGCAGACATTATTGGAGAATACGTTGCATTAAAGCGTAGCGGCTCCAACTTTGTTGGCCTGTGTCCCTTTCATGGTGAAAAAACCCCTTCATTTAACGTTAACCCTGCCCGTGAGATCTTCCACTGCTTTGGTTGTGGGGCTGGCGGTGACATATACAACTTTATCATGAGGATAGAGGGGATCAGTTTTCCTGAGGCGTTACGCAAACTGGCAGCACGTGCCGGAATTACCATTGATGACCGCCCCCTTACAGAGGCTGAACAGCGTCAGAAGACTGAACGGGAGCAACAACGGGCCATACTGCTGGCAACTGCCCAGCATTACCGTACAAACCTGCTGCAACATCCAGAGGCATCAGTTGCCAGAAACTACCTGCAAAAACGCAGTGTACAGGATGATCTTGCTGCAACATACGGTCTGGGCTTTGCTTCACCAAACAGAAACAGGCTGACAGATTACCTTAAAAACCGCAGCCTGCCTCTTGAACAGGCAGAGAAACTGGGGATAATCCGCAAGGGAGATCGGGGCTGGTACGATCTGCTGCATAACCGCCTGATCTTTCCGATCAGGGACAGACAGGGGCATCCAATCGGCTTTGCAGGACGTGTGTTGGATGACAGTCTGCCTAAATATATCAACAGCCCGGAATCGCCCCTTTACCGCAAAAGTAGCGTACTGTTCGGTATAGACCTTTCCCTGCGTGAAATCCGGCAAAGCGGCACCGCCATTATAGTTGAAGGCTATTTTGATCATCTGGCACTTTACAGAGCCGGCATCTGCAATGCTGTTGCCACCTGTGGAACAGCCCTGACCGATGGCCATATCAACCTGTTAAAAAAACATGCCCAACGGATCTGCCTGCTGTTTGACAGCGACAATGCTGGCCGCAAAGCCACTGTCAAGGCGATGGAACTCTGTCTGGAACAAGCAATACCGGCCTATGTAATCAGTCTGCCCCAGGGAGAGGACCCAGACAGCTTTTTGCAGAACAACTCAGCAGAGGATTTTCAGCAGCGGGTGGAAGCTGCCAAGCCAGCCTTTGAACAGTTTCTGCACTGGCTGCTTGCCAAAAATCCGCCAGACAGTGTTGATAGCAAAGTTCGCCTGATGGATGAGATCGTTCCTCGCTACCAGAAGATTAAAGATCCGGTTGAACGGGATCTGTACCAGAAGGAGATCTGCCGTCTGCTTAATCTTGATCCCCAGTCCTTCCGCAAGCGACTTGCAGGTCAGAAACAGGATGCCTTGCAACCTGTAGATCAACAGAAGAATACGGGAACCAGACCTGTCCGAGGGGATATTATTGCCCAGACCCAGGAAACCATGCTGCTGTTGCTGATTAACTATCCTGAGGCACGCCTTGAGATAGAAACCCTGGATCTGGAACAACTGTTTGATCAGCATTATCTGCCGCTTGCAGCCACAATTCTGAACGCCGCCAACCAGGAACTGGAGGAGGAAGATCAGATCTGGCCACTGATCATGTCCCAACTGGAACATGATGCAGACAAGATGCTTGTTTCACGTCTGTCTGTTCAGGAACACCGCATAAATGACATTGATTGGCGAACTGCATTAAGACAATGTCTGCAACAACAGAAACGGCATAAAACCAGTCAGTTAGGGCAGATTGCCAGCAGACTGGCCACCCTGTCTCCAGATAGCACAGAATATCTGGAACTGTTAAAAACAGCAGACAGGTTGCGAGATCAGAAATCTACGCTATAACAATTGACCATGTTTTATAAATTCAGATAAAGGGCAATATAAATATGAGCAAAAAAAGTTCAAGCGAAGTTAAACAGTTAATTGATATGGGCAAGGACAAAGGATACCTGACCCTGGATGAAGTCAATGATATGCTGCCACCAGACATGGCAACAGATCAACTGGATGATGTTATTGGCCTGTTTGGAGATATGGATATTGAAATTGTAGAATCAGCCCAGAAGGTCAAACTGCCCAAGATTAAATCGGACCTGGATGAAGGGGAGGAAGAACCTGAAGGCGAGGCTGAAGAGGTTGAATTTGAGCCGGGCAGCATTGGACGCACCAGTGATCCGGTCAGGATGTACCTGCGTGAAATGGGTTCTGTTTCCCTCCTTACCCGTGAAGGAGAAGTGGAAATTGCCAAACGGATTGAAGATGGAGAAAACGAGGTCGCCTGTATCATACTTAACACCCCTATCACGGTTAAAGAAGTGCTGGTACTGGGAGAAAAGCTACGCAATGGCGAAATCAATCCGGCTGAAATTACAAAGGATATAGACGAAGATCCAGATCCTGATGCAGACATGGATCTGGAACCTGAAGAGGTGGATGCAGACCTGCCAAAGATCCGTCTGCTGGAAAGCCTGGATGCCATTGCAGTTAATGAGAAAAAGGCTAATGAGCTGCTTACAGCACTGGAAAAGGCCAGATCAGCAGCAAAGAAAAAGGAAATAAATGAACAGTTACAGGAAATCAGAGAGCTTCTGACCAGACAGTTGCGGGATCTGCACCTGAAAGATGTACATATCACTAGAATTGCTGACCGCCTTAAATCCCTTTCCGGCAAGGTTAACCGGATCAAGAACAAGCTGGTTGAACTGCAAAGTCTGGTGCCTCCAGATAAGCTGACCGAACTGCTGGAAAAGTACAAGCTGGATGAGGTGAAGGGATCTGCTGCCCTGAAACCCCTGAAACTGGATGATGATCAACTGGTAAAAGTGGAGGACCGTCTGACACGGGCATCCAGAAAGCTGCTGATGGTGGAACAGGAGTCTGGCTTTAAAGCCGGAGAACTGGCCAGAGCCATAATGGCCATCAGGGCCGGTGAACGTAAAGCCAAGCAGGCCAAGGCAGAGCTGATTGAGGCTAACCTGCGGCTGGTGGTATCCATTGCAAAAAAATACACTAACCGTGGCTTGCAGTTTCTGGATCTGATTCAGGAAGGGAACATCGGCCTGATGAAGGCGGTGGATAAGTTTGAGTACCAGCGTGGATACAAGTTTTCCACCTATGCCACCTGGTGGATCCGCCAGGCAATTACCCGTGCCATTGCAGATCAGGCCCGCACCATCAGGATTCCGGTGCATATGATTGAAACCATCAACAAGCTGATCCGAACCACACGACAACTGGTGCAGGAAAATGGACGTGAGCCGCTTCCTGAAGAGATTGCAGAACGGATGCAGTTACCGCTGGATAAAGTCCGCAAGGTTCTTAAAATCGCCAAGGAGCCGATCTCCCTGGAAACTCCGATCGGTGAAGAGGAAGATTCACACCTGGGGGATTTTATTGAAGATAAGGGCGTGGTCAATCCGCTGGAAGCTGTGATCATGAACAACCTGTCCGAACAGACTGCCAGGGTGCTGTCGACACTTACGCCAAGGGAAGAGAAAGTTTTACGGATGCGATTTGGTATTGGTGAGAAAAGCGACCATACCCTGGAAGAAGTTGGGCAGGATTTTGATGTTACCCGTGAAAGGATCCGCCAGATTGAGGCCAAGGCACTCAGAAAGTTACGCCACCCCAGCCGCAGCAAAAAGCTGAAAAGCTTTACGGAATAAACACCAGAACAGTTACAAATATACACAACTACAAAAACAGCGGCTAACCGTCTATCGGTAGCCGCTGTTTTTGTTTTAAGGCAGCAAGGCTAGAAGTTTTTGTTCCAATTCCATATCAAAGATCGGTGCAAGGCGGCGAGGAGATCGGCGACGAAGGCGTACAGGTAGTACGTTGAGAAGCCGATGACGAGCCAACGAAGAAGACGCTTTGATATGGAATTGGAATTACCAGCCCCAGGTGAACCGCTTGGCCACCCAGCCCACGGTTCCGTTAGACCGCTTAATCTTTGTCCACTCCCCCTGATTTTCCAGGGTCTGAACAATCTCATCCTTATCCAGCTTACCCATTCGCCTGGTGTTGGTGGCAGGACCACTACGCAGGTTTACATTAGTACTATTTATAACCCTGTGGGCTGTTTTGCTGGTCAGCGATCCCAGTACCCAGCCAAGGGTTTCTTCATAATCCCTGACCTTCAGCCACTCACCTTCACGTTGTTCCACCTGTAGAGGATAGCCACGGCTTAATTCCCATAGTCTGGCAGAGTCTGTAGTCGGCTTTTCCCTGATGTTCACAGTATCACGGCCAATACTGATAAAGTCGGCAGCAATAGCAATGCTGGTTGCAAGGCATACAAAGACAAGTGCCAGCATGATGGTAGCTGTGCGTGGCAGACGGCTGGTTTGGTTTTGCATAGGTTGCTCCTCCATTTTAAGCTTTTGCTGGAAAGTGCCTCCAGCATTAACAGAATGATATTTTTAACAACAGAGTATGGAATGATAAAGCTGCTAAACGCTGTATTAAATATGTACTAAATTAAACATAAATTGGCCTTAAATGCAATGGGTACGGCATTTTTTTCAAGATTATTACGTGTTTTATTACATTACAGGTGTTGGAACTGGAACAACCCCTTCCAGCTCTGTCCTTAACCTGGGCAGACTTTCAGGATGCTTACGTTGAAGGAAATCAATCAGCTTTTCACGCACATGGCTGCTGAGTTCAAAGACAGACATGGCATCGGCTGCACTGACCATTGCCCGTAACTGCACGGTTCTTTCACTGGCATCGGTCACCATCAGTCGACAGAAGTTGCCATCCCATAGTGGGGTGGCCGCCACAATCCGCTCCAGCTCGGCCCGTAAAATATCAACCGGTACACGGTAATCGCAATAAATATACACAATACCCATCAGCTCTGAAGAAGAACGGGACCAGTTCTGAAAAGGTGTCTCCAGAAAATATGTAACCGGCAACACTAATCTTCGCAGGTCACGGATTCTGACCACCACATAGGTCAGGGTAATCTCCTCCACCCAGCCCCACTCGTTTTCAAGAAACAGCACATCATCCAGACGGATCGGCTGTGTAATGGCGATCTGGATGCCAGCCAGCAAAGCTGCCAGGCTTCTCTGGGCTGCAAAACCGATCACAATACCGGCCACACCGGCAGATGCCAGCAGGCTTACCCCCACCTGACGTACAGCATCAAATGTCATCAACATGGTGGCACCGGCCAGTGAGGTCACAATCACAACCGACAGCCTGACCAGCATAATCACCTGGGTTGACATTGCCCTGGACTTTACATTGCCATCAGCAACATCATAATGTTCCAGCAGCAGATCCCGAATCCCCAGAATACTGGCTACCAGCAACCAGGCAATTATCGTAATCAGCAACAGACTGCCAATATGCCGTATAAGCTGCAAGGTACCTGGTGCAAGGCCAAGGTAGGGCTGTACCATGTGCATGGCCAGAAGCGGCAGCATGATCTTTGAAGGAGTGCGGCAGCGTTTAAGCAGATTTGTCTGTAATGGGCTGTCCTGGCCCACTGTCAGTGCAAACAGCACCTTAAACAGGATCAGGTATCCAAGAAGTCCCACTAGTGCAGCCAGAACAAGGATAAACAGGGCATTCATGACAGTCTGGGCATCACTTAGTGTATTGGTTAGAAAAGACAGGTCCATCAAAGGTATCTCCAGTCTGGATAAATGAAGAATTGTTATGTTATACCAATTCCATATCAAAGTGTCTTCTTCGTTGGCTCGTCATCGGCTTCTCAACGTACTGCCTGTACGCCTTCGTCGCCGATCTCCTCGCCGCCTGGAATCCATCTTTGATCTGAAATTGGAATTAGATTGTTTGCATCAGTAAAAGCAGATTTTTGCTTACTAACAACAATAAAGGGAGATTATGCACCATGTTATTACCAAGATCAATTTCCGCCATGCTGATAATAACTGTCCTGTCCGCTTTGTTGCCTGTACTGGCACCAGCAACGGCCCTGGCAGACACCAACAGGACGGCCACCCTGGCCGGCATCAGTGCAGTCACCGTTTACCAGGATCGGGCACAGGTAACACGCACGGCAACAGTTCAGCTAAAACAGGGCGGTAACCTGGTGGTTATAGGGGAGTTGCCACTTTTGTTACAGGATGATTCTGTGCGGGTAACTGCCAGCGGTACTGCCCAAGCCACCATCAACAGTGTTGAGATCAGCCGCAGTTTTCTGGCTGAAGGTGCTGATCCACGCATCAGAGAGCTTGATAAGCAGATCAGGCAGCTTGAGCAGACCCTTGGGACTATCTTCTCACAAAAGGCTGGCCTGGAAGCCCAGCAGGGCTTTATTGATTCCATCAAACTGGGTTGGGGCAACCGTGTTTCTCAGCAGTTGAACACAGGCAAGCCTGTTGCCGGAGAGCTGAATGATGCAATCAGTTTTGTGGGCAGCAATACAACCAGAGTAGCGGAGCAGAAGTTGGCACTGGATCAGAAAGCTACTGCTCTACAGGCTGAAATTGATGCCCTGAAACAACAAAAACAGGAAGCCGGCAACAGCAGGCGTAAAGAAAGTAAGACGGTTGAAATTGCAGTCAATGCCACCAGGGCAGGCAGCCTGACCTTTGATCTGACCAGCCTGGTCAGTCAGGCCACCTGGGAACCTGGCTATGATGTCCGTCTGGCTGAGGATGGCCGCACCGCCATGCTGACCTACCGTGCCCAGATCCGTCAGCAGACTGGCGAGGATTGGCCGAATGTACCCCTGACCATATCCACCGCCCGCCCTGCCGCTGGCGGCACGCCACCCCTGCTGTCCCCCTGGCAGATCGCCTTCAGCCGACCCATGCCGGTTGCTCCACGGGAGACAGTCCGGCTGAACAAACTGGCAGCAGCACCTATGGTTGCTGCACAAGCCAGCCCTGACTTACAGTATGAGGCAGATTTCCAGACTGCCCAGATGCAGACAGAGGGTACCAGCATCGCCTTCAAGGTGCCTGAAGCTGTCAGTATTCCATCTGACAACAGACAGCACAGCACGGTGATGGCAATGGAAAAGCTGCCGGTACAGCCTGAGTATACCGTTGTTCCCAAGCTGTCCAGCCGTGCCTTCCTGATGGCAGAGCTGGAAAACAAGGCTGATTGGCCCCTGATGCCTGGCATAATCCGTATTTTTAATGGCAACACCTTCACCGGCAGCTCTCACTTAAAGCTGGTTGCATCAAAGGAGAAGTTCCTGCTGCCCTTTGGTGGCGATGACCAGATTCTTGTCAAACATGAACTCTTTAAGCAACATCAGGAGGCCGGGCTGTTTGGCAATAATAAAATGACCTACCGTGTCAGCATGGCTGTCACAAACCTGCGTAAAGAAACGGTGGTAATTAACCTGAAGGATCAACTGCCTCTGGCGGGGGATAGTGAGATCAGAATCAGCCTGGATAAAGCCAGCCCGCAACCTGATGAGCAGCAGGCAGATGGTACACTGATCTGGAAGCTTAAACTTGCTGCCGGTGCAAAGCAGGAGATTAACTACAATCTGGTGGTTGAGTATCCCAAAGGCAGGGCTGTAATGGGGCTGTAATTCCAATCCCATATCAAAG